>CAZWAE010000296.1:3439-4737 GCA_964631805.1 uncultured Desulfobacteraceae bacterium | reverse complement strand
CCAGATCCCGGGCGTAGTCCAGAAGGCTGGTGCTGCCCAGACGAGGATCGGGCGGATCGGTGGGAGCAACGTTGTGGTAACGAAGATCCGGTGTCAGACATTCGAAACCCTCCGCTTCGAAGAAGCGCTTATAATGTTCCCAATACCACCCGCCACCCCACATTCCGTGAACCATAACAATCGTTGCTGCCATCGGGCACTCCTTTGGTTAGTTTGATTCGGTTATTGAGAGATAAAAGGATCCTTCTTCATTTTTTATGCGGTTAACTTTTTTCAACCTTTCTGATTTTCTACCCAACTGAATTTGCACCGAACTTTAACGCCTTTTATCATAAATCCCGCGAAGAATGAAGATGCGACCCTTTCATTTCTTAAACATATTGACAACAACCGGTTAAGTTGTAAAATATGATTATCATATTTTACACTGGAGTAACATCGTGGAAAAACATATATCGGCAACAGAAGCGGTAAGGGGGTTTTCGGAGATTCTCAACACCATAAAGTTCAACGGCACGCATTATGTTATCGAAAGAAGCGGCAAACCGATCGTTTCAATGAAACCATTTTCAGAAGGGTCCCGGATAAAGCCCCTGCAAGAACTCAAATCCATCCTTGAAAGCCTTCCGCGTCTCGGCGATGAAGCCGAAGCCTTTGCATCCGATCTTAAAAAATCTGCCGACTCTCAGCCCTCCCTTCCGGAGCAGGCGCCATGGGCGTAATTTTGGATACGAGCGTTATCATTGAGGCCGAAAGGGGGAAACTGCATATCGATACGTTCATTGCCGGCAGGGAAAAAGAGCCTTTCGGGCTGAGTGTGATTACCGTTGCAGAACTGCTGAATGGTGTCCACAGGGCGGATTCAATGCAACGGCGACTGAAACGGAGCGCTTTCGTCGAAAAGGTGATCGAGCTGTTCCCCACCTATCCCATTGTGGTTTCCACTGCACGGATCTATTCGGAGCTTTGGGCCAGCTTGGCTAAAAATGGTATCCAGATCGGCGCCCATGATCTTATGATCGGTGCCACAGCTTTGTCTCTCGGGTTTTCGGTGGCGACCTGCGACATCCGGCATTTTTCCCGGATCGACGGACTGACAGTGGAGCATCTGATTGTATGAAATCGACTATGGCCGATTAAATCAGGTTCAGGAAAAACCGATCCCACCGTGGATGCAGGAAAGATCCCTCGCGGGAGATCACCACGGTGGTCACTCTGCCGTCGACAAGCCGGTGGTCGACAAACCCGAAATAGCGGGAATCGGCGCTGTTGTCCCGGTTATCCCCCATCATGAAATA
>CAZWAE010000296.1:0-3339 GCA_964631805.1 uncultured Desulfobacteraceae bacterium | reverse complement strand
ATCGTATGCCAGCTTGTTGACAAAAATCCGGTCCCCGATCAGGAGGCTCGGTTTCATCGACCCGGACGGGATATCGTTCCAGTCGGCGATGGCGGACTTAAAGGAGGTCGCCACCAGCAGCGCCACCACTATACTGAAACCCCACCCCCGCCATATCCGGATCAATCGCCTTCGCCGGTTTTCATTCTTCTCGTTCTCCTTACGGTTTAAGTTTTTTTATCATTGATGGTTACTTATTTCATCAAAAATCCTGCCTGTCTGGCCGGCAAGATATAAAGGTAGTGACAGCAGGGTGTAGTCGAGAAGGCCTTCTTTGTTTTTTACGCGAACTTTTGCAGTAAAATTTCCCAATGAAGGCCGATCCAGGTTAAAACGCAGTCCAAACTTTAACTGCTTGGCATAGAGGAAGAGGTGGAGGGATTTCAGCGTACCGGTTTTCCCGGCCTTTACTTCAATCGGTACAACAGAATTTTGATGGCTGAAAAGATAGTCGATTTCGGCATTTGAATTTTTTTCATGCCTGTTCCAGAAATAGAGTCGGGAATCTTCAAAAAAGGAGGACAAGCTGAGCAGTTCCTGCCCGATAAACTGCTCCGCCAAACCACCCTCATGGACCGTCATCAATCCCTCCGGATGAAGGAGTCTGAGCCCGCACAAATTGTTAACCAGACCGATATCCAGAAAAATCGACTTAAATCCCTTCAACGATGCTTCTGCGCCCAAGGGTACACCATTGCCAGCACTCCTTTCTACAAAGTGAACAACCTTGCTCATGGCCAACAAGTGGAACGCTTCTTTCAGGATACCGGATCGAATCTCCCTGTCAATATTGACATATTTGACCTTTCGCCCAACATTGCCGACAACATAATGCATCACTTTCTGTAAAACATCCTGCTGTTTTCTGGAACCGTATTTGGCAAAATCATTCTGCATCGTCGTCAGGATAGCACTGAGCCGTCTTTGAACCTCGAAAAAGTTTTGATCCCGTCCATAGGAAGCAACGACCTCTGGCATCCCTCCCGTGAAAAAAAAGTGTCTGAGGCTCTCTTTCAGTTTGTTGTGCAAGGCTGTACTGATTTGATCCTTGACTGACCACTGCCCGATATATTCGCTCAGCATCGGTGCTGTGGCCAAAAGAAACTCTTCAAAGGTCATCGGGTTCAAAAACAAAAATTCGATCCGCCCAACCGGCATCGAATAGGGAAAATCCCTCAAGACAAAATCAAGCAGCGATCCTGCGGCGATAAGGTGCAGATCGGGCATTTTTTCATAAAAGTATCGCAAAACCACAATAGCTTCAGGACATGCCTGGATTTCATCGAGAAACAGAAGCGTTCGACGGGCAGCAATTTTTATGTCGAAATAAAGGGAAAGTTCGTTGGTGATCTGGATCGGATCTCTGCTTTGAAAAATGGTTTTGGCAGCAATATCGAATTCAAAGTCAACCTTTACAAGGTTCTCAAAGTGGGTTTCAGCGAATTTTTCAACAAGATATGTTTTACCGGTCTGCCTGGCACCCCTGATAATCAAAGGCTTGCGGGATTTGCGGTCTTTCCATTCCAAAAGATAGGTTTCTGCCAATCGTTTCATGGTGAGTCCCGTGGCGGTTCATATTCTATGTAGTCTAGGCAGGTACAAACGCCTCAATAAAAAAATCAATATTGGATATTAGCATTTAATTAGCATAAACACAATTGGTTTTTATCACAAAATTTGATAATAACCAATATTCACTAATAAATTATTCATAGTCGGCCACAGTGTTTCGATAAATGTCAACCGGGATACCCCGTGATCTCCCGAATTCTCTCGTACAGCGGTTTCAGGTGCCGGTACATCTTTTTGTACACGTCGCGGTAGAGGTCGCTGTAGAGCCGATGGTTTTTCGGATCCGGTTCGAAAACCTCTCCGGTGTGGGTCATGGTTTTAACCGCCGTATCGAAATCAGGGTGCAGCTTAAGCCCGACGGCAGCATCAATGGCCGCCCCGAGACCGGAGGTTTCGTAGATGTGGGGCCGGGCGGCCGGTATCCCGAAAAGATCCGCCGTCAGCTGCATTGCGGTACGGCTCTGGGACCCCCCGCCGGACACCCGAAGGCTGGTGATGGGCACCCCGCTGCGGCGCTCGATCCGCTCCCGCCCCTCCCTCAAGGCGTACGCCAAACCCTCCAGGATCGCACGGTAGAGATGGGCACGGGTGTGAACATCTCCAAAGCCGATAATGGTCCCCTTGGCCTCGGGGCCCGGGGACTTTAACCCCGGTGTCCAGTAGGGCTGCAGGATCAGGCCCATGGAACCCGCCGGGATATCCGACACCATATCATCAAAAAGCGATTCCGGTGTGAGGCCCAGTCGTTCCGCAGCCACCTGCTCGGGCTGGCCGAACTCCTCTTTGAACCAGTTGACCATCCAGTATCCGCGATAGACCATCACCTCCACCGTATAAAATCCCGGCACGGCGGACGGATAGGCGGGCAGCAGCGGGATCGGTTCGATATATTTCCGGTGGGTGATGTTGATGGTGGCCGTGGTCCCGTAGCTCAGGCATCCGATGGAGGGATCCAGACTTCCCGAGCCGATCACCTCGCACGCCTTGTCCGCGGCGGCGGCCACCATGGGCAGCCCTTCGGGCAAACCGGTTTCCGCAGCCGCCTGCGGGGTGACGTGTCCCAGGATCCCAGCAGGCTCGACCAGATCGGGCAGCAGGTCGGGGGACATGGGGATACACCGCCACCTCCAGCTCCATGAGGCCGCCCATCGCAGATTTTTATAATCAAAGGGGATGTACCCCACCTGGCATCCCACCGAATCTTTGAATTCACCGGTCAGCTTGTGGGTCAGATACCCGGACAGCATCAGATATTTTCGGGTGGCCCGCCAGACATCGGGCTGGTGTGTCCTGATCCAGTTGGCCTCCGCCTCCGCCTGCAGGTATTCGATGGTATCGGTGAGACGGCCGATTTTAAACAGCAACCCCCAGAGGCCTCCCAGGGGTGCCAGCCCGTGGGTCTTTCGCTGATCCGGCCATACGATGGCCGGCCTGAGCGGGTTTCCGCTTTGGTCAACATTAAGGAAAGTGCATCTCTGGGTGGTCAGCGCCATACCGGCAATGCGGTCCTTGATCCCGGGGTGCGCCTCCCAGAGCCGGTGGAGAGAACTGCAGAGTGCATCCCAGAACACCGCGGGATCCTGCTCCGCCCAACCCGGCTTTTTCGAATAATACGGCTCAAAGGGTACCTGCACCCGGGCCAGCAGTTTTCCCCGGATGTCGAAAATCAATGACTTGAGGCTCTGCGTACCGTTGTCGATGGCAAGAATCAGATCTTTATCCGTCAAT
>CAZWAE010000295.1:0-4772 GCA_964631805.1 uncultured Desulfobacteraceae bacterium | reverse complement strand
TTCCCCGGTAGTTGCCGCTGGGTTCCCGGATGAAAAAGGGCCGCCATTCATCCCCGTTGACCGTGACCCTGGAATGATCGGCGATCCATTTTCTTTACTCTACGGTAAGAGGAACGTCCACCACAACCAAACTGGACTGCATGAGCCATTTGGTACGAATCGCCGCCATCTCCGCCGGTGTCACGCTGGCCAATGCCTTTTGCAGGATCGATTGCAAAAGGGGCCAGTCATCCCGCACGGCCATGCGGAGCTTGACCACCTCCGGATTGCCGATGTCGACCTCGCCGGACATTTTCAAACCGGTGAGCAGGTGCTTTGCGATGAGGTTGGCGGCGGCGGCCGACTCGGCCAGGGCGGCGTCCGCCTTTTCAAGGGCCACCGCCTTGAGGCTGGCCAGGGTGTCCTCCACGGCGAGCCGTTTGATCTGGGGATAGGATTTGATGAGGATCTCTTCGTAAAACCACCCCTTGGGGAAGGAGACGGTCTTGCCGAAGAGCTCTTCGATATTGTCGTAGCCCTGGTTATCCCGGCTGACGATGACATTGGGGTTGTAAGCGTAGGGCTCGGTGTAAAGCAGATATTTCTGGCGGTCCTCGGTCTTGATGATGTTGAGCATCACATCCAGATCTTTCTGCTTGACAAGATCCAGGAATTCGCCCCAGCTCGGGCCGGTAATATACTTGGCCTTGATGCCGATCCGCTTGGCCAGAAGGTTCATGACATCGATGGAAAGTCCCCTGGGAGAGCCGTACTCGAAATAGTTGAAGGGAGCCCATTCCTCTTCGTTGTGAACGCGAATCTCCGGATGCTGGTTGAGCCACAATATTTCCTGATCCGTCAGATCCAACATCGACTTTCTCGAACTCAGGGCGATGAGCCACTTTTCCCTGAGTCGCGAAAGTTCCTCGCCGGAGATGAGGTCCATTCCTTTTTCCAGAATACCCGCAAGGGGGGCCAGGTCTTTTCGGACGGCAATGTGAAGCGGAATGGGCTTGCTTTCGACAATACCGATGTCTCCCCCCACCTTGAGGTTGGTGACCTGGAGCTGATCCATGATGTAGTTGACCACGGGCATCAGGTCGAACATGGCGTCCGCCGCTCCCACGGAAACCGCATGGATGGCTGCAGTCGTGTCGGCCACCTCCACCACCTGGACCATTGGATGTTTTTGCAGCGCCTCCTGAAGGTAAAACCCCTTGGGGACAGCCATCCGCTTTCCGTAAAGATCCTCGATGCTTCGCACCTGGGGGAACTCCTTGCGCGTGTACAACGCCTGGATCATCTGGATATAGGGCGGGGTGAAGGACAGGAAATCCTCCCGCTGGGGGGACCTGGCGATATTGAGCATGATCTCCAGTTCGCCGGTCCGTGTCATTTCGAGAAACTCGTTCCAGGTCGGACCGGAAACGAACCGAATGTCCAGTCCCGTTTTTTTTGCCAGCAATTTGACGTAGTCGATGGAAAACCCCTGCGGCATGCTGTTTTCGTTGAAATTAAAGGGCTTCCAGTCCCTCTCGTTGTGCACGCGCAGGATTGAAAGTTTGGAATAAAACGCCTTTTCAGCAGGCGTGAGCAAACCGGCCAGGGTTTGGGGAATCTCCCGTGTCTTATTGACGATCCATTTGCTTTCGATCGATTTTTTCTCCATCGGGCTGATGGCCGCAAGCCCGCGGTTAACAGAGGGAATCAGATCCGGATCGGGTTTGGCGGTGGCGGTGTAATAGGTCTGATGATACAAGGGGGTTTTTAGGTCGTATTGAAATATATTGGCCCGCTGGTTCTGGTTGAGGTAATACAGCAGGCTGAGCTCCGTGGCCACGAACACCTTTATTTCTCCGGCCGAGGCCGCTTGAAACAGTTCCGCAAAACCGTCGTAAACCATCAGGCGGCGGTCGGGCACCTTGGACCGCACAAATTTCTCGGTGTATCCGCCCTTGGCGATGCCGACAATGAGACCGGATGTGTCCTCCAAGTCGGAAATGGGCCGGACTTGCGGGTGGGTGAAGATGTGGTAGTCGAGTTGGAGCAGGGGGTCGGAATAGGTCAGGTACTGCTCCCGCTCCTTTGTTTTGAAAATGCCGGCGTGAAGGTCCACCCGTCCGCTTTTGAGCAATTCAAGGGACTCGGCAAAGGACCAGGCCTTGACAAACCGGATCTTTTTTCCTGTTTTTTCAGCCCAGAGCCGCCAGATATCCGGGAAGAGCCCTTGGGGACGCTGCGCTGCATCCTCGAATTTCAGGGGAGCGACACCGGCGTTGTAAACAATGCGGACCGTATCCTGGGCAGCCACCGGTGCCGCCAGCAACAATAGTAACGACGCTGTCATCCAAACGCGCCATCTCCGTGAAAATCTCATGACATCATCCTCATATTACACGGGCATTTTCCCCACGCAGCCTTTCCGTGCGGATCGAAAGGGCGGTTTACCATCAAACAAACGAATTTATGGGTAAGGGTTCATAGGAATCATTGAATGATGTCAAGACAAATAGCATAAAGAAATACCGTTTGACAAGCAAATAACTTGTTGTTATTAATCTGATTTTATTCGGATTAGGACTTTTCGTTCGGCACCAAATGGCAATCGGTCATGAAAATTCTGTTGATTTACCCCTACTGCCTGGAAGATCGAATCCACACTGAGGATGCGGGTGTTGTACCTATCGGCCTCTATTACATCGCCGCGGCGCTATTCCAGAACGGGTACGATGTGGAGGTGCTGAACTGGCACGACATCAACAAATCTCCCGGAAAAGTTGAAGCGGTAATCCGGGAAAAGCGACCGGATATCATCGGCTTTTCCATCTTCAACGCCAACCGGTGGGGCGGCATCGACATCGCCCGGGTCGCCAAACGGATCATTCCCACCGTTAAAACCGTATTCGGCGGTATCGGAGCGACCACCCTCTGGCACCATTTCCTCATCCACTTCCCGGAGATAGACTATATTGTAGCCGGTGAGGGAGAGGTTACATTTCTTGAATTGGTCCGTTGCATTGAATCGGGGGATGGAGACGCCGCCGGACGACTTCCGGGCGTCGCATGCCGTAAAAACGGAAAGCCGGTGAAAAACCGGAATCGGTCCCTGATACGGAATCTGGACGAACTGCCCGATCCTTCGATCCATTTTGCCTACCGGCACCTCGCCCTGACCCGAGGGTGCCCGAGCCGATGCACCTTCTGCGGTTCACCCGGTTTCTGGAGGGGAAAGGTCCGTTATCACTCCGCTGCCTATTTTGTCGACCAGATGGAACGGCTGCACCGCAAAGGGATCTCATTTTTCTATATATCGGACGATACTTTTACCCTGCACAAAAAAAGGGTTATAGAAATCTGTCGGATGATCATGGACCGCCGACTACCCGTCACCTGGGCCGCCATTTCCCGGGTGGATGCCGTGGATGAGGAGGTGCTTCTCTGGATGAGGAGAGCCGGATGCACCCAGATCAGCTACGGCGTCGAAAGCGGCAGTGAAAAAAATCGCCGTCTGCTCAACAAGCAGATCACAACGGATCAGATCGAAACGGCGTTTGCCCTCACCATCGCCCACGGCATCATGGCAAGGGCTTATTTTATCTACGGCTGTCCCGGAGAAACCGGCGATACCATCCGGGAAACGATGGATCTCATGGACAGGATCAAACCGCTTGGCGCCATCTTCTATATTCTGGATCTTTTCCCGGGAACGAAACTCTACGAGGATTACAAAAACCGATCCAGCGCCACCGATGACATCTGGCTGCGCCGCATCGAGGATATCATGTATTTCGAGATCGATCCCGGGCTCAGCCGGGACCGGGTGCTGGCATTCGGCGAGAAACTGAGGACGCACTTCTATAAAAACCTGCCGCGGTACATAGAAGACATTACACTTTCAGACTGTAAAACCCTATATCCCAATCATGCCGATTTCTGTTCCCGGCTCGCCATGACCCTGGACCAGGGAGAATACGCCCGGGTTGACGCCATTTGTGATAAACAACAAACCGCCGAAAATCTTTACCGGAGAGCGCTGACGTATCACCCGGATGCCAGGGCTTTTCTGGGCCTGGGCATCATCGCTCAGAAGCAGGGTGATTATGATGGATCCGTTCGGGTTCTATCCGAAGGGATTTCCAATTTTCCCGAAGATGAGGGATTGAACATCTGCATCGCCGTCAGCCATATGAACCTGGGGAGATTTAGGAAAGCGCTGTCGCACCTTTTGAAATTCAGGGGAGCTGAAAACGCGCAACCGCTCATTCACCAATGCAACTCAGCGCTTAAAAAATGAGTGATGCGGTTCTCCAGAAAGCTCAAGTTGCCTCCGCAAGGAGGCCCATGGGTATCGGGTTGTATGCCGGGCAACTGTCTGAGCCGGTTAGGCGACCTTAGCTGCGAGTTTTGGCCGGCAGGAGGACCGATGCCCGTAGGCCGGCCGGACTATTGCGCTGGAGCTTTGTGGATTACCGTGATGAGTGATTAGCGTTCAGCATTTAGCTGTTAGCACATATTCCCGGGCATTGCCCAGATTCCGGCCCCACACCTGTTAGTTGGGTCACCACGGTTTCTATCACTTTGTAATGATTGAGCTAATGACTAACAGCCAATAGCAAAGCACTAAATTCAAGGTGCTTTCGGCGGTTTTAATGTCAGGCTGGCAATATAGCTCCGGGCATTCGTGACGATAGGCCCTGATTTCAACACCACGGAAAAGGCAACCTCATCGGTGCCGTCGTTGTTCAGGTCGGCGATCACATAATCGCTGATATAGCCTGTTTTCTGGGTTTTCC
>CAZWAE010000294.1:0-4785 GCA_964631805.1 uncultured Desulfobacteraceae bacterium | reverse complement strand
TGTTTTCCAGGACAAGCCGGTTATCGTGTTCACCCCGATGGGATACGATTTTGCATTGTCTCAGACGCTTTTCGCCTGGAAAACGCTGGGGCCATCCGGCGTAGAACCGGTCGATGGCCTTAAGGAGAATCGCTTGGGGTTCAATGGTCATGGTAATTCTCAGGCTTCAGCATCACACACCGGGAGGTTCTGCCGTCTGTGACGATGGTAAACGGTTCATCCAGTCGGAACCACTGAATGTACTGCATTTGTTCATGGGGCGAGACGCTCTCTATCCAGGACCAGTCGAAAATATCGGAAGACCCCTCCGTAACGGTGACATAGGGTATTCCCAGGTCGGTAAGGTGCTGAAAGAAGTGAGACCCCTCGGATGGATCCGCACTCAGGGTCTCGTTCCGCAGTTCGATGATGGCACCCACTCCCGAAATGTTTTTCCATTTCACCGGAATCCCCAGAAAACGGTCGAAAGACCCCCACCTCCCCGGTCCGACGAGAAGGTAAGGACGGTTTTCCGATACCAGTCCCGCGTTGATACGGCCGATCTCCTCGGCGATGGATATTGTGCGCCCCGGATCGAACCTATCGGGCCTCACGCACACGATATCCGAGACATCTTCTCGCTTCCCGTGCCCCAGGGATTGGGAGGAGATGCAAAACACACGCGCCCTGTCGGCATCTTCGATCTCCACGCTCATCAAACCTTCCCCGGCCGCCATGGGCCGCATCTGAAGAACTGAGAAATCTCCCTTTTTCTTTTGACGTCCGGGCCTCAGGTTGACGGCGAATTCAAACTCCACCGGACAACCCATACCCTTTTGTCCCAGTTCCAGGCATTCGGTGAGAAGGGCTGAAAGCGGAAACACTTCATATTTTAAAACTCCTGCAAATGAGGTCACGGGAAATCCGGCACCGGTGGCCACGTCCCGGATCCGATGTTCATCCGGGTCATACCGGCTGGTCAGCATCTTCACCGGCAGCTCCTTTTCCGCCCCGACAATGTCGCGGCGTTCAATATTGATGCCGCCTGAAAAATTGAGATCATCCTCGTAGCCGCTCATTTTCAAAGCATAAAAATACCGCTGTGCATTTTCCAGGATATCTTCTATTTTTGAAAAATGGGGCAGCAGTTTCGGATATCGGGGAGAAAACCGCAGGGCGCATCCCTCCTCGATGGCCTTTCCCATACCGATGACGATGCTGGCAACCCCTTCTTCGGCTTTCATCCCGGATACGGGATAGAAATTGTGCGAGCGGGCGATTCCGGATATGGACGGGTAGTAATAATCGCCGTGGGCGCTGCCGGTCAGTTCCTGGATGATGACGGCCATACTTTCCTTCCGGAACTGCTGAGCCGTACTTCGGGAAAAAGTCCTCGGCCCTTCAAAAAAAGTGGAAGCGTAAACCAGTTTGAGCGCCGTCAATAGCTGTTTGAGCCGGATTTTAAAATCGGCGTGGTTGTTGGGAATCATGAACGTTTTGTACAGACCGGCATAAGGGAAAAAATGGGCATCTTCCAGAAGGCTTGAGGACCGGACGGAGAGGGGAAATTTCACCTGTTCCAGAAAGGCTGTCAGCGCGCTTTCCAGCCAATCGGGTACCGTCGCATCCAGAAAGCCCCTTGACACAGACCTGTCCGGTTTCCGGCTTTCGGCAAGCGCCCACAGGCCGTTTTCCGTCACGAGGGATTCAAACCCTTCTGTTGTCACCACCAGGGTTTTGGGTAAACGGATGTTGACCTCCGGAAACTTTCGTACCAGGTCCGGATTCTGGCGCAGCAGATTTGAAAAAAAGGCGAGCCCCCTGGCCTTACCCCCCAGGGAACCATTGCCGACCTTGATAAAATCGGAAATCTCCGGGTCGAAATCATCGGGGGTGAACTGCACCACCACCCCCCGCTGCCGCCACCGCCGAAGCGCCCTGATGCTTGAAACGATAAAGTGCTTCATCTGCCGGACATCGGTGAATTCGGAAGCGGGCACCCGGGCCAGAACCGAGGCAAAATTGATTTCAGACCTGGCCATGAACCAATTTGAAAAACGATTTCGCTGTGCCTCGTATAGCACCGGTTCATCGGGGACGTTGGGCAGCAACTCTTCCAAGGCCCTGAGAGTCGGGGCCCTGCCGATTTCAGTGCCATCCGACAGGCGAAAAATAAAATCCCCGAATCCCAAGCTGTTCAGGAAAAACCGGTGAATCTCAGCGGTGAGTACCTGTGAATTTTTGTCCACGAAAACCGCCGGAATCTCGCTGGCTTTCTCCCGGTTCTCCGGTTCCGAACTGAGAAGAAGCAGCGGCAGGAACGGTATCTCCGCTTTCACCGTTTTCAGAAAAACAGCCCCGGCATCCGCCGTCATCCGTCCATCTTTAGGAAAACGCGTATCTGATAGGACCCCGAAGACATAGGGTTTATACCGCTCGTACAGGTCACGGGCATCTTCGTAGTTTTCCGCGACGAGAATTTTGGGTCTGGCCCTCATTTTCAGAAGCCGGTGCTCCTCATTCAATCCCTCTTCCAGAATCGCCTGGGTCTGGTTCACCACCTCCTTGTAGATCAGTGGAAGGAATATGGAACGATAGAGAGGCGAATCCTCAATCAGGAGAAGCACACGAACCATGGCACTCCGCGTGTCGCGCTCGACATTCATCCGGTCTTCGGCATTTTTTACCAGCGCCAGGAGAAGATCGGAATCCCCTGTCCAGACATAAACGCTGTCGATACCGCTTATGTTTTTCCCTTCCGTGTCCGGCAGGGCCTCCCCTGCACTGTGGGACAACAAAATCACCGGCAGGTCGGGCCGCATCTTTTTGATTTGCCTCCCCAGTTCGAAGGGATCCATGTCCTCGAGATGCGGCATGGCAATTACCAGGTCGAAATGCCTCTGCCCAAGAACGCAAATCGCCTCTTTCGCCGAACCCGCTTTGGTCAGTCTCGGGGGACGGCTCAGGTTCAGCCCATGGTACTCATTGATGATTTTTGACGCGAGACTCCCGTCCTCTTCAAGGATATAGGCGTCATAAAGGCTGGCCACCAGGAGAATTTCCTGCACCTTGCTGGCCATCAACTCATGATAGGTGGTAAAATGGGTATCCACCGTTCCGGTGTTCAGCGCCTCTACAAAATCGCACTCATCCGGTTTCATACCTCATCCCCCTATGCTGCGCTACGCCTGTTTGAAGCGTTCGCGGATTCGATGGTTGATTCTCTCCATGGCCAGTTGCAACTCGCTTATTTTGAGAAGACGGGCGCCGGCAACGAGGAGGACCGAAAAAACGGCGCCGGTCAGGCAAACGGTGATGATGCTGCCGGTAAAACCGGTGTCCGATAAACGATCCGGGAGAATCTGTTTAAAACCCATCAGGAGAAAACCCGTCAATATGCTGAACCCCGCCATTTTGATAAAACTGTCATAAACCTTCCGGCTGTCCGGGTTATGGCTGTAACGATTCCACATCATGAACAGGATCAATACCTGTAAAAATGCCGACAAGGAGATCGCCACCGCCACCCCGCCGATCCCCATCATCCGCACCCCCATCATATAGAGCGGGATGCTTCCCAATACCACCATGGACCCGGCCACGGCAGGGAGCAGTGTATTTTGGACGGCATAAAACCCTCTGACCACCACTGTCTGTGCGGCAAAAGCAAAGGCCCCTGCCATGAGAAAAAAGAGCACACGGGACGTTAATTCGGTTGGTTCCGTTCCAAACCGGCCGTGCTGGAGCAATATGACGATGACCTCCCGGCGGAGGACGATAAGCAATGCGGAAACCGGCAACACCAGGGTGAGATATCTCAACAGCTGATTCAGCAGGCGGTTGAGCTCACCCATATTTCCCTCGGCCGCCAGACGGGCAAGATAGGGATATGATGCCACTCCCACCGCCTGTCCGGAAAATGCCACCAGGGCCATCATAATTCTCAATGCGTAATCCAAAACAGCGATACTGCCCGCCGTCAGATAGGAACCGAAGATCCGGTAGAAAATCTCCGTTGAAAAGACCATGGTCAGGCCCAGCATCAATGGAAGGGTCAACCGGATGTACCGCATCAACTCAGGATGCCGGAAATCGAATGTGGGGCGAAAGACCATCCCGGCCTTTTTGGCTCCGAGATACTGGATCAGCAGATTGCCCACCCCGGCCCCGACCAGCACCCCCCAGGAAAAACCTTCCATCCCCACGACAGGCCCCAGCAAGACGCCCCCGCAGATGATGCCGAAATTATAGATCAGGGGGGCAACCGCCGGAAGAAAAAAACGCTCTTTGGCAAATTGAACCGCCATGAAGAGACCCCCGGCAAAGAAACAGAACTGGGCTGGCAGGATGATTCGCGTCATCCGGACTGCCTGGGCCTGCCAGAGGGGGTCCGTGCGTCCGGGGAAAAGAATGCTGACGAGAAGCGGCGCACAGGCGATGGACAGTACGATAAAAATGATGAGGAGCACCCCGAAACAGCTGAGAATATTGGAAAACACCCGCCACCCCTCTGCTTCTTTCCCCTTAATCAGGTAGCTTGAAAAAATAGGAATAAAGGTAACGGATAAAAATCCGCTGGCCAAAAGATGGTTCAATATCTCAGGAAGAAGAAACGCGGCCTGATAGGCGTCTACAGAAGCATCGGCGCCCCCGATGTGGGCGATCACCATCACGCGGGCGATCCCCATGAGACGGCTCAAAAATACGGATCCCATCATGATCAGTGAAGCGATACCGATCCTGCTCAACACCGATCTGCCCATTTTCACAACCTCTCGAATTCGGTTACCATAGGATCGATTTCCA
>CAZWAE010000293.1:0-4824 GCA_964631805.1 uncultured Desulfobacteraceae bacterium | reverse complement strand
CCCATATTCACTTTTGATTTGAGTATCCATGAAAATCGCAGTCATATCTGATATCCACGGAAATATGGATGCGCTCACCCGTGTCCTTTCCGATATCGACCAGCAGGATGTGGACGATGTGATCAGCCTCGGTGACAATGTCGGCTACGGTCCCGAATCAGGTGAAGTGATCCGACGGATTCAAGCGCAACAGATTCCCTCGGTGATCGGCAACCATGAACTGGCGCTTCATGACCACACTCATCTGGCCAGATTCAACGCCTCGGCCAAAATTTCCATAGAAAAAACAAAAGACCAACTGACGGATGATGAAATCAATTTTTCAGCAAGTCTCAATACTTTTCTGCTTCGCCACAACTGCCGATTTGTTCACGGCTTTCCTTTAGACTGCCCCCTGACCTATCAATTCTGGGTTTCTGAAAAGCGGATGCGGGACATTTTTTCCAAAATGGAGGAACCGCTTTGTTTTACCGGCCACACCCATTGCCTGGAGCTGATAGAATTTGACGGGCAAAGGATCAGCCGCAGGCCGCTGACAGAGGGCGAGACAAAACTGAACCACGATTTTCGGTACATTCTGAACGTCGGCAGTGTCGGTCAACCGAGGGATGGCGACAATCGGGCAAAATATGTTATACTGGATACCCGGCGGCACTCGATCCAGACCCGGTTTATCCCCTATGATATTGCCGCTGTTGCCCAAAAAATCATTGACTCAGGACTTCCCGAAGTCCATGGCCTGAGATTGTGGTAAGAGGAAACATGATGACCAGCAGGGAGATACAGGAAAAGGCGGTCGAGGCGCTGATCGCAATGATTGCAGCCCTGACCAATATCCGGCTCTACCCCTCCACCAGCGCCATCGTTGCAAAGTCGGTGGAAAAAATCCATCCTTGTTTCCAGGAGATCTTCCGAACACAGGAATCGCTTGTTTATGCCGAATCGGAAAAAGATCTTCTCATCGAGGAGCAGCAGGTAGATGAAAAGGATAGAAAAAAACCCCAGGTGGATTCATTTCTGAATTTAATGCTGAACCTTGGAATCAGGTCCATTACCTTCAGGAGAGGCATCGATGAATCGGAGCTTACCGATTTCCTGAAATTGATCAGCCGCAAACCCGAAGAGATCGAAAATGAGGGCGGGATCCGTAAAAAAATGGAACACCACCACATGCCCCATATTCAACTGGATAAAAAAGTGTATGTTGCCGTGTCAAGAGACGACAAAGTCCCTGTGGGAGAAGCCTCTGCGAATGTCATGCAGGATAAGGTATTGCAGTTTTTAACGAGTGACAATCCGGAACTCGGGATCGACAGGGAGGCCGCAGAAAAGATCGCATCCGACCCTGAACGGATCGCCAAGGTTTTTTCAGCCGGCATGCAACAGATGTCAAAACAGAAAGAGGAGATGTCTCGGAAAAAAATGTCCGAAAAGTTCGGGCAGATGATCCGAAAAATGGGTGATATTTCAGGTCAGGATGAGGGAACGCCTGCGTCGACGGATGCGGCGGCTGCCATCTCACAGATGAAGGGCGACCTGCTGGGCACGGTTCTGTCCGACAACCTCGAACATGTATTGGAAAATGGCCTTCTCGGCCAGGTGATTCAGCAGGTCGACGACGAGAAGTTCAAACGACTTGCCGCAAAGTTTAGATTCATGCAGGAAAAAGTGGAAGCCGGTGGCGGAAAACCGGACTCAATGGACCGGGAAGCGGTTGTCCGGGCATACCGGTTGCTCATGTCCTCGGATAGAGCAAAAGCGCTGGAAATGGGCATCCAGGAGAGATATGATCTTGAACATGCCCAGCGGAAAAATCAGGCGATCCGCCTCAAGACCGGCCTGACCAGTATCATGAAAGGTCAGCGGTATTCTTTCATGGACGATCAGGTGATGCAGTCCCTTCCGGATACCGTCGAAAAACTTTACGCAAAGGGAAAACCGCAAACGGCCGAACAGATCATCTCAAAGCTCTCCAGTGGTCTCACCGATACCGATCCCGATATTTGTGAGGCCGCTGCAAAGGTTCTTTCCGTCATCCATGAAGAGATCCACCCCCTAAATGGGGAAGTATTTTCGGAACTGAAACGATTCCGGGGCGAAAATGACGGATCGGGGATGCCCGTGGCAGACAAGGCTCCCCAAATGTCGGATGTCTCTGCCACCGGGACTGCGTCCGACGATGAACCGGCGGCGGACCTCTCCGAACACATCAATCATGCGGACCGGCTGGTTGATAAGGCGGATAACGAGGGGGCCGTCGGTTATCTTGCCAAAATCATTGGCCAATTGGCAGAAAAGAAAAGGTTTTCAGACGCCAAATCACTGAGGGAAAAGCTGATCGAAATCAACCCCATGGCGTTGACGGAGATCATTCGGACGGGCGAAATCATCGAAAATGAGGAGAGCGGTGCCATCGACACCGATTTTCTCGATGTCTGGGCCCATCTGAATCAAACGCTTTCCCCCGAAGAGATCAATACGCTTTACTATGCATTAAGGGAGTTGGCCGTAGGTGCCGATCATACGATTTTCAGGCAGGGAGACCTTAACACCGCGCTGGTTTTTGTCACCCAGGGGCAGTTGAAATTGACCTGCCGGCAGGGGGACAGGGACCTGCTTCTGGCCACACTGGAACCGGGCGACATCGGCGGTGCCGACACATTTTTTGAGTACACTGTCTGCACCACCTCCCTGATTTCTTTGTCGACCGCCAAATTGAACATTCTGGACCGGGAGGTGCTGGACCGATGGGACAAGGAAGCGCCGTCCCTGGCCGCAAAGATCAGGGATTGGTGCATCGGCAAAGAACAAACATCAGATCTTCTGAAACAAAAAGGACTGGACCGCAGAGGTTGCATACGGGTGGAGGTGAAAGGTGCCATCGCCACCCAGATTCTCAGCGGCAAGAGCAAACCCGTGGGCAAACCTTTCAAGGGAAACCTGGCGGATATTTCCATCGGGGGATTGTCCTTTTTTATCAAAACCCAGAAAACTGAAACGGCCAGACTGCTCTTGGGGAGGATGCTCCACCTCCAATTCACACTGCCTGGAAAAGAACCCCCTTCGCCATTGAAGAAAAAGGGAACGGTCATCGGCGTCAAGCTTCATCCGCACAGCGATTGTTCTGTCCATGTCAAATTCACCGAACCGCTCCGGAATGCGGTGATCGATGATCTCAAGGGAGAAAGCCGTGAATAAAAGACTTGAATTCTATATTGTCGACGACGACCGGATCGCCATCAAACTGTTGGAGCGATATCTGAAACACGACGATCATGTGATCTCCCACAACACGTCGAGTATCGCCGCTTTGAGGGAGATCATTGAGACACAACCGGATTGCGTCATTCTGGACATGATGATGCCGGAAATGGACGGTCTCGAACTGCTGGGGAAGCTAAAAAGGGAGCCGGCCCTTGCCGGGACGCGGTTTATCGTCATTTCAGGAAAATCCTACGAGTTCGACCAGAAAAGGGCCCTCGAATTCGGGGCGGACGGCTACTTTGTCAAACCGGTAGACGGCAACACGATCCGTGAAAAAATTCTGAAAATTATCGAGGACAAAATAGAGGTGTCGTTCTGGGGTGTTCGGGGAACCCTCCCCGTTCCCGGGAAACGCACCGTCCGGTACGGTGGAAATACCTCCTGCGTCAGCCTCGAATTTCCGAGAGGTCAATTTTTCATCTTTGATGCAGGGTCGGGGATCAAACCGCTGTCGAATCACCTCCTGGCTTCCGGAAGGCCCATGATCGGGGCAAAAATATTCATTTCCCACCCCCACTGGGACCATATCAACGGCCTCCCCTTTTTCATCCCGCTTTATATGCAGGGCAACGAATTTGAAATATGCGGTCCCGCTCATGGGGACGACACCATGGAAAAACTCATCTCGGGCCAGATGGATGGTGTTTACTTTCCCGTGAATATCAAGGAATTCAGCGCCAGGGTGTCGTTCCGGGATCTGAAGGAGGGTGAATTCAGAATCGATAATATTCATATCCGGACCATGCTGCTGAACCATCCGGGAGATTGCCTGGGCTATCGCGTCACCTACAAGGACCGGTCCATCTGCTACATCACGGACAATGAACTCTACCCGCCCGGCAACCCGTATTACAACGAGTTTTATGTGGACCAACTGGTTGAATTCCTGAGAGGCGCCAATGTACTCATCACGGACTGCACCTACTTCGAAGAGGATTATGCTGCAAAGGTCGGCTGGGGACACTCCTCTATCGACCAGGTCGCCCGTCTGGCCCACCGGGCAGAGGTGGGTACCCTCTATCTCTACCACCACGATCCAGACCAGGTCGATGAGGATATCGACAGGAAACTGGCGCTGGCGCAGGAAATTCTAACAAACGAGGGGTCGAAAACAAAATGTGTGGCACCCAGGGAGAGAGATCGGGTTAAGATATAGGAGGACCATGCCATGAAACAAAAAATTCTTCTTGTGGACGATGTGCCGGCCATACGGGATATGCTGGCGGAAGCCTTTACCAAGGATGGGTTCGAGGTTTATACGGCGGGATCTGCCGAGGAGGCCCTGAACCTGCTTGCCGGACACCCCGTGGATGTGATCATCTCCGATGAAAAGATGCCCGGGATGTCCGGGTCACAGTTTCTCGCCGTGGTCCGCAAACGATATCCCGACACCATCCGGATGATCCTCACCGGCCAGGCCACCCTGGAATCGGCCATCCGTGCCATCAACGAGGGCGAGATCTACCGTTTTTTCACCAAGCCCTGCAACATCGTGGATCTGAAGGTCTCCATCCGCCAGGCACTGGAACAGAAAAAACTGGTGGAGGAAAACCGCCGCCT
>CAZWAE010000292.1:0-4856 GCA_964631805.1 uncultured Desulfobacteraceae bacterium | reverse complement strand
CTGTTCTGCCTCAATGACTTCGGGCGCGAAACCGCCGCTTTTAGCGCCCAACGCTGTCGGGCCGGGCTTATTGCCGATTGTGAAACCCTGATCCTCAAAGATGGACAGGTCGCAGGCCGCTGTCCGGCGTGGGGGGGGCAGATTCTTGCCGATATTACTCTGGCCCACGGCTGGCCCATGGCTTTTGTCACAGTCCAGCCCCATGGGGTTGGCGTGCCGCCGGAAACGGATACCGGCTCCGGGGCCGACATTCAATGGATCGTGCCGGAGAAAGTGGATTTGCCCAAGGGATTGCGGCTTAAACAGCGTACCATGGAGCCTTTGGAAACGCGACGCCTTGAAGATGCCAAAACCGTTGTGGTGGGAGGTGCCGGTCTCGGCGATATGCGGGGGTTCGGCCTGGTACGCGAACTGGCGTCCGCCTTCGGGGCGGAGGTGGGAGCCACCCGTCCGCCGGTGCTTCACCACTGGGTGGAAGAGGAGCGACTGATCGGTCAAACCGGTAAAACAGTGCGCCCCAACCTGTTGATTACGGTAGGCACCTCGGGTGCCGTTCAATACACGGCCGGTATTATGGAGGCCGAAACCATTGTGGCTGTCAACCGCGATCCGGATGCCCCTATTTTTAAATTGGCGGACATCGGCATCGTGGCGGATGCCGGGACCTTTTTACCTTTGCTGGCTCAACAGGCAAAGCAGCTGGTCATGCGCCGCCTTGCCGATTCGGCCTGCTATATCGGTGAAGAAAACGATACGCCACAGAGTGGGTTCGGCGCTGTAGTACGCCAATTGCGCGAAGCCCGCAACTGGACGCAAACCGAACTGGCCAAAAGCACCGGACAGACCCCCGATTTCATCTCCCAGGTGGAGACCGAACAATTGTCCCCACCGGTAGGTTTTATTCTTCGAATGGCCCAGGTCATGGAAGTGGATCCCGGCACATTTCTCAACAAGGAGGAGCAGACCGCCATCAAGGATCGCCGCGCCAAGGCCTACCACCAGCGCACACAAAATTACAGTTACACCACCCTCACCCCGGAAGCCGAAAATAGCCACCTGCGGGCGTTTATGATCACGATTGAGCCCCACCTGGCCCACAAACCCGTGGCCTATAAGCATGAAGGCGAGGAGTTTATCTTCGTGATTACCGGGGACCTGGAGTTCACATTGGGTTCAAAGGTGCACCTGCTAAAGGCGGGTGAGTCCATCCATTTCAATTCGGATATTCCCCACAAGCTAAAGAGTTTGAGCAATGATCCGACAAGGTGTCTGGTAGTGCTGTACACCATTTGATTACAAATCCTTGAGCAGTTTTTTCGGCGGATGCCCGTTGCCGCCGATGATGCGGTGGATCTCCTGGGTCAGCCGCGACCTTTCGACGATGACAGTGAGGGCATCGACCGTTTTTTTCAGCCGATCGGCGCTGGATCGCATCTCGAGAAAGTGCTGCTGCTCCTCATGGGTGAACGCTGAGAGGGAAGCGATGACAAAAGACAGCGACTTGATGTCCAGGTTTTTTAATTCATCCAGGGACACGTTAAGCGGTGCGGCGTCGGATAGCTTGTGAAGAAGTGATTTCGCCTTGTCGGTGATGGCGCTCAAGTCCTCTTCCGGAAAGGGGAAGTTGTCATCGAAAAGCGTTACATTCGCCTCGATATACAGTTTGTCCTCAATCAGTTCATGGATGATAAATCGCTCCTGCCCCAGAATCAGAATGTCCATCCGTCCGTCGTCATATCGCTGGACAACCTCTCCGATCCGGGCCAGACACCCCATGGAGCATATTTCCTGGCCGTCGAAGTAGATGATTCCGAAGGATGCGCCGGCATCGAGGCATTCGGAGATCATCAATTTGTACCGTTCTTCAAAAATGTGCAGGGGCATGGGCATGCCCGGCAACAGGACCACACCCAACGGAAACAGGGGAATTCTCATCGACGTCTTCTCCTTTCGATGGGGATCAAACAAACAGGGTTATCGTTTTATATTCTTCCGGGATGTTGACAACAGGAATCTAACATCCCGGGCAACCAACTTCAACCTAGGTTAAGCGATTAGCTGTTGGCCATTAGCGTTTAGCTTTTAAAAATTAGGGCATTATGTTAATTAAAAATGACACCCAATGGGTGGAAATTTGAAATAGTAAAACATCCTGTATTCATTAAACTAACAGCTAACCGCTAAAGGCTAATCGTTCAATTTAGGTTCTTGAAAGTGTCTGCAGAATTGAGGGGTTGGATAGTGGCATGCAACCGTCTATCGAATCCTGAAAGGGGAGGGAGCTGAATCGAAATGAAGCATAAGGAGATGCGTGCGGATCTGGCCGAAACACTGGCGCGGCATGAAACTACCCGGGACAAGGCGCGCCCCGAAGCGGTGGCGCGGCGTCGTCAGAGCGGGCAGCGCACCATACGGGAGAATATCGCCGACCTCCTTGACCCGGGCGGATCGATAGAATACGGATCCCTGGCCCTTGCCGCCCAGCGCCGCAGGAAACCCATGGAGGAGTTGGTCCGGAAAACACCGGCGGACGGTCTTGTGGCCCGGATCGGTTCCATCAACGGCGATCTATTCCATCGGTCCAAAACCCGCTGTCTAGTGCTGGGTTACGATTATACCGTCCTGGCCGGCACCCAGGGGTGGTTCAACCACAAGAAGAAGGACCGGATGCTCGAGCTGGCTTACAAGCAGAAGCTGCCCACGGTTTTGTTCGCCGAAGGCGGGGGGGGACGGCCCGGAGACGTAGATATAGTCGAAACCATCGTGGCAGGTCTCGAGTTCATGTCCTTTTCCCACTACGCACGGCTCAGCGGTCTGGTGCCGGTCATCGGCATCGTGAGCGGCTTCTGCTTTGCAGGCAACGCGGCGCTGCTGGGGCAGAGCGATGTCATCATCGCCACGAGGAATTCCTATATCGGAATGGCCGGTCCGGCCATGATCGAAGGGGGCGGGCTGGGTAAGTTCAAGCCAGAGGAGATCGGCCCCATTTCGGTCCAGTCATCCAATGGTGTCGTCGACATCGTAGTGGAGGATGATGTCGAGGCTGTTGAGAGGGCCAAGCAGTATCTCTCCTATTTCCAGGGAGACCTTGCACAATGGAGTTGCCCGGATCAAAACCTGTTGAGAACCCTGGTCCCGGAAAACCGCCGACAGGCTTACGACGTGCGAAAGATCATCGAGGTGCTGGCGGACGAGGCCTCAATTCTGGAGCTGCGACAGGAATTCGGTGCCGGCATCATCACCGCCCTGGTCAGGATCGAAGGCTGCCCCTTTGGACTGGTGGCCAACAATGTGTTTCATCTGGGCGGGGCCATCGATACCGACAGCGCGGACAAGTTCGCCCGATTTATCCAGCTCTGCGACGCCTTCGATCTCCCGATGGTCGTTCTCATCGATACCCCCGGTTTCATGGTGGGGCCCCAGGCGGAGGAAACCGCACAGGTGCGACACTTCAGCCGTATCTTTACGAACGCGGTAAACAGTACCATTCCCTTGTTCGGTGTCGTGTTGCGCAAGGGATACGGCCTCGGTGCCATGGCCATGGCCGGCGGCAGCTTTCATAACGCCAGTTTTATCATATCCTGGCCCACAGGTGAATTCGGCGGTATGGGTCTGGAGGGCGCGGTGCGGCTGGGCTTTAAAAAGGAGTTGGAGGCCATCGAGGATGTCGTCGAACGAAAGGCGCGGTTCGAACAGCTGGTGGCCATGCATTACGAGCATGGTAAGGCGATCAACATGGCGTCGGTACTTGAAATCGACGACGTGATCGATCCCGCCGATACCCGGCATTGGCTCATGTGCGGCCTGCGCTCTCAACCGGAACCGGTGCGGCACGCTGGTAAAAAGCGCCCCAATATCGACTGCTGGTAAAGACGGGCAGATAGTTGGGGAGTGGATGTTTGACGGATATAAGAATGTATCAACACACATGGGGGTTGTTCCATGATAAGAAAAGAACTCACCGATCAGGAGCTTGACACCTACTCCCGGCAGATCGTGCTGGCCGATATCGGCTACGAAGGCCAGCTGAAGCTCCGTAACGCGAAAGTGTGCCTCATCGGGGTGGGGGGATTGGGCTCACCTGTCGCCGTTAAACTGGTGGGCATGGGGATCGGACACCTGCGCTTTGTGGACCGGGATATCGTTTCCCGGTCTGACCTCCACCGGCAGCACCTCTACGATGTCGAGAGCATCGGTATGCCCAAAGTCGAAGTGGCATTCAACAAATTGCGCCGGCTCAATCCGGACGTGAAACTGGAACCCGTTCCTGAATCGTTGAATTCCCGAAATGCGGAGGAACTGATTGCCGGGATGGATATCGTCATCGACGGACTGGACCGCCCCGAGCCTCGCTACATAGTGAATCGGGTCTGCAACAAGTTCAAGATCCCTTATGTGTTCGGGGCCGCCATCGAAGCATTCGGGAACGTTTCCACGCTGTTGCCCGGGCAGACCTTCTGCCTGGAGTGCTTCATGCCGGACATAAAAGACGAGGATCTGCCCGTCTGCGGTCTGGTGGGCGTTCATCCTTCAGCCATCGGCATTGTTTCTTCCGTGCAGGTGTTTGAGGCAGTAAGGGTGCTGATCGGGAAAGATCCCAAATTGTACAACAAACTACTCTACATCGATCTCCGGGGATTCGAGTTCAACATCTTTGATATTCACGCGCTGGAATCCTGCAAAGTATGTGGATCGAAGCCTGATGGGGCGCCGGAGGCGGTTGCGGACCATTTTTTTGAAGAGACCTGTGCCCGGGACGGCCGTCGGAATTTTGTCATTTCACCTATCAGGAGAATCAATCTTGAGATGGAAAATCTCGGAAAGATCTTGAAAGACCGGGGCATGCAAATAAAATC
>CAZWAE010000291.1:0-4866 GCA_964631805.1 uncultured Desulfobacteraceae bacterium | reverse complement strand
GCCGCGGATCTGGCCGGCACCTCACGCCTGTCATACCCGTCCAATATTAAAATCATTCGGATGATGTGCAGCGGCATGGTGGATCCGCAATATGTGATAAAAGCGCTCTTAGAGGGTGCTGATGGGGTCCTTGTCAGCGGGTGCAACCCCGGGGACTGCCATTATATCAATGGCAATTTCAAGGCCAGGCGGCGGATCAAGCTGTTGAAGGAGATCCTGCCCCGTTTCGGCTTTGAACCCGAACGCCTGCGGCTGACCTGGATTGCGGCCAGCGACGGCGTACTGCTGGCCGAAGTGATGCGGGACCTGACAGCCCGGATCAAAAAGCTCGGGCCGAGCGCGGCCAGACTGAAGATGGTCATTTAACAACGCCGTTTTTGGAGGAAACCCATGGAGAAGATGGCAACAATCGACGTAAAGGATCAGGATCTTTTGGGAGCGCTACACCGGTTTTTCAAATCCATTCTAGAGCGGGAAGAGATCGTCGGCATCCTGGCCCCGTGGCGGCTGCCCATGAAAAATATGGTCATGCCGACCCTGATAACCGACCCGCAGCAGCTGGAAGGGGTCGACCCCCTCTCACCGGCATTCCCGATGAACGGCGCCAAAATCGTATCCCGACTGACCCGCAAAACGTCGGGAAGCAAAGTGGCGGCCGTCATGCGCCCCTGCGAAATAAGGGCGTTCATCGAACTGGTGAAACTCAACCAGGGTCGTACCGAAGATCTCCTCATCATCGGCATCGACTGCCTGGGTGCCTACCGCAACACGGACTATTTTCGCTGGGTCGGAGAGGATATAAACAGTGCGACCCAAAAGTACTACACCAGTGTTCTAAACGGCAGAGGCCCGGCAATGGATGGAATCGAACCGGCCTCCGCCTGTCGGGTCTGTGAGCTGCCCATACCGCTGGGGGCCGATATTGCCATCGGCCTTTTCGGAATGGACAGGGCATCCGAAATCCTGGTCCAGGCCCAGACGGAAAGGGGTGAGCCGTTTCTGGCCGGACTGCACCCTGCTGGTGATGCCCCGCCGCCGGCTCGTCAAAAGGCCATTGACAAACTGGTAGAGGAGAGAACCGCCGCCCGGGATAAGATGTTTGGCGAAACACAAGCCGCCACAGACAGCCTGGAGAAGCTGTCCGGCTACCTGGCCACCTGTGTCAACTGCTACAACTGCCGGGTGGCCTGCCCGGTATGCTACTGCCGGGAATGTGTGTTTGTGACCGATGTCTTCGATCATGAACCCTCGCAGTACCTGCGCTGGGCCAATCGCAAAGGTGTTGTAAAGATGCCGACAGACACGCTGTTTTATCACCTGACCCGCATGGTGCATATGAGCACGGCCTGTGTGGGGTGCGGACAGTGTTCCAACGCCTGCCCCAACGATATCCCGGTAATGGAGCTTTTCAGGACCGTTGCACAGGGTACCCAGGAGGCATTTGACTACGCGGCCGGGAGGGGGATTGATGAAAAACCCCCGCTGTCCGAATTTCGTGAAGATGAATTCCAGGAAGTTGTGGGGCTCAATTGAGGTTTACAAATAAAGAACAATTTTTAGAACGTTTGGATCAGGTCATACATAAGTGATTGATAATACATAGTTTACTGTTAAGGCAGATAGGCTATAGGCTTTTAGGCTGTAGGAAAAAATCATGCGTAGCATGGACTGCGAAACCTAATAGCCTTCAGCCTAAACAACCTGGATGGTAACATCCAGAAAATATTCAAAACATCACAATCGGAACAGTTTTCTGTCAAACGCTCTAACCGAAGGATGGATAATGAATAAAAAAATCGGAAAATCACTTGTCGTCGGAGCGGGAATCAGTGGAATCCGGGCGGCCCTTGACCTGGCGGAAACCGGGTACGGTGTAACCCTTGTCGACCGTGCGCCTCATATAGGGGGCATCCTGAGCCAGCTGGATTACCAGTTTCCCACCAACCGCTGCGGCATGTGTAAAATGCTGCCCCTGGTGGAGCGCGATGCCTCCTCCCAGTTCTGTCTGCGCAAGGGACTCTTCCACGAAAACATAGAGATTCTGCTGAACACTGAAATTTCAAAGGTTGCCGGGGATCCCGGAAATTTTACGGTAACCCTGCGGGAAAAGCCAACCTGGGTCGACCCTGACCGGTGCGTGGGCTGCGGTGTCTGCGCCAAGGTCTGTCCCGTAGAGATCCCGGACACCTTCAATGCCGGCTTGAACACCCGAAAAGCGATTTTCCTGCCGGTTCCCCATACCATACCGAATCCCTATATCATTGACCTTACCGCCTGCAACCACTGCGGGGAGTGTGAGAAGGTCTGCCCCACCGATGCGGTTCAGCTGCCCGCGGATAAAAGAAAGGAATTCCGGATCCTGGTGGTGGATGATGAACTGATCGTGCGGGATTCCCTTAAGGAGTGGCTGGAAGAGGAGGGTTTTGCCGTCGATATGACCGAATCGGGACCGGAAGCCTTGAAATGTGTGGCCGCCAACCGGTACCAGCTCATGTTGACCGACATAAAAATGCCGGGCATGGACGGGGTCGAAGTGCTCGAAAAGGCCCGGGAAATTCTGCCGGACCTGACCGTTATCATGATGACAGCATATGCCACCGTGGAAACGGCTGTATCGGCCATGAAGATCGGCGCTCTGGATTACCTGGTCAAACCGTTCGATCCCGAAAGTCTAATCCCCAAGGTGGTCTCGGTCTATACGGAATTGGAAACCGGCCCATCCCGGACTCTGGAGGTGGGGTCCATCACGCTTTGCGGCGGCACGGACTTCTTCAATCCCGCCGATGAAAAAAACGTTTATAGTTACGGTGTCACCCCCGGTGTCATCACAAACCTGGAATTTGAGCGATTCCTGAGTGGTACAGGTCCGAACGCCGGAACGCTGCTGAGCCCCCATGATGGCAAACCGGTGAAAAAAATTGCCTGGTTTCAGTGCGTGGGGTCGCGTGACCTGCAAAACGATGCAGATTTCTGTTCATCCATCTGCTGCATGGCATCCATTAAGGAGGCCCTTCTGGCAAAGGATCGGCTGGGACCCCGGCTTGAAGCGGCCATCTTTTACATGGATATGCGGGCGTTCGGTAAATCCTTCGAGAGATACCGTCAAAACGCGGAAAACGATCACGGCATCCGGTTTGAAAGGGCCCGCATCCATTCGGTTACACCGGATATGAAAACAGGCGCCCCGGTCATCCGATATGTACACACGGACGGCACCTGTCTTAGTGAGACGTTTGACCTGGTGGTGCTGGCGGTGGGACAACGCCCCGCCCGGGGGACCGCCGACATCTCCGAGATGACCGGGGTTGCGTTAAACCCATGGGGCTTTGCCCGGACTGAATCCTTCTCTCCGGCCGTTACCGCCAGCCATGGAATCGGGGTCGGTGGATCGTATACCGGTTTGAAAGATATCAGCGAGTCTATCGTGCATGCATCCGCCGCTTCAGTGGAAGCGTCACGGATTATCCATGCCGCAGGGGGCAGTCTTTCCGAGAGCCCGCAGCCGGAAAAAACCGCCCGGAATGTGACCATGGAAAAGCCCGGGGTTCAGGCCGTCATCTGTGCCTGTAATAATCAGTTTCGGGACTTACCCGACCTTGAGACATTGACACGCCGCCTTGAAAAGGACCCCTGCGTTGACCGGGTTCTCCTGGTTGAACAGAGCTGCACGGTGAACGGATGGGAAAAGCTGGCGGCAGCTGCCGAAGAGCTCACACCCAACCGCATCCTTATCGGTGCGTGTCATCCATACCTGTTTATCCGCAAGCTCAGGGACCTGGGGCACCGGATTGATCTTGACCCGGCCCTCATGGATGTTGTGGATATCATGTCTCCTGTCATCGCCGGCAGGAAAAACCCCGACGTGCTTTTAAACCTGAATATGGCCCTGTCCCGTTTGAAGAGGATCGATCCGTTGCCGGTCTGCACGGTCCCGGTTTGCCGGAGAGCGCTGGTGATCGGCGGTGGCATTGCCGGCCTGCACGCCGCCCTGGCGGTTGCCGATCACGGCTATCCGGTGGACCTCATAGAACTCAGCGATACCCTGGGTGGGAACCTGAACTGGCTGGTCAGCACCTTAAAAGGGGATTCCACCCGGGCGCTCCTGGAAAAGACGGTTCAGCTCGTGGACAAACACCCGCAAATTACGACCCACCTTAATACAAAAGTGTCCGCGGCTTTCGGTGAAGTGGGCAGCTTTTTCACGACCCTTGAAAACGGTGAAAAAGAGGCGGCAACCATTGAACATGGCGTGGTCATCCTCGCAACCGGAGGAAGCGAAGCCGGGACCGAATCCTATGGCTACGGGTGGAGCGAAGCCATTGTGACCCAAAAAGAGCTGGAGTCACGGCTGGACCGGAACGATTTCGATGCAAAGCAGCTTGGATCGGTGGTGATGATCCAGTGTGTGGACTCCCGGCAGGAACCCCGAAATTGGTGCAGCCGGGTCTGTTGTCCGACAGCACTCAAGCATGCCTTGAAGTTGAAACAACAAAACCCCGAACTCGCGGTTTACATCCTGTACCGGGACATCATGGCACATGGTTTTGCCGAAAGCTATTATACGGAAGCGCGTAAAGCAGGTGTCATCTTTATCCGGTACGATGTCAAAAACAAACCCCGGGTCGCGGTACCCGGGGGACAAAATGGCGCCATAAAGGTGACCGCCATCGATCCCCTGCTGGGCAGGCCGCTTGAAATTGAAGCCGATATGCTGGTGCTTGCCACCGGTGTCGTCCCCGAACTGCCGTCGGAACTGGCGGCCGGCTTCGGGGCTGAAACAGACGTTGACGGCTTCTTCAAGGAAGCCGAGTCCAAATGGCGGCCGGTGGACGGGCTCAAGGAGGGGGTGTTTGCCTGCGGACTTGC
>CAZWAE010000290.1:2386-4880 GCA_964631805.1 uncultured Desulfobacteraceae bacterium | reverse complement strand
AAATGGGGATCCGGGCGGAAGCGCCCACCCAGACCGCCATGTCGACACTCTGGCGAAATCGAAAAATGATCCTGGGGCTTATGGGCGGTTTCTGCCGGGAATGCCGGACCCCGCAATTTCCAAAAATGGACATCTGCGTCAACCCGGACTGCGGGGCCATTCACAGCCAGGACGATCATGAATTCGCGGATACAGTTGCGCGGATTAAAACATTCACCGGCGACCTTCTGGCCGTATCCGTGGATCCGCCCCACAAATACGGCTTGATTCAGTTCGAGGGGGGCGGACGGTTCATGGCCGATTTTACGGACTGCGAGTTCAAGGATCTCCGGGTGGGGCTTCCCATGCAGATGGTTTTCAGAAAGCGGACCGAAGACCGGGAGCGCGGTTTCGTCAATTACTTCTGGAAAGCCACCCCCGTACCGGGTGCCGCGGCTGAAAAGGATAAACTTCTATTTGACGGAAAGGTGGCGGTGGTCACCGGCGCCGGCGCCGGGCTCGGCAGGGCCTATGCCCTGGAACTTGCCCGGCGGGGAGCCAGGGTTGTTGTAAACGATCTGGGTGGTGCCCGGGACGGCTCCGGCGGCGGTTCCGCATCCCCCGCGGATCGGGTGGTGGATGAAATCAAAAAGGCCGGGGGCGAGGCCGTGGCCAATTATGACAACGTCGCCACCAGCAAGGGAGGCGAGAACATTGTGAATGCCGCCGTCGACGCCTTCGGCAGCATCGATATCCTCATCAATAACGCCGGGATATTGAGGGACAAGAGCTTTGCCAAGATGACGCCCGAAAACTGGCAGGCGGTGCTGGATGTTCACTTAAACGGTGCCTACCACGTGACGCGGCCGGCATTTGCCGTGATGAAGAAAAACGGTTTCGGCAGAATTGTCATGACCACATCCGCAGCCGGCCTGTACGGAAATTTTGGACAGACCAATTACTCTGCTGCCAAAATGGCACTGATCGGGCTGATGAACTCCTTGAAAATCGAAGGGGCTAAATATGACATCAAGGTCAACACGGTGGCGCCTCTGGCGGCATCCCGGTTGACCGAAGATGTCATGCCGCCGGATCTCTTTGAAAAGGCCGGTCCTCAGTTTGTGGTTCCCATGACCCTTTACCTTTGCAGCGATGGGTGCGAAGAATCCGGTGCCATCTTCAATGCCGGAATGGGATATTATAACCGGGCCGCGATTCTCACCGGCCAGGGCGCCCAGTTGGGTGATGGGGAAGACCTACCCACGCCGGAACAGATCGAGGAGAACTGGGAACGGATCAGCAGCCTGAAAGGCGCACGGGAAATCCCGGATCTCAATTCCGCCTTCATGGCGCTCATCTCGCCGCCGGTTCCCGAAACCCAAGCGGACAGCGGTGAGGACCAGGCGGATGCACCGGATATTCAGGGTATTTTCGATAAAATGTCCGACAGTTTTCAGGCCGATGCTTCGGAAGGCATCGACGTGGTGTTCCAGTTCATCATATCCGGCCCGGGGGGCGGAGACTGGTCATGCGCGGTGAAGGAGAAAACCTGCGCCATCAATGCCGGTATCCATGAGAAGCCGGTTTGTACCCTGAAAATGGCAAGCGGAGATTTTATGGATATGATGAGCGGCCGACTGCCGCCCATGGCGGCTTATACTTCGGGCAAGCTGATCATCGAAGGAGATATCATGAAATCGCAGCTCATCGAAAAGATTTTCCATGTCGGCTGATCATCATTTTTGACGGTTTTACAAATACTGGAGGATACCATGGCAACGGGGATAAAAGACAAAGTTGCAATTATCGGAATGGGGTGCACCCGTTTCGGTGAACGTTGGGATATGGGGGCAGAAGAGCTGATGGTCGAAGCCTTCGTGGAATGCCTCGAAGATGCCGGCATCGAAAAAAAGGATATCGGTGCGGCATGGCTGGGGACCTGTCTTGAGGAGATCAACGTGGGCAAGACCGGTATGCCCCTGGCCACGACCCTGCGCCTGCCCATGATTCCGGTGACACGGGTGGAAAACTACTGCGCCACGGGCTCGGAAGCTTTCAGGGGCGCCTGTTATGCCGTGGCGTCCGGGGCATACGATATCTGCCTGGCACTCGGGGTGGAAAAGCTCAAGGACACCGGGTACGGGGGATTGCCCAACCCGGGTTCCGGGCATGGCAGCCTCTCCTGGCAGTGGTGGCCGAACCTGACGGCGCCCGGGTCGTTTGCCCAGATTGCCAGCGCCTATTGTGCCAAACACCGGATTCCGGACCAGGATTTGAAACGGGCCATGGCCCATGTGTCGGCGAAAAGCCATGACAACGGGTTGCTGAACCCCAAGGCGCATCTGAGAAAAAAAATTACCATCGACCAGGTACTGGCGTCGCCCATCATTGCGCATCCCCTGGGACTCTACGACTGCTGCGGTGTCAGCGATGGTGCCGCCTGTGCCCTGGTGACCACCCCCGAAATCGCCAAAAGCCTCGGGAAAAAGGATTTCGTATCGGTAAAGGCGTTGCA
>CAZWAE010000290.1:0-2286 GCA_964631805.1 uncultured Desulfobacteraceae bacterium | reverse complement strand
GATCAGTGGGAGGCGGAGGGCATCGTTTCCAAGGATGCCTGGCGCAAAATGGGGCAAAACGGGTTTCTCTGCATGGGGGTGGCACCCGAGTACGGCGGCCTTGGCGGAGATTTCCGATACTCCGTTATCCTCGCCAACGAAATGGCCAGAACCCGCCAGACGGGACTCTGCGCCATGCTCCATACGGATGTGGTGGTCCCCTATATCGAAACTTTCGGAAACGATGAACAGAAGAAAAAATATCTTCCCCGATGTGTTTCAGGAGAACTCATCACGGCCATTGCCATGACCGAACCCAATGCGGGAAGCGACCTGGCCGGCATGACCACAACGGCGGTCGAAGAGGGAGACCATGTGGTGATTTCCGGTGCCAAAACCTTTATCTCAAACGGCATAAACGCGGACCTTGTGATTGTGGCGGCAAGGGAGTCTGATGCGGCTAATGCCCATGAGGGCATCTCCCTGTACATCGTCGAAGATGGGACCCCGGGATTCAACCGGGGAAGAAAACTTGAGAAGATGGGGTTCCACAGCCAGGATACGGCGGAACTCTTTTTTTCCAACTGCCGTATTCCCAAGGGCAACCGTCTGGGTGAAAAGGGGCTGGGATTCTTGATGCTCATGGGGAAACTTCAGCAGGAACGCCTGGCCACGGCCATTGCAGCAGTGCCCGCGGCGGAAGTCATTCTGGAGGTGACAACGGCGCATTGCAAACAAACCCGGGTATCGGGAAAACCGTTGATTAAGAATCAATCCGTGCAGTTCGCTCTGGTGGAGATGGCCACCGAAGTGAAATTGGGAAGAACCTTTGTGGACAAACTGGTCATGGATCATGTTGAGGGGCGGGAGATCATCGTTGAAACGTCCATGGCCAAGTGGTGGACCACCGAGATGGTCCGCCGGGTTGCCGATCGATGCATGGATCTGTTCGGACCGGATGCCATGGCCGAGACATGCCCCATCGTCAGGGGGTGGCGGGATATTCGGGTCCTTTCCATATTTGCGGGGACCAATGAGATCATGAAAAGCATCGCTGCCAAGTTTATGGGGTTTTGAAATGGAGGATTTGATGAAAACCAACGGAGCATTGTCGGGGATCACCGTTCTGGACCTGTCCCGCCTGCTGCCGGGTCCTTTCTGCTCAATGATACTGGCGGATCATGGGGCGCGGGTGATCGCCGTGGAAAACAAAAAATTCATGGCGGACGGCCTTTTTCTAAAACCCGTCAACCGGAACAAGGAGCATCTGTCCCTCGACCTGAAAACGCCCGAAGGGAAAGAGATCTTCACCCGATTGGCGAAAAAGGCGGATGTCATTATCGAAGGATTTCGCCCCGGCGTCGTAGAAAGGCTGGGGGTTGATTACCATACGGTCAGCCGGCTCAATCCGGGAATCGTCTATTGCGCCATAACGGGGTATGGACAGACCGGACCTTATCGGGACATGGCCGGTCATGATGTGAACTACCTGGGTATCGCAGGGGTTCTGGATCTCATTGGTGAAAAGAACCGCCCTCCGTCCATTCCAGGCGTGCAGGTGGCGGATATTGCCGGCGGAGGGATGAATGCGGCCATCGGCATCCTGCTGGCGCTCTTTGCAAGACAGCGTACCGGTAAAGGGCAGTACATCGATATTTCCATGACCGACGCGATGGTCAGCTTTTTACCCACGGCCCTGTTTTTTCAGGAGTTGACGGGACGGGCACCGAAGCGATCCGACTTCATGCTCTCCCACCGGTATGCCTGCTACAATACCTATGAAACGGCGGATAAAAGGTTTATTTCCATCGGGGCTGTTGAGTATAGGTTCTGGCAGGTGTTGTGTGAAACCCTTGATATTCAAGAATTTACGGCTCTGCAGTATGATGAGCAGCGGCGGGAGGAGATTATCGATGTCGTGAGAACGGCTTTTAAAAAAGAGACCCTTTCCGTTTGGGAAAAGAGATTGGGTGAACGCGACATCTGCTGGGCGCCGGTAAACCGGTTGTCCGATGTATTCCAAAACCCGCATCTTAAGGAGCGGGAGATGGTGATGTCCTTTCCGGATAAAGACGGAAAACCATCGCCCACGCTTGGTGTCCCGGTAAAATTGAGCGACACACCGGGATCGGTTCGCACGCCGCCGGTGGATTTTGGCGAAAGCTCTGCTGCCATCCTCAGGGAATTGGGATATTCGGAGGGAGAGATCAGGAGTCTCTCCGAAATGAATGTAATTTAGATATCAGATGGAACATGCAGCGGATCCAAAGATTGGGATTATGTCCGACAGCCATGGGCAGCCCGATG
>CAZWAE010000289.1:2817-4881 GCA_964631805.1 uncultured Desulfobacteraceae bacterium | reverse complement strand
ATCCTGGCGAGAATCAGTGTCATGATATTTCGTATATTGTCCATGACCCGGGTCAAATCCCCGACTACCGATTCCGCAGCACATGCCAGATCCCGCGGCGTCTCACGATGACAGGACTCAATAGAAAATCCACCGGCATCATCATGCTTTTCCGCTTTTACCGGATATCCATCTTCTCCGGCGTCTTCATATTGAGCACCCAGCAAATGCCCGGTTTCCCTGCGAACATATTTGAGGAAAGAGATGATCCTGGATGATCCTGAAAAAATGTGTCTCTTCATCCTGAGCAAACTTTCGTGATGACCAAACGTTGAATCCAGCAGCATCAATTCGACGTATCCATTGATTCCCATGAGCAGATTATTGTAGTTGTGCGCAATCCCGCCGGCCAGTGTTTTATATTCCAGGTCGTATTGTGCTGAAGGATCCGGCATCGGCACGCCGCTGTCCACAGTATCCGCCTTTTGAACCCCCTCTTTCCCCGAAATAAACCCGAGGGGCGGGATTTGAGAGCCGGGTAACTCCCGCCATGCGAATTCGCTTTCGGTCGCCCGATCCCTGAAGCCGAATTCATCTGTTCCCTGGTCAAAAAACATAGGATCCCCTTTCTGTTGAGTTCTTTGGCCAAATCCTCTTCAAAAACAATCAATGGTAGAGGATGCCTTTGCCTTTTAATTATGCAAATCCGGTGCCGGATGGATTAAAAAAGAAAAATTTTCAGAATTCCAGCCCCGCCCCCCATTTACGGAGCGTACCGGCAGATAGGTTTTAACCGGTGGCAGGGCGATCTGTTCGATCCGGAAATTTTCGACCCTGTCAAATTGTTGGCACCGGCAAATTTTTCCCCGGGAAAATTCGTTTCACAACACAATGCGCCTGCTGGAACAAAAATTCGTCCTGTATCCTCCAACCGGTAACCCATATCATTAAATGCTTATTTTCATGCTGTAATTTTCAATGGCGATATGGTAAAATGTGTGGAAATCTTCATAAATAACAGTCAGGATTCCTCATGGCAGATATGGATCATGGCATGATTGAAAAGGATTTGAACTTCCAATCGGAACAGCTTCACCAATCGCAAAAAATGGAAGCGTTGGGGACGCTGGTATCGGGTGTGGCGCACGAAATCAACAATCCGGTCAACCTGATCATGTACAGCGTACCGATTTTAAGAAAAGTCTTAAATGATGTACTGCCACTGTTAAAGCGCTACTCAATCGATTCACCGGGAAAGACTTTCGGGGGGCTCACCTACGGATATCTTGAAGAAAATCTCGGGCAAATCTTGTCGGATGTTGAACTGGCAGCCGATCGGATCACAAAGATCGTGGGTGATTTGAAAAACTTCGCCAGGCAAACCAATATCCGGGACACCGGTTCCATGGAGATCAACCTGGCCGTTGAAAACTCTCTGCGCCTGGCACAGCCGACCATCCGGAAATCTCGGATTCATCTCGACGTGGCACTGAACCCCGACATTCCCCCGATAAAGGGAAATCTGCAAAGTATCGAACAGATTGCCCTCAACCTGACCATCAACGCCATACAGGCCATCAACCACGACAACGGGCATATAGAGGTGTCCACAGCATATGACCCCCTCCGGGAAGAGGTCATTTTGGAAGTATCGGACAACGGTCGCGGAGTGAACCCCGAAATCGCCGATAAACTGTTCAACCCGTTTATTACGGATAAGCAGGCTGAAGGCGGAACGGGTCTCGGTTTATCGGTAACCTACAACCTGGTAAAAGCGCATAGGGGCGATATTCGTTTTTCCACGACCCCCGGAAAGGGTTCCACGTTTACCGCTTACTTCCCAACCCTGTTGAGTCGAAGGCGGCCAAAAATCCTGGTGGTGGATGATGACGATTCGGTACGAGAGATGCTGGTTCACACACTCAGGATGAAATCGCAGTATGTGGTGGACGAAGCACCCGACGGCATCAATGCCTGTATCAAACTGGGATCCTTCAAACCGCACCTGCTGATACTCGATGTTTTCATGCCTGAAATGAATGGACTCGAAGTCTGCCGGGTGATAAAATCGGATCCCGAGCTATC
>CAZWAE010000289.1:0-2717 GCA_964631805.1 uncultured Desulfobacteraceae bacterium | reverse complement strand
CTGCTGCTCATCAAAACCACACTGGTGAGTTCCGGCATGCCGGAACCGGCACTGGTGTCAGACAGCCGTCTGGTGATGAATTTGATTCGGAAACACCGGTTCCAGGTCGTATTGCTGGACCTGAACATGCCCCATATCCATGGCATGGATGTCCTGCGCATGATCAAGGAGGAGTTTCCCGCTATCGAGTGTATTATTATTTCAGCGGTCGACGAAGTTTCATCCGCCACCCGCGCCATGAAAATCGGTGCCTACGATTATATTGTTAAACCGATCAAAGGGGACCGTCTCATCATCCTCATCAACCGTGCGCTCGAAAAATTCAACATGCGTCAGGAATTGACCCTCTTCGAGGAGAAACAGACCTTCTCCAATCTCGATAATCCGGAGGCTTTCCAGTCCATGATCGCGGGTGATGACGCGATGGCCCTGGTTTTCCGCCAGGCGGAGATGGTGGCCCCTACCGATTACAGTGTCATGATTGTCGGAGAATCGGGAACGGGCAAGGAGATGCTGGCAAATATCATCCATAACATCAGCAAACGTTCCAACCACCCCTTTTTAGCCGTCAACATGGCCTCCTTCAGCAATACCCTTTTCGAAGATGAGTTCTTCGGTCACAACAAAGGCGCTTATACCGATGCGGTCGATGAGAGGGAGGGGTTTTTTGAGAAAGCAAACGGCGGCACCCTTTTTTTAGACGAAATCACCGAACTTGAACCGCCGCTCCAGGGAAAGCTCCTTCGCGTCATCGAGGAAAAAGAGTTTTACCGGTTGGGAAGCACGGACGCAAAGAATATTGACGTACGAATAGTCGCCGCCACCAACCGAAATATCAACGATGAAATCAAACGGGGAAACTTTCGGGCAGACCTGTTTTACCGGCTGAGCACCTATACTATCAAAATTCCCCCCCTGAAGGAACGGAAGAATGATATCCTGCCGCTGGCCAGACATTTCCTGAAAGAACATTGTACTCACAATAACAAGAAAATCTCCTCATTCAGCGCAGACTTTGGAGAATACCTTCAAGATTACCATTTCCCGGGGAACGTCCGGGAACTGAGCAACATAATTGCATCCGCCGTCCTGCAGGAGGAGGGTGGTGTCCTGAACCTGAATCTGCCGGGGGGTATCCCCGGCCTTCCGGAACCGGCACCCTCCCCCAGGCCGGCGTTCCAGACACTTGCCGATATGGAGAAAGCGTATCTCGTCAAGGTGTTGAAAGCCACAAACGGCAATCGAACCAAGGCCGCAAGAATTCTCGGCGTAAATCCGACGACGGTCTATCGAAAAATAGAGAAATATGGAATTTCTGTGTGATCCCATCCTTCATTAGCGATGGTATGATCATTCAGGACGAAACAGGACGAGATGGAAACATCGGAAAAGATACACGGCAAAGAAAAGATAGGAATTTTTCAGCAACTCGTTGACGAACGGCGGCTGGTCCAGTTCCAGATCCGTGAAATTTCCATGGATGGCCTGACGTTTATCCGGGCGATCCGCAAGGACTGGAGTAAAGACTATTTCCTCATAGATGTCCCGGAAGAATTATGGACCGCCATAACGAACCCGAAAAAACTGCTGATCGAATTCGAATTCACCGGATCGGATAAGCTGCCCTACCGTTTCAAAAGCATCGGCGGAAAGAAAATCCGTAATGAAGTATGGCTTCTCTTCCCAAAGTATATCGAAAGAATCCAGTTGCGGGAGCATTTTCGAATTGAAGTAAAGACCAAGGCAAAGTTTATCTTCGGACCGGAGGGTGCCACGCAGAGTATGAAGGTCATCAACTTCAGCGAGGGCGGGGCATTGGCTGAATTTCAACCTTCCGGGGACAGTCTGAGAAACTATCGGATGATCAAGGCTGACAAAATTCTGGGGAACTGCAAACTGATATTGATCAGCCGGGTCAATCACCTTACCATCAACATCAAACGGTCGAGGCTGGTAAGGGTAACGGAAGATCCCTCCATTCGACGATATCTATGTGCTATTCAGTTCGTGGAGATCGCTGTTGACGAAAAAAATAAACTGACCCAACTGATCTACAACCTGCAGCGGGATTTTCTAAGGAGGCGTCTTCCGGGTCAGAAATAGACCGTAAACCTGTTTTTCTCTACCGACACTCCGGGATGTTTTTTTGCGGCGGGTCGAGGCTTGTAGAGCAGGCAGTCGCGGCCGGGGGAAGCCGAACGAACCATTAGGATCGGCACCTGTTTCCCTTTGAAACCAAAGGCGCGACACCCGTGGGGTGCTTTCTCGTCCCACGTCACATGATAATATCGACATTTGCGGCAATCGTTGGCCATATTGTTACGCTCTACAATCTATCTTCAAACCCATTTGAACCGGAACCTGTCAGGCGCGGGTTGTCATGCCTGAGAATTCGAGCACCCGCTGAATATAATGTTTTGTTTCTCTGTACGGAACATCCCCTTGATATCGCTTCACCGTACCCGGTCCTGCATTGTAGGCCATCAGCGCCTTTTTGACATTCCCGCCGAACAGATCAAGCATTTTCCGCAGATATTTTGATCCGGCATTGATGTTCTCATCGATATCAAAGGGATCTTTCACACCCAGTTCATCGGCGGTTCCGGGCATGAGCTGCATCAACCCCTGGGCTCCCGCCGAAGAAACGGCACGAGGTTTGAATGCGGATTCAGCCCGGATAACCCCATTGATCAGTTCCATGGGCAGATCATACCGTT
>CAZWAE010000288.1:0-4906 GCA_964631805.1 uncultured Desulfobacteraceae bacterium | reverse complement strand
CGAAACATACCAAAATGTTATCCATCCAGCAATGGGCAAAATCAGGCGGGTGGTATCGGTCCCGATACGGTACACCGTCATGCGGGATTCCTTATTATCCGATTATTGGTCGTTGGCTATTATTTTTGAACTCTGAACGTTGAACCCGGAACCACACGGCTTAAGCTTTATACCGGGTATCCAGTATCACCACTTTTCCCCTGTCCGTCTCGCTGCGGATCAGGCGGCCGATGCCCTGGCGCAGTTTGATGCGGGTTTCATACCGGTATCGCCGCCACCATTCCCGGGGTGAAAGGATCTCCTTTCTCGCCCGGAGGATCGGGTCGAAGGGTGACGGATAGGGGATTCGGGTGATGATCACCTGGGTTAACGTGTCGCCTTTGAAATCCACCCCGTACCAGAAGGTATCCACTCCGAAAAGAACGCTCTCCTTCACCGCCCGGAACTCCTCGCACAGGCTCACGGTGGACCGCCCCTTTTGCTGGACCAGGACCGGAAAGTTCATCTCCGTCAAGATGTCCGACACCTTTTCCATGACGGCGGAAAGATCGTTGTAGCTGGAAAACAGGATCAGGGTGCGGCCCCTGTTCCGGGCGACCAGTTCCGGAATCATTTCCACCACACGCGTAAGCCACTGCTCCTTGTTCGTGAATTTACCGTTGACCGCGCCTTTGGGGACTACGATCTCCATGGCATCGGCCGGGAAGGGGGATTCGATTTCCCGTAACCGGAACTCTCTTTGGGATGCACCCCTCTCCTTATCCATTCCGGTGATGGCCCTGAAGCTGTCAAAAGTTCCGTTACTTGAAAGGGTGGCGGCGGTGAATACGATGGTGTCCTTGATTTCAAAGAAATTCCCGGAAATCATATCGGCCACATCAACGGGCCTAGCCGTCATAACGAAGCTGTTTTTGTAGAGCTGGTACCCGGTGACCGTTGCCGCTTCGTCGAGGCCTTTACCGATGGTGGCAAGGGCCTCTTCGTAGTCTGTCATACGGATGAGGGCGGTTCGGATCCGTTTTTCCGTCCTGACCGCCATGACGGGTCGCGTTTTTGTTTCAGCACCGGTAAGGGCTTCGAAGGTGTGGCGAATCGCCGCGATCCGTCGTCCCAGGCCTGAGAGGATTTTTTTTACCTCGCCGTCCGGGAACGCCCGGTCGCGAACGGGCAGAAGCCGCATTTCCCCCGGGCCGGCACTGGGTTTGATGCGGCGCAGACTGAGCAGGAAATCCGCCAGCATCCGCTGCAGGTTCGAGATCTCCTCTATCGTTGCGGCCAGCATGCGGACCGGTTCGCCCTTTGTCCTTTTTATAAACCTTGCGGCGGTGGTCTTCAGGTATCCGGCGGTAGCGGCCATGTCCCGGGAGCGGACCTCCACACTGAAGGCGCTTCTCACGGCAGCCTCGAAATGGTTGGCTTCGTCGATAACGTAGTTGTCGAAAAGGCCGCTTAACACCGCATCCTGATCCAGCAGTGCCAGTTTGTGATGATTGGTCACCACCAGCCGTGAAAAATAGGCATCCGCAGTGACTACCTGTGCGGGGCATCGGTGGTGTTTGAGAGTGCACCCGTCCTTTGCCGAAATTTCGTCGGCCATTCGGAGCAGTCCGGCACCGCCGCCCAGGCAGGATTTGATCTTATCTCCGAAGCCGTCGATATCCGCTTCCCGGAAGCGAAAGGCGATTTGGACGAAATAGAGCCAGACCAACAGGTCTTTTCCAGTCCAGCCCTCCTCATACATCTGATCCAGTTTTTCCGCGCAAACATAACTGGACTTTCCCTTGAGCAGGGCAATTGGGATGTGGTCGTACATTTTGAAAAAAGAAAGGAGATGGCCGATCTCCTTCCGGACGATCTGTTCCTGAAGATTCTTGGTGTAGGTTGAGATCACGGCCCGTGCAGACTTGTTTCGATAAAGGTATTCCAGAAGGGGAATGAGATACCCCTGGGTTTTGCCGGTACCGGTGCCGGCTTCGATGGTCAGGATCGTCTTGTCATTCAGCGCTGTCGCCACCTCTCCGGCAAAAGAGACCTGCCCGGGTCGGAATCGAAAGCCCTTTCCCGCTTCGGCCAGTGAGCGGAACAGCGCATCCAGGTGGGAGGTGGGGATCGGTTCAGCCGGGGGATCGATCCGGTCGCCGGGGCGCACCTGTCTTGCATTTTCGAGGAGGGGAAGCCAATCCCTGTTGTCGCTGACCGTGCAGGGGTTGAACAACCCGCCGAAGATCTCCCTGAAATTGCGGGTGATGTGAAGGAAAAAGGTCCCGAACAGGGTTTCCGACTTTTCAAGGTAGTGCCGGATCATCGGTGCCTGCCGCACCATCTGGTCGTTGAGCAGGGTGCCGCAGATATGCTCGACCAGTTTGACCGAAAAACGGGTCACCTCCCATGCGGCGAAGCTGTGTTTACGCCGTTTTCTGCCGTCGAGGTGCTCCGAAATGATCCGTGGTGAGTGGGCGTCCAGATGGGGCATGAAAAATTCAGCGGCAAAGGAGAGGTCAATCCCGCGGGATATACCGGAAAAAGCGCAGATGTCGGAAAGGCAGTCCTGGTGATCCAGGACCAGAATAAAATCCGGATTGTCCAGGAACTCTTTCAGCTCTTTTTGTACCTGCTCTTTCCCGGGTGCTCCGGCAAGAAGATCCCGGGAAACACCGGATGTGTACCGATCCCTTGCGGTGAGATGGGGGTACCGGACATGGGACTCGAATTTCTCCCCGGACCGCTTTCCACCGACCCTCTCGGCGGCGACGGTATAGATGCGGTTGCTGTCGTGGGGTTTCAGGCCGGCATGACCGGACACAAAGACAAGGGAGCCGAAATTGCCGGTAAAGGGCTTGAACATGGTGGAAGGGATTAAGAAAAAGGCGGCTGCCCGAACCGGCCGCCCAACAGAAGAGGGTTTTGTGCTTTGTTGATGGATCCGGATTCAATAACCAAGGAGGACTGCTCCTTTCGTTAAAGGCGATGCCGTGAAAAAGATAGCCGAAACCATATTTTTTTGCCCATTGCTTGTCAAGGAAAACGAGGGTGGGACAATATTGCTTGACCGCTGCCAAAGATTCGGAATATCGATATCCGGTTATCCACAAAGCTCCAGCGCAATAGTCCGGCCGGCCTATGGGCACCGGTCCTCCTGCCGGCCAAAACTCGCCGCTAAGGCCGCCTAAGGACCGCCGCTGATGGATTATCTAAATAAACGCTTTACATCCAGGTGCTTAGGAAGTTATTCAGATGCACCGAGTAACGGCGGTCCCAACGCGGCCTAACCGGCTCAGACAGTTGTCCGGCATACGACCCGATATCCATAGGCCTCCTTGCGGAGGCAACTTGAGCTTTCTGGTGAACCGCATATCGATATACGGGAGGGATGTTGCATGAAGGCGATGATTCTCAAAAACCTATGCGATCTTCGCCATGTGAAGGATCCGCTGGAACCGGCGGATCTTCCGGTCCCGGTCCCCGGCGAAAAGGAGATCCGGATTCGGGTAACCGCCTGCGGCGTCTGCCATACCGAGCTGGATGAGATCGAGGGGAGGACGCCCCCGCCGCGATTGCCGGTAGTGCCGGGCCATCAGGTGGTGGGAGCCGTGGATCTATGCGGCCCGGAGGCGGAGAGATTTTCGCCCGGCCAACGGGTGGGAATCGCTTGGATCTTTTCCGCCTGCGGGCGCTGCAGCCTGTGCCGGAGCGGCCGGGAAAACCTGTGTGCATCCTTTCGGGCCACCGGGCGTGACGCAGACGGTGGATATGCGGAATACACCCGGGTTCATCAGGATTTTGCCTACCCCATCCCGGATGGTTTTTCCGACGCGGAAGCCGCCCCCTTGCTGTGCGCCGGTGCCATCGGGTACCGGTCTATGATGCTTTCCAACCTGTCAGGAGGGCAACGGCTGGGGCTCACCGGCTTTGGCGCCTCGGCCCATCTGGTATTGAAGATGGTGAAGCACCGGTTTTCCGATACGGATATTTTCGTTTTTGCCAGGAGCGTAAAGGAGCAGGATTTTGCCAGGGAGCTGGGCGCTGCATGGGCAGGGCATACGGATGACCCCAGCCCGGAGAAACTGGACGCCGTGATCGACACCACGCCGGTATGGAAACCGGTGGTGCGCGCCCTTGAAAACCTGGTCCCCGGCGGACGGCTGGTGATCAATGCCATCCGCAAGGAAGCCGCGGACCAGGACTATCTGCTGAATCTGGATTACGCCGTCCATCTCTGGCAGGAAAAGGAGATCAAGAGTGTGGCCAATGTCCAGCGAAGCGACGTTGCCGCTTTCCTCGACCTGGCTGCCGGGATTCCGATCAAACCGGAGGTCGAGACCTATCCCCTTGCCGATGCCAACCGGGCGCTGCTGGATTTGAAGGAGAAGCGGGTTCGTGGGGCTAAAGTGCTGGTGATGCCCGGGGGTACCGCGTCCTGATGCCGGGTAAAAACTTGCCGCTGAGGCAGCGCAGGATTCGTTTTTGATATGGCCGCAAAAAGGCGCAAAAAGCACAAAAATAAAATTTCAGGCCATGTAATTTCAATGTGTTATGATTAAGAAAAATCGAAATTCTGACTTTTACGAGTCCATCAGTTTTTGAATCGCAACGATTTTGCCATACCCGCCAGGTATTCAACGGGTGTTTCTTTCGCACTGCCGGCGAGAGCACCGATAATTATATTGTTTTGAACCGCAAAAACACCCACGGTTAACAACTCAAGTGTATGGTATCTCCAGTTGATTTCAACATAATTGGCGTCTGTTCCATCCGGGAGTTGGATGCGTTCCTGCTTCTTGATTCCGGCATCGGTGACTTGCAGCATCCTTTTATAGAAACCCATCAGATAATCCCCCGTGTTTTCCAATGCCATTTTTTGTGGAATATCATCCACCAGAACGGCAAAAACCGGAAACCCCCTTAA
>CAZWAE010000287.1:3614-4909 GCA_964631805.1 uncultured Desulfobacteraceae bacterium | reverse complement strand
ATTTCTGGACGGACACTATTTGCGTTTTCTTGATAGTTGGGATCGATAGAGAATTTTGCTCTTTCGGAAACAGGTTGGCCGGTACTTGCTCACGGCCACCTCCTTTTTTGATACTTCACACATTTATTGATGTCAACCGGCGTTTTGGTGGCCCCCATTTGAGCGGGGGTATCGGATTAAAGAAGAATAAGGCGCAAAAAAACCGGAATGCCTCTTGACTTTCATTGTAATTACCAATAATTGTATTCCATCATATGATGGAATACAATCCTTTGGCCCATCCCTGAAGTATTCGGACAGGGGAGATGGCGGTATAAATTTTCTTGGGTTTCTATTCGGCAGGAGAATCACATGTTTGAAAGCAGAATCACCAGGATGCTGGAAATCGAGTATCCCATTGTCGGCGGCACCATGATGTGGATCAGCGATGCGGATTTTGTCGCCGCCATATCCAATGCGGGGGGATTGGGGGTGTTGGCATCGGCCATGTGCCGTTCGGAAGAGGAACTGGCCGTTGCGGTGGATCGGGTCTTTGAGTTGACCCGGAAACCCTTTGCCGTCAATATCAATCTCTTTCCCTCACTAAAGCCGGTGGACAACCACGCGTATGCGGATGTTCTCGTCGAAAAAGGTGTTAAGATCGTTGAAACTTCCGGCCATTCTGCGCCGGCGGATCTGTGTGAAAAATTTAAAAAAGCCGGTATGATCTGGATTCACAAATGTGTGGGGGTCCGGTATGCATTGAAAGTACAGGAACTGGGGGCTGACATCGTCACGGTGGTGGGCTATGAAAACGGGGGTGCTACGGGAAAACTGGATATCGGGACCCTGGTCCTCGTGCCCACGGTCAGGGATGCCGTGGATATCCCGATCATCGGCGGCGGCGGTGTATCGGACGGGCGCGGGCTTCTCGCCGTGCTGGCGCTCGGTGCGGAAGCGGCCATCATCGGAACCCGTCTTTTAGCCACCCGGGAATGCCCCATACATGAAAACTTGAAACGCGCGCTGGTCAATGCCACCGAACTCGATACGACGCTGATCATGCGATCCATCAATGCCACCCACCGCGTCTGGCGAAACGCTTCTGCTGAAAACTGTGAGGAGATGGAAGCCCGGGAGGCGGGGTTCGAGGAGCTGCTTTCGGTCATCGCCGGTGATAACACAAAGCGAATGTATGATGGCGGGGAGGTGGATGCCGGTATTATTGCCTGCGGCCAGGGCATCGGGTTGTGCCGGGATATACCGTCGGTCAAAACGGTGCTGGACGGAATGATCACCCAGGCAAAGGAGATTCA
>CAZWAE010000287.1:0-3514 GCA_964631805.1 uncultured Desulfobacteraceae bacterium | reverse complement strand
TGACAGAGCTTGGCACCAGTTTTACCCGGAGGGAACACCTAACGCGGTCAAGATCGAAAAGCGGACCATGTCCGGCTTCTTCGATCAAACGGTAGCGCAATTCCCGGATCACCCGGCCTTTATATATATGGGGAAAACCATCACCTACCGGGAATTGGGGAGCCTGGTGAACCGGTTTGCAAACGCCCTTGTCGATCTGGGGGTCAAGCCCGGAGACAAGGTGGGAATGCTGCTGCCCAATATTCCCCAGGTGATCATTGCGAACCTTGCAACCTACCGGGTGGGCGGGGTGACCGCCATGAACAATCCTTTGTATACGGAAAGAGAGCTGACATATCAGCTGAACGATTCCGATGCCACGGTCATTGTCACTCTGGATCTATTGCTTCCCAGGATTCTGAAGATTCAGGAAAGCACTCAAATTAAAACGATCATTACCTGTCATATCAACGATTACCTCCCCTTTCCGAAAAAGCAGTTGTTTCCTTTCTTGAAAAAGGGGATGCATCGAAAAGACGAACCCCACGATAATGTCTATCCGTTTTTTGAATTGATCAAAAAGTATCCGGATACACCGGTCGAAGATCGTTCGGCCTGGACCGAGACCGCCGCATTGATCTACACCGGGGGGACCACCGGGGTCAGTAAAGGCGCGGAATTGACCCATGCCAACATCTCATCGGTTGTGCAGCAATTTGCCGCCTGGTTCCCCGATCTTAACCGCGGTGAGGAACGACTGCTCGGGGTGTACCCGGTGTTTCATTCCGCCGGCTATTCCGTGAGCCAGAATCTCATCGTGCTCAACGGATGGACCAGCGTCCTGGTGCCGCGTCCGGATCCGGTGGTGATCACCCAGATGCTGAAGAAATTCAGGCCCACCTTTCTTCCCGGTGTTCCCACCATCTTTGTGGGGCTTTTGAACCATCAACCCTTTCGGGACCTGGATCTGTCATTCGTGAAAGGCTATTTTGCCGGTGCCGCCCCCTTGGCGGAGGACACCATCCATCAACTCAGCGACCTGCACGGCGCCGTTATCAATGAGGTCTACGGGGCCACCGAAAACACCGCGTTTGCCACCTGCACGCCGTGGCGGGGGAAGGTGAAAATCGGCACGGTGGGCATTCCGCTTCCCAATACGGAAATCAAGATCGTAGACATGCAGGACGGTGAAACGGAGGTGGCTCCCGGCGAGACCGGTGAGATCTGTGTGCGCGGTCCCCAGGTGATGAAGGGATACTATGGAAAGCCGGAAGAAACGGCTGCGGTCCTGAAAGACGGCTGGTTTTTTCTCGGAGACATCGGTTTTTTGGACGAAGACGGGTATCTGACCGTGGTGGACCGGAAGAAAGACATTATCATTGCAGGGGGATTCAATGTCTATCCTGTGGAGATCGATGACGTCCTCATGGGGCATCCCCAGATTCTGGAAGCCTGTACCATCGGGATCGAGGAATCCTATCGGGGGGAGACCGTACGCGCCTATGTCGTGCCCGTCCCCGGGGGGGAGGTCACCGAGGAGCAGATCATCGCCCACTGCCGGGAGAACCTCGCCGCCTACAAGATTCCCCGCAGCATCGTTTTTGTGGACGAACTGCCCAAAAGCGCCGTTGGCAAGATATTGAGAAGAGAAGTAAAGCGGATGGATGGATCTGAAACATGAGGAGAATATAGATGATGGAAACCTACGATGCCATCGTAATCGGAGCGGGGAACGGCGGGTTGACCGCTTCGGCAACCCTTGCGAAAAGCGGTTTGAAGGTGCTGCTCCTCGAGCGGCACAACGTCCCGGGAGGTGCGGCCACCAGTTTTTGCCGGGGAAGGTTCGAATTCGAGGTGGCCCTTCACCAGCTCAGCGGCATCGGAACCCCTGAAAAGCCGGGACCGTTGCGGATGATTCTGGATGAGATCGGCATTATGGACAAGGTCGACTTCGTTCCCATGGACGATCTGTTCAGGGTGGTGGTGCCGGGGAAGGTCGATATCACCCTGAAACCGGACAGGGGACAGATCGTGGACGCCCTCAAGCGCCGTTTCCCTCATGAAGGTGACGGGATAGACCGGTTCTTCGACCTGGTTTGGAAGACCTTTTCCGAAGTGATCGGGGTGTTCTATTTCAAGGATCCGGAAGTGACCCGCGAAAAATATCCCCATTTCTTTCAGTACTCCCTGAAAACCCTCAGCGACGTCTTCGATACCTGCTTCACCGATCCTGTCTTGAAAACTGTGGTTTCCCCCTACTGGACCTATATGGGACTGCCCCCAAGCCGCCTCTCCTTTATCGATATGGCGGCCATGCTTTTTGTCTACGCCGAATTTCTGCCCTACCATATCAAAGGCGGTTCGCAGACCCTGTCCAACGCCCTTGCCGATATGGTGCTCTCCAACGGCGGCACCATCCGGTTCAACTGCGGTGTCAGCGACATTATCGTTGAGAATGGCAAGGCCAAGGGGGTCGTAACGGAAAACGGGGATGAGATCAAAAGCCGTTTCGTCGTGTCCAACGCATCCAAGATCACCACCTATATCGACATGATGGACGAAAAAGAGATGCCGACGACAATCCGCGATGAACTCAGGCAGTCGAGCCTGGGACAGTCCGCCTTTACCCTTTATCTCGGATTGGATTGCCCCCCCGAAGCCTTGGGGCTCACGGCGTCAACGAACTTTATCATCGGCGATACGGATACGGACAGGATCCACAAACGCATGCAAACCCGCGACATCGGTGAGGGGGACGGCATGCTGCTCACCTGCTACGATCTCATCGACGACAGCTTTTCACCGGAAGGTTGCTGCCAGATCGCCCTGGTAACATTGAAATACGGCGACTGCTGGCTCACGGTGCCTCCAGAGGAGTATGCGAAAGAGAAGTTCCGGGTGGCGGATACCATGTTGTCTGCGGCGGAAAAGGTGCATCCCGGTATTCGCAGCCACATCGAGGAGATGGAAATTGCCACCCCGCTCACCCATCTGCGGTATCTCGGGCACCCCAAGGGCTCCATTTACGGATTCGAGTCCTACCTGAAAAGTTCATCCTTCTTTATCCCCAACCGTTCTAACGTCAAAGGGCTTTACAACACCGGTGGGTGGTACGGCGCCTGCGGTTTTCAGCCAACCCTAGAGTCAGGTGTCAAGACGGGCAAGGCGGTCGTTCGGGAATTTATGGCACGTAAGGAGGCGGTGAAATGAAAAAAGAGGTGTTGGAACAGATCGATGGGTACCGGGAGATCGACCGGGAGATTGCTGCAGCCCGCAAATACGGTTCCGATTATATCCAGGAAAAGGGAAGGGTTAAGCAGTTTATTAAGCGGCTTCACCCGGCAAGGATCGAGATGCGAGTGGATGAGGTGATCGATGAAACCGCTTCAACCCGAACGCTGCGGCTGGTGCCGGAACATGCTTTTCTTCCGCCATTTATCGCCGGACAGTATATAACCGTTTTTGTCATCGCCGGCGGTGTCAAAACCGCCAGGCCCTACAGCATCTCCTCTCCTCCCAATCAGCGCGGGTATTA
>CAZWAE010000286.1:0-4968 GCA_964631805.1 uncultured Desulfobacteraceae bacterium | reverse complement strand
GCGAGCTTTGATGCCCAGGTTTCAGGAATCCGAATTCAGCAATTCCATGGAATGAATCCCCATCTCATCCATGACGTCGACTACCGATGGGGGCGCCGCCGTGATACTTAACCGTTTACCCTTATCCGCCGCCATTTTTTGGGCGGAGCAGAGCAGTTGAATCCCGGCGACGTCACATGTCTCTACTCCGTTGAGATCGACCACCACGTCATCATGTGCCGTCAGGGCGGCAAACAGGGCCTCCCTGTGAGCGGCCGCGTCGTAGATCGAAAACGAACCGGCAATTTTCAGGGTCATACCCTCACCAATTTCCTTTTGCTCGCTGCCCACTGTAAACCTCCTTGGTATCTTTCACCCGATGAGAACCGTTAAAAAAGTTCGAAATTATCTCCCAGATCATCTTCTTCATCTTTGTTTTCACCCGCTGGCGACCCGGTTTCGTTGTCCGGCATGGCGGCCGATTTCCCTTCATTTTCAGCCGGACCGGCCACCGCATCAAAAAGTTCGATATCGTCCGCCGCGCCGCCGTCACCATTTCCCGGTGTCTCAGCATCGTCCGTAAACGACTCAAACAACTCCACATCTTCTTTCCCCGCCTGTAATTCGGATAAAGGACCGTCCGTTCCTTCAGCCGCCTCCCCCCCCAAGGCCAGATCCAGAATCTGCCGCTCTTTTTCCATGGTGTATTGCTGAAGAAGTGTATCTACTTTTTCCTTTGCCAATTGTCTTCCCTTATCCTTCCAGGAGTCCAGCAAATGGGAAACCGCCAGCATTTTTTCCAGATATCCGTTTAACTCCGTATCAAGTTCCAGGAAAAAGCCCAAACCAGCCTGGGTCTCAGAAAGGGTCTGCTTGATACCTCCCGAGCGCTGGAATGCTTCCTTAGCGCTTTCACCAAATAGGTGGTAGGCGTTATAGATTTTATCGATACCCTCACTCAAGGCGATATTGACAGGCACTTCACCAGACCCGTCATGATCGCCCACAATATCCTGAGCGTCTAGGTTTCCAACAGAATCGGTGATCAATTCGAGAAGTTTTGTGGCATCCTTCATGCAATTGTTGGTCTGTCGGGACAGCCCGCTCACTTCCTGGGCCAGGACATCGAAGGTTCGTCCCTCTTTACCCAGTTTGGTGGCATTGATAATCGCATTCAGGGCCAGGATATGGGTGGTCAAACTGATGTCACGTACATGGGCCGCATGACCGGATAGATTGGCGGCGGTTTCGGAAGCCTGATGAGCTGTTTTCGAAAGACGGTCGATGAGGGTGTGCCCTTTTTTTAGCAAACCGTTGAGATGCTTCAGTGCGTTGTTGAGGATTGCAAATGGATCTCCGCCCGACCGGTATGTCGTGGATTCGATGTTTTCACCGGACCTGTGATGTGTTCTCATATCCATGGGCATTTCCGAATACGTGGAACCGAATTCAGAAAAATTATCCTCAAGCTTGAGCACCTCACCGGCGATCCCGTCAAAGCCTTGCTTACTTTTTTGGTGAACCTCATTTATTTCAATCAGGATCTCTTTGAGTTGGGCGGTCTGCAGCTCGATAATACGATAGGCATATGCCCGTTTTTCATCTAACGTCATGCCGGTCTCGGCATCATCGGATTCATCTCCCAGCAACTTTCCGATGTCCATCAGCGTATCGGCGATATGTTCGGCCCGCTGGCGCATATTGTCCTGGAATTGGATGCCGACGACAATCTCTCCGATCCGGTTGGAAATCGTTCGGGAATGCGCACCGGCCTGCTCCAGGATCGAGGCGGAAAGACGCATCAACCGATCGATTCCGGTAATTGCCTCACCGACATTTCTCTGCGCTTCACCCGACAATGACGCCAGAGTGTTCAGCCCTTCACTTGAATCATGATACGCCCGGTTCTGACTGTCCCGGGCCGATTTGGCGGCATCCCTGATGTTGGCCACGACATCGAGAACATTCCTTGAAACATCCTTGATTTCAACAAATACAGTGCCAAACATCTGCTTGGCAGCATCAGACCGGGCGCATTCAACGCCCATGTTCACACCCACAACTTTCAGGAACCGTCCGATTTTCTCTATTTCCGCGCAGATGAGTTCCAGGCTGCCGAGACGATCCACAATGATACCCACGTGTTCCAGGTTCCGTGAAATCACAGAACCATATGTTTCAATGCTCTGTAATGTTTGATGGACAAGGTTTTTAATCTCCTGCAGCAGACCGTTCTCTGTTTTTCCGCCGATGTTAGCAACAGCGTTGCGGGTCAACCGCGTCAACTCCTCTGCACCGGCATAGGTCTGTTGAAGTGCATCCCCAAGATGCAGAAACTCCTGTTCCACACCCTGGCAGGTGCCTTTCAATCCCTCGGCAATGTCTGAAAGGCGTTCCGGAATCTGTAAAACCAGGCTATCCATCTGTGATATTTGCACTGAATTCCGAACCGTTTCCTGATGGTTTGGGGTTGGTTTCAACAGGGATCTCCCCCCTTAACAAATCGTTGTCTCTCTCGACCAATTGCTGACTCATTTTTCTTAGAACTGCTTCAAAGCCCTTGAAATCACTGTCAGTGTAACTAACAAACCGCGGATAAAGCGTGTGCCCCTTGGCCACCGTTTCCGGTGTTCTATCCGGTAGAATGAGAATGCTTCGAATCTCCCGGACGATTTCACCGTTCTGAAGAATGGTTTCCAATTCAATAAAGGTGGATGCAACCATCACCAAAACAGTGACATTATCCACCACTCGCCGCAAACGCATGGAGAAATCTTCCAGTTCCGGGAAAATTTCAATCTGTCCATCGCTGATAATGTCATTGACGATTTGACGGATCCGTCGCCCGACGTTATTTGATTTGGTATATAATATTAGTTTCATACCCGCTCTCACATGGATTCTAAATTAGGGTGACTGTGCAGGAATTAAAGCAATAAATATGCCACCTGCTTAAATCGATCCGCTTGAATTAATAAAATAATATTATTCAAATAGTTAAAATATGCCAGCCATTCGAGAAACTTCAGAGTTTCCCCCGATGTGTCCTGAATTTTCGGACTTGTTCCGGAAAAGTCGGAATATTCCGTTTTTCCAGGACAGGAGGAAAGAGTCGAGCGGTGGGGCCGTACAAAACAAAACCCGTTACCATTTGACACTACCGAGGCAAAAGATATATAAAACTATTTCAATCCAACAAGATAGCTGCCACATCCGCCTTAGGATGTGATCTCTCCATGCCGGGAAGGACTACGAATGCCGGACAAACCAACCTATCACGAGATGGTGGGAAAAATCCGTGAAATGGAAACCCGGATGGAATCGCTTGTCCGTTTCAAAAAGCATTTTACCCACGACTTCAATAATATTATATATACCATCGTTGGTTTTGCGGAAATGACTGTGGACAACCTGTCTGAGAACAGATTTGCTAGAGATAATATCATCGAAATACTCAATGCCGCCAAGCGTGCACAGTCACTGATCAAACAGGCCAGGGGTTTTGACGACACCGGCGAGCAGGAGACTCCGGAAAATAGAAGGAGCGAAAATGTCCCGCATTCTGATCATTGATGACGACAAATCCATTTCAAAAATGCTATCAAATCTTGTGGGCCAGATGGGACATGAGGCGACAAGCCGGCATACCCTTGCTACCGGGCTGGATGAAATGGTGGTTGGGGCATACGATGTGGTATTGTTGGATGTTCAGTTGCCGGATGGAAGCGGACTCGACATCCTCCCGCAGATACGAAAAAGCCCTTCCAATCCAGAAGTGATCATCATGACCGGATATGGCAGTGTGGACGGTGCAGAAATCGCCATAAAAAACGGTGCATGGGACTACATCCAGAAGACCGATTCACCCCAAAAAATCATTTTGCCCCTGAAGCGGGTCATTCAGTATCGAAATGAGGTCCAAAAAGCCCGGCCGGCAGCGGTTGCTTTGAAACTGGAGGGAATTATCGGGAACAGTTCCCCCATGAGGGCGTGTTTCAATCTGCTGGCGCAGGCCGCGTCCGGTATGGCGAATGTGCTTCTGTCGGGTGAAACGGGAACCGGAAAAGAACTATTTGCCCGGGCGATTCATGAGAACAGCGAAAGATGCCGGCGTAATTTCGTTGTGGTGGACTGCGCGGCCCTGCCGGAAACATTAGTGGAAAGCCTGCTGTTCGGCCATAAAAAGGGCGCTTATACCGGGGCGGACGCGTCAAGGGACGGTCTCATGACCCAGGCAGACGGAGGGACGTTGTTTTTAGATGAAGTGGGGGAACTGCCAGCCCAGCTTCAAAAGGTTTTTTTAAGGGTCCTGCAGGAGCATCGGTTTCGTCCGGTGGGTGGCAAAAAGGAGATCCAAAGCGAGTTCAGATTGATCGCGGCAAGCAACAAGGATTTGGACACCATGGTGGCAAATGACCTTTTTCGCAGCGATCTGCTTTACCGCCTCAAGACATTAACCATTACACTGCCCCCTTTGCGGAAACGCCTTGAAGATATCGTACAGCTGGTACTCTACCACTCCGCTCGTCTGTGCAGGCGTCAGGGAGTTGCCACAAAAGGGTATTCTCCTGAATTTTTCGAAACGCTCTCAGAATATACCTGGCCGGGAAATGTCAGAGAACTGATCAATACCATCGAGATGTCCCTTTCGGCTGCAGGTCCGGAACAGATGTTGTTTCCAAGGCATCTGCCCGATCATATTCGCATAAAAGCCGCTCAAACCTCACTTATGCAAAACCAGCCTGTCGGCCTGAAACCGGAGAACATCTCCCCGCCTTCCGATACGTTGCCCCTGTTCAAGGACTATAAAAAACTTGCCGTTCAAAAAGCGGAAAAGGCATACATGGAAAAATTGAAAACCCTCTGCGCGGGAAATGTCCGTGATGCCTGCCGGACCTCAGGGCTTTCCCGTTCACGCCTTTACGACCTTCTTAAATGCCATGGCCTTTCCATTCAAAATGATTAGGTAGTGTCCGTCCAGAAATGGCC
>CAZWAE010000285.1:0-4990 GCA_964631805.1 uncultured Desulfobacteraceae bacterium | reverse complement strand
CGTGGGCGATAAATGCGATCCCTGCCAGATGGGCATCCGTTGTGTCCGGGCGCCAGGTGTTGAAATGGGTCGGAATGAAATCGGTAAATGTCCTGCCGTCCCGAAAGGCTTTGGATTTCAGGATATCGATAAGAAAGGGTACAGGTGTTTTAATTCCCAAAAGCACCGTGTTTTCCAAAGCACGGATCATCCGGCGAATGGCCAGGTCCCTGTTTTCCGCATGGACGATCAGTTTGGAGAGAATCGGGTCATATTCCACCGGCACCTGAAAACCGGCATGCACACCACTGTCCATGCGGATACCGGGACCCTGGGGTTCCTTCAGGAAGCCGATTTTTCCGGGTGACGGCGCGAAATCGTTTTCCGGGTCCTCCGCGTAAATGCGGCATTCAATGGCATGGCCGCGACCCTTTATATCCGCCTGGGAGAGAGACAGGGGCCGGCCTGCGGCAATTTCAATCTGATGCCGAACCAGGTCGATCCCTGTGATCATCTCTGTAACCGGGTGTTCCACCTGAAGCCGGGTATTGACTTCCAGAAAGTAAAACCGTCCGTCTTCATCGAGAAGAAATTCGACCGTACCGGCGTTGACGTACCCCGAGGCAACAGCCGCCTTTATGGCGGCCTCGCCCATCTCCTCCCTCAGTTCCGGCGTCACGGCCGGAGACGGTGTTTCCTCTATGATTTTCTGATACCGCCGCTGAATGGAACATTCCCTTTCCAGGAGATGAATGACCTTTCCCGAGGCATCTGCGAGGATCTGGAACTCCACATGGCGGGGTCTTGCCAGATACTTTTCGATATAAATGGCACCGTTGCCGAAAGCACCGGCAGCCTCGCTTGATGCTGCTTCACAGGCGGGCTTGATCTCATCAGGGTTGTTCACCACCCTCATCCCTTTGCCGCCGCCCCCTCCGGCGGCCTTGATCAGAACGGGGTACCCGATTCTTCCAGCCTCTTCCGCGAGACGCTCTGTGTCGGGATCGGCCCGGGTCATACCCGGTATCACCGGCACGCCGCCTTTTATCATCAGCTGGCGGGCAACGGTTTTATCCCCCAATGCGCGAATGGCCTCTACCGGCGGGCCGATGAACGTAAGACCGGCCCTTTCACAGCTTTCCGCAAAGTCCGGGTTTTCCGCCAGGAAACCGTATCCCGGATGGATGGCCGTAGCGCCGGTCTCATGGGCTGCGGAGATGATTTTATCGATATTGAGATAGCTTTCAGAGGGATCCGAATCCCCCAGAAATACCGATTCATCCGACGCGAGCACATGTGCTGCTGTTTTGTCGGCCTCGGAATAGACCGCTACCGTTGAAATGCCCAGTTCGCGACAGGTCCTCATGATGCGAACCGCAATTTCACCCCTGTTGGCAATGAGTATTTTCTTAAACATTTTTTTCACGGTCCTTACATTCTGAAAATACCGTATCCGAATGCATCGTCCCGGATGGGCGCATTCAGCGCGGCGGATATGGATAGCCCCAAGACATCCCGGGTGTCTACCGGGTCGATGATGCCGTCATCCCAGAGATTGGACGTGCTGTAATAGGCATTGCTCTCCTTTAAGGCCGCTTCGATGATCGGCACTCTGATCGCGTCCGCCTCCTCCTCTGTCATGAGCGGCTTCCCGGCCCGGGCCAGCTGATCGTTCTGGACGGTGACCAGTACGTCTGCTGCCTGCCTCCCGCCCATGACACCGATCTCGGCGTTGGGCCAGTTCCACAGGAAACGGGGCGAATAGGCACGGCCGCACATGCCGTAGTTGCCGGCACCGAAAGAGGCCCCCATCATGACCGTAAACTTGGGAACCGTTGCCGTCGAGACCGCGTTGACCATCTTGTGACCGTTTTTTGTAATACCGCCCCGCTCGTATTCACGACCGATAATAAAGCCGCTGATATTCTGCAAAAAGACCAGAGGAATTTTCCGTTTGTCGCAGATCTGAATGAACTGTGTCCCCTTTAAGGCACTGTCGGAAAAAAGAATTCCGTTGTTCCCCAAAAGCCCCACCGGATATCCGTGTATGTTGGCCCAGCCGCAAATCAGGGTCGATCCGTACAACTCCTTGAACTCGAGAAATTCGCTTTTATCCACCAGCCGGGCAATCACTTCCCTGACATCGTAGGGTTTGCTCAAATCCCGGCTGGCAATGCCATATATCTCCTTTGGATCATACAGCGGAGGAGCGGGTTCCCGTGTAGACAGGCGAACCTTATCGTTATCCGGCAGGTTTCGGACAATCTTACGGACGATGGCGATGGCATCGGTTTCGTCTTCCGCGTAATAGTCGGACACACCCGATTCCCGGCAGTGAACATCCGCTCCACCCAGCTCATCTGCCGTCACTTCCTCTCCCGTGGCGGCCCTTACCAGGGGCGGTCCCCCCAGAAAGATGGCACCGGTATCCCGGACATGAACGACTTCATCGGACATGGCGGGAATATAGGCGCCCCCTGCCGTACAGAGCCCCATGACGGCGGCAATCTGGGGAATCCCCATCTTGGATATGATGGCCTGATTGTAAAAGATCCGCCCGCCGTCATCGATGTCCGGAAAGATCTCCGACTGCAGGGGCAAAAAGGCACCGCCCGAATCTATCAGGCATATCATGGGCAAACGATTTTCCATGCAGATCGCCTGTCCGCGGAGGGTCTTTTTCACCCCCATGGGGTAAATCGTCCCTCCTTTGATGGTTGGATCATTGGCGTTGACCATGATCTCCTTGCCTTCGACCACACCGATCCCGATGACACTACCGGCACCGTGTACCCGTCCGTCATACATTCCCTTGGCGGCCAGTGAACCGATTTCGAGAAAAGGAGTGTTTTTATCGAGAAGCATTTCCAGCTTTTTCATGATCGGCAATTTGTTCTGTTCGGACAGGCGTTTTTTCGCTTTTTCAGAACGGTCTTCCTTTGCGGTCCTGAGCGATTTCTTCAGGTCGGCCACCAACGCCTCCATGGCCGCGTAATTCATTTTATAATCTTCCGAACGGGTGTCGATCCGCGTTTCGATGACGTCCATCGCTTAATTACCCCTTTGCTTACTTTGCTTACTTCGCTTATTAAGGTTTTCGATGCCCCCCAGGATGAAATCAACCACATCCCGGCCGATGATTTTCAAATCCTGGGGACGGTGCTGCCAGAGCAGATAATGGTAGGCGATTCTTTCGAACAGCCCCATGATGCTGACGGCCACAACTTCGATGGAAAGAGCGCTTTCGTATTTCCACTTTTGAGCATCTCCAATGCGGCTCATGGCGGCCTGAATATCGCCGGTCAGTTTTTTGAAAATATCCTTTCTGCGCTGTTCAACCAGTTCGCTTTGGCCCACGGATTCCCTGTAAAGAATGGCCAGTCTTCCGGGCTGAAGCCGACAGAACTCTTCGAAGAAGGCAAACCCCGCATTTTCAATTCCCTTAAGGGAGGTGCCGTTTTTTTCAAATTCTCTTCCCAGAAGGCTTCTCAGCTCGTATCCGATTTCAACCATCAGCTTGACAAGGAGGTCCTCTTTGTTCTTGAAATAAAAATAGACGGTCCCCACAGACACCTCCGCCTCGTCGGCGATCTGTTCGATGCTGGTACTGTGATAACCCGTTTCGGAAAACAGCGATTCCGCCGCTCTTAGAATGGTCCGGTTCCGGTGCTCCCGTTCGCGCTGCCGCCTGAGTGCGCTTCGTGACATCTTGTTGGGATTGTTCCCACCTGCGGGTTCTTTTTGTGGCATGCTCACTATCCTTCTAATACCCCAACGCCTCATCGCCGATCTTGACGCGCGAAATCTCCGTCGAGGTCCCGGCAATCTGGGTGTATTTTGCGCATCTGTAGGCTCGTTCAGCAGGATTGCCGGTACAAAATCCTTTCCCGGCAAGGATCTTCAGCGCATCGCTTGCAATCTTTTCAGCCGATTCCGTGCAAAACACCTTGGCACAGAGCATGAGGGATTCAGCCGTTTTGGGATTTTTGCCGGCTTCCCAGATCGCCCTGTAGGCCAGAAGCTGTGACGTTTGGTAGAGGGTCAGCATCTCAGCAAGCTTAAACCCGACCTCCTGGTAAGCGATGATGGGTTTGCCCCCGCTTGTGTGGGTTTTTGCGTATTCTTTTGCCGTTTCGTAGGAAGATTTCATCATACCCAGCCCGGCGCCAATGATCATCCGGTTTTCCCACAATCGGAGTTGGTTCAGAATCCCTTTTTCCTGAAAAGGGCCGATGACCGTATCTTCTGAAATCCTGCAGTCCATAAGGCGAAGAGGTGAAATCACCGCGCCTTCATATCCCAGTGTTTCAAGGCGTTTTCCTGTGACAAGGCCCCGGGAACCTTTTCTTATCATGAAAAACGCGACCTTATCCTCAAAAGTACCTGCGACTGCGATCCAATCTGCTATGGGGCCGTTCACGACGTAAGACTTGTCTCCGGTGACAAGAATTCGATCATCATTTTCCCTGCCCGTCGTTTTAAGCGGATCGTTTTCAATGTTCAGGGTTTCCTCAGAGAGCGCCAGAGCACCGATAATCTTTCCTTGAACAAGGGGCGTGAGCCACCTTTTTTTTTGCTTTTCATTCCCCCAGGCGTTAACCACGCCTCCGAACAACCGCGTGCTCGTTTCAACCGAAAGGAAGACAGACTGGGAGTGGGCGGCGAGGGTTTCCATGGCAACAGCAGAGAGTGCATCACCGCCTGCAAAGGGATTTAGATACGATATCTCCGCCAAACGGGGAAGCAAGCTGCGGAGCGTTTTCTCGGCCTGTTGTGGGTTCGAAGACTCCAGGTCCAACTCTTCGGTAAACGGCATGATCACTTCGTGTATGCTGTTAATGAAGGCGTTTTCTGTTTCAGTGAATTCGAAGTTCATTCCACAATCCTCTATTTTGTTGTTATGCTCATATCAATTTGGAAATGATCATTTTCTGGATGTCGGATGTTCCACCTCCAATGGGGGCAAGGCGGCTGTCACGGAAAATACGTTCTACGTCGAACTCATGGCAGT
>CAZWAE010000284.1:0-5001 GCA_964631805.1 uncultured Desulfobacteraceae bacterium | reverse complement strand
TCCAGGCTCACTTCGCCGCTGGCCATCAAAAGGCCTTTTTTAATCATGGCGATGGAAAACGAGGAGTTCTCCGATATTTTTTTTGCCATTTTGAAGGTCTCGTCCATGAGGGCATCGGCCGGTACGCTCCGGTTGACAAGGCCGATTCTTTCCGCTTCCATTCCCGATATATACTCGCCCGTAAAAAGCAGTTCCCGGGCCTTTGCCGGCCCGATGAGGTCCTGGACCAGCCGCATGGCGCCGCCGGTGACGGAAGAGGTGACCTTGGCCTCCGGGGATCCGATCTGTGCCTCCTCCGCAGCGATGCGGATATCGCAGGCCAGGGCCAGCTCATATCCGGATCCCAGGGCGTACCCGTTGATGGCGGCGATGGTGGGTTTTTCAAACCGGATCAGTTTTCTCGTTGCTTCCTGGAGTTCCACGAGATAGTCCCGGTAGGCTTCGATGCTGCGGGTTTTCGACTCTTTAAGGTCCGCACCGGTGGAAAATGCCCTCCCCTCTCCGGTGACGATCATCACCTTGATGATAGGATCGCTGCGCACATCTTCCATGGCCTGCTGGAAATCGAGCCACAGCTGCTTGTTCATGGCGTTCAGGACTTTTGGTCGGTTGAGTTTGACGAGGGCGAGTCGGTCCTGCTTCTCGTAGATGATACATTCAAAATCCATGACGTCTCCTTGCGCTGGTCGGTGGCGCCGTGATGTGTGGGAAAAGGCACATACCTTGCAGAAGCTGAACCAAAGCAAAGTCCATGCCATCGGGGATCGTTTGTCTTCCGGCGGTCCCTGCCTCTCAGCATCGGCCTTTCGCATGACAGGGCAAAAAGGCGGTTAATCCGGCGGCGGGCGCCATCCTGCGCGGCTTGCAACCCCGGTGGGGATAAGATATGTAAACCAGCTGACAAGATGAAATTCCGGATAGAAAGCCGAGTTCGACATCACTCGCTTGCCATGGGGTGGATCCTTATGGATTGAGCAAATCATCAAGTGTGGCTCATTTGATCAAATGGAATCCGGGTCCAACCGGATGAGGCAGTCATGAACAACCCCATAAAACGGTCGATTCTCATCAGTGGGTTCTGGTTGTTGCCGATGCTGATCCTGTGTGCTGGATGTGCGGAGGAAAGGAACCGGTCCGAACCGCCGCCGCACCCGGCGGAAAGAACCCGTCCCGGCAACTGGAAGATCCCTGAATTCGGGACGGCGTCGGAACAGCTCAACTACACCAAATCACTTCTCGCAAACCCCCGGGGGAAAATCGCCGCGCTCAGGGCGCTTATCGAGCGTTTCCCGGACAACCGCCCCATCGTCGGAGAAGCCCGGCTGGAGCTGGCGTATATGCGGCTGGGGGAAGACTACCGGCTGGCGGATGCGGCGGCCTGCCGGCGTGCCCTGGCCGATTACGAATCCACAGCCCGGGCCTTTTCCGATGTCCCTTCGGTCGTGACCAAGGCCTACTGGTATATGGGGTGGATATATGCGGACCTCCTCGATGAAAAAGAGAAGGGAATTGCCATCTACTCCATCCTGGCCGAGAAATATCCGGGCCACAGTTTTTCGCGGATCTCGCCGGTTCCCTGGCTGAACCTGATTTTCCCAAATCCCCGGAAAAAGCCGTATACGCCGGACGACAAGCACAGCCACTCCTGGGCGGGTCTGGCCCTTTTCGAAATCGTCCGGTACACAAGGGACGACCGGGACCGCATGGCCGCGTTCGAAAAGCTGTGGGAGGATCATCGTGACAACCTGGCAACGGGCTATGCCTTAAGGGAGATCCTGAAACGGTCCGATGCGCCGGAAAAAATGGCCCATCGGGTCGAGGATTACGTCAAGCTGAACAGGGTCAACCCGGAACTGAACACCGATCTTCAATTCTACCTGGCCCGGGATTCGGGCACACCACCGGATCGGGCGCCATGACAGTTTTTGCCGACATACTGGGTGTCTACCGGCACTCCTTCCAGCTGCGGCTGTTTGCCGCTATCACCGGGATGACCCTTGTTTTCATCACGGCCACCGGGTATTTTTCTTATCTTCAAGGTAAAAAATCCATCGAAAAGCAGATCGAACAATACGCCGTTAGCACGGCCGATCAGATTGCCGCCCGGGTTCGCGCCTACCTGTCGCGGCCCGCAGACAATGTCAGCCTTCTCAAGGCCTCCATCGAAAACGGGTTTATCGATCCGGCCGACACCGGAAGTCTGATCCGCTACTTTCATTTACTGCAAAAAGATCATCCCGAATTTTTGAATATCAATTACGGGGATCGATCCGGGCGTTTCACCATGGTGCCGCCCCAGCGGCCGGAGGTTCACAAGCTTTTTGATCCGCGGATCCGGCCGTGGTATGTGGGTGCCGTAAGGGAGATGGGGCTTTTCTGGACGGGGGTGTATGTGTTCGCATCTTCCCAGAATCCCGGCATCACGGCATCGATGCCCATTCTGAACAAAGACCGGACGGTCATGGGGGTCTGCTCCATCGATATCAATCTCTCCACATTTTCGAGCTTTCTGAAAAGCCTGAAAATCGGGGAAAAGGGATATGCCTACATCATCGATAATGAACGGGGTCGGGTGATCGCCCATCCGGACCTGCTGGAACTGCACGGCGATCCGGACCGGATCCGGTTTCTCAGCAACGGACTGGCCATCTTGAAAAACAGCGAAAGGCGGTTTGGGATGACCGTATACCAGGGCCGGGAATTTTTTACCGCTTATGCTGATTATCCCGAGAACCGATGGTCGGTGGGAGTCTCGCTGCCGGTATCGGAGTTCCTGGAAAATATCAATGCCATCAAAAAGGCAACCCTGTCCATGGTATTGGCGGCCATCGCCATCTCCTGCGCGGTCAGCTACCTGATGGCGCTGACCGTGGTAAGACCCTTAAGGACCCTGGAAAAAGGGATCCAGCGGGTCAGTGCGGGGGATCTCGACTACAAAGTCAATCTGCAGGACCCGGATATTGTGGGATCTTTGGCGGAAGCCTTTAATCAGATGGCCGTATCCCTCAAACGGAGCCGGCGGGAGATCGAAAAAACCTACGTGGAACTGGCTGAAAAAGAAAAAATGGCGGCCCTCGGGCAACTCACCGCCGGTATTGCCCACGAGATCAAGAACCCCCTTGGGATTATCCTTGGGTCTGCCGAAGTGGTCGCCAACACTGAAAGACCCCAGGAGATGCGAGAGAAGGCGGCCCGTTTCATCGTCGATGAGGTGATGCGGCTCAACAAAACCTTAAAGGCGTTTCTGGCCTTTGCCCGTCCGGCACCACCCTCCCTGGTGCAGACCGACCTTATGGCCGTGCTGGAGGATACACTTGCCTATCTGGAGCAGGCAGCCAGCGGGCGGGATATCGATATTGTCAAAAAGATCCCGGGGAAAAAAAGGGTCTGCATGGCGGATCCCGATCAGATGCGACAGGTATTTCTGAACATTCTGCTCAATGCGGTTCAGGCGATGCCCGACGGCGGCACCCTTTCGGTAGAGACCGTGGTGACAAACGGTGCCGCTGGCAGCGAGGCGACGGCTGCCGCCGATGCTGACGGTAACGAGCGGCTGGTCATTGTCATTTCCGATACCGGTCTGGGAATCGAACCGGATCGGCTGGAGAGAATATTTGAACCGTTCGTAACCTTCAAGGATGACGGCACCGGCCTGGGCTTGTCCATTGTATCCCAGATTTTAAAGCTCCATCACGCGGAGATGACGGTTGAAAGCAAAGCGGGTGCCGGATGTACCTTTTCAATTCATTTCCCGTATAAACGACCGGAGGAGGGCCATGCGCTTTAAGGTGCTTATCGCCGAGGATGAAATCAGAATGAGGCAGGTCATTACCATGCAGCTCAGCGACCTGCCGCTCCAGTTCGTGGAAACCGGGGACGGCCGCGAGGCCATCGACCTTTTCGATAATGATACCTTCAGCCTTGCCATCACCGACATCAAATTGCCCAAGGTCAACGGGATGGAACTGCTCCAGCACATCAAGGAGAGGGATTCCGAACTGCCGGTGATCGTGATCACCGCCTTTGGATCCATCGAAAATGCAGTTGAAGCGATTCGGCTCGGTGCCTTCGATTACGTCACCAAACCCTTCAAGGAGGAACGTCTCCGTGCCTGCGTCGAAAAGGCGCTCCACATCAGCCGGCTGACAACCGAGGTGCGTCACCTGCGGAAAGAGATCGAGGGAAAGTACAATTTCGACAACATCATCGGCAATTCTTCGGAGATCTGTGATGTGCTGAGGCTTGCCGGGGAGGTGGCCAAAACCGATGCCACCGTATTGGTCACCGGAGAGAGCGGCACAGGGAAAGAGCTGCTCAGCCGGGCGATCCACTTCAACAGCCCCAGGAGTACCGGGCCGTTTTTACCGGTCAATTCAGCTGCCATCCCCACAACCCTGCTGGAAGCGGAGCTTTTCGGATACGAGGCAGGGGCGTTTACCGGGGCTCTGCGGCGACAAAAAGGCAAATTCGAACTGGCGTCGGGGGGCACACTTTTTCTGGACGAAATCGGCGATATAGAGCCGGAAATCCAGGCGAAGCTGCTTCGGGCGTTAGAGGACCGAACCTTCCAGCGGTTGGGAAGTGAAAAAATCCTCGATGCGGATATCCGGATCATCGCGGCCACCAACAGCAAACTCGAAGACCTGGTGGCGGCGGGGACTTTTCGGGAGGACCTATACTATCGCGTTAATGTGTTTCCGCTCCAAATGCCCGCCTTGAGAGAACACCGGGAAGATATAGGGCTTTTGTGCGATTATTTCATCAAGGATTTCAGTGGGGCGCTGGGACGGAAAGCCCCCAAACTGTCCGACAAGGCGCGTTCCATTTTGACGGATCATCCCTGGAAAGGAAATGTCCGGGAGTTGAAGAATGTGATCGAGCGGGCCATGATCCTGTGCAAAGGGGACCAGATCACCGTCACCCATCTGATACTTCAGGAAAGTGCCGAACAAAGGTTAGGCCGGATGCCCCTCGACAACATCGTTCGGCTTTTTATAGATA
>CAZWAE010000283.1:2939-5010 GCA_964631805.1 uncultured Desulfobacteraceae bacterium | reverse complement strand
AACCCTGGTGACCCCTGAAAAAATCTAACTGGAAATTATAGTTTTCATTAATCGGTAACGCTGAAACGCAGCACTTTGAAAACATGGCCCTTCTGATCTGTTATCTCGACCCGCCACGGCCCTTTATCCGATTGTCTCAGTTGAATAGTGCTGAATGTCGCCCAACGTGGTGACTTGAGTCGAAGTTTTTTCCTCGTGCTGAGTTTATCCTTGTGAAACCAATTGTGGTAGATAAAAGTTCTCTGAGGAACCGGGTCAAACATCGAATAACAGGACACCTTCCCGACGGAAATGGAGAAGGCAACCGCCGGATGAAAAGGAGATAATTCCCGGATCTCTTCACACACCGCCGCCTTGGCAAGGGCCAGCTTCATCTTCCCATCTGGCGTCTTGGCGCCCCCTTTTTGTTGGGAAAATGCGATGGAACCCGTACACAGCAGCATTCCCGCCACCCAAACCATCAATAGAAAGCCCCTGATTTTCAAGTCCCGAACCCTCTGCAACTTTCGAGATTATTTGCGTTCTAACCGCCCCGGACAGCTCCGGAAGATCATAGCCGCATCCCGCTGACACCACCCATCGAATCAGGCAACCAAACGCCTGAAGATAACCGCTCCGAATCTTCACCACCATATCCCAAATTCTTATTTTTTCAAGTTAAAACATCCGGTTTCCGCCCATTTATCCCCCATGGTTCATATTAAACTTGACAAGACCGCCCCTAGCGGAATTAAAAGAGAGTCTTCAAGTCGGTATGTATGTAAACCGGTTCATCGAAGCAAGCGGTCTGCTTTTCCGGAAACGGGCCGATGGTTTTTCCCGGGAACATTTTTTATAAGTGTCATAATGAAAGAGGGGTATCATGATTCGAATCAATGAAAACTATCTCAAATTGCAGGCGTCCTACTTATTTGCAGATATCGCCAAAAAGGTCGATCGGTTCCAGGCAGCCAACCCCGACAGGGATATCATCCGGATGGGCATCGGAGATGTGACGCGGGCATTGGTGCCGGCTTGTATCGACGCTTTTCACAAAGGGGTGGATGAAATGGCGGATGACAGCACCTTCCGCGGATACGGGCCCGAACAGGGATACGCATTCTTAAGGGATAAGATCGCACAGACCGATTTTAAGGCCCGGGGAGCGGCCGTATCCCCGGATGAAATATTCATCAGCGATGGCGCCAAATGCGACACCGGAAACATACAGGAGATATTCGGAACAGACCTCAATATCGCCATTCCGGATCCTGTCTACCCGGCGTATCTGGATACAAATGTGATGGCCGGCCGAACGGGACATTTCGAAGACGGAAGATATAATGGCATTATCTATATGGACAGTTTGCGGGAAAACGGTTTCATACCAACCCTGCCTTCCGTCGTGCCGGATGTGATATACCTCTGCTTTCCAAACAATCCCACCGGTGCCGTCATCTCCCATGAGCACCTCGCTAAATGGGTGACATTTGCCCGCGAAAACCGCGCCCTCATCCTGTTCGATGCCGCCTACGAATCATTTATCCGCGACGATGACCTGCCCCACTCCATTTATGAAATCGAAGGCGCAAGGGAGGTGGCCATCGAATTCAGAAGCTTTTCCAAAACAGCCGGGTTCACGGGAACCCGCTGCGCCTTCACGGTGGTTCCCAAAGATTGTATGGCCTGGGATCAAACAGGGGGAAAGCACCGCCTGCACACAATGTGGAACCGGCGTCACTCCACCAAGTTCAACGGGGTTTCCTATCCGGTTCAAAAGGCTGCGGAAGCGGTGTACTCACCGGCGGGTCAGGACCAGGTCAAAAAGATCATTGACGGCTATCTCGAAAACGCCGCACTGATCAGAAATGAGATGGCGCAATTGGGATTCGATTGCGTGGGCGGTGATAATTCACCCTATATCTGGGTCTACGGTGAGCAGGATTCGTGGGCATTTTTCGATCTCTTGCTTGAAAAAGCGGGCGTGGTGACGACCCCGGGAGCCGGTTTTGGGAAATGCGGGGAGGGCTATATCCGCATCAGCGCATTCAACAGTATGGACAATGTCAAAAAGGCGATGCAGCGGATCGGG
>CAZWAE010000283.1:0-2839 GCA_964631805.1 uncultured Desulfobacteraceae bacterium | reverse complement strand
CTTATGCGCCGTACTTTCTCGTCCGATCGTCAAAATCGGCCTGCTGGTTGAGGGCGCTGCAATTGAATTGGAGAGCGGTCTTCGGTCCCAGCCGTATCTCCGCTCCATCCATTAAAGGGGAACCGTCCATGCTGACCCTTTTACCGTCGACTTTTACCCCATTGCTGCTCCCCCGGTCCCGGATATAGTAGGCCTGGTCTTCATAATAGATCTCGCCGTGCTTCCTGGACACCGGTTTATCCGGGATGTTGATATCGTTTCTATCGGTTCGCCCCACAGTGGCCCTTCCCATAAGCTCAAAGGAGGTCCCAGGGTCCAGTTCGAGGCTTTCCAGAACGGTTAAGGTGGCAGTGGGCGCATTTTCAGCCTCCCCGAAATCCGCCATCATCATCGTCTCGTCTTCGATATCCTCAGTCCCCTCTTCTGAAAGAGAAGAGACTCCCGGCCCCGTATCCATGGAATCCCTTTTTTTCCGCTGGAGCATCCAATAGATCGCACCGGCAATAATCAACAGGACGATAACACCAACCGCTACCGGAATGATGGAAGAAGGTTTTTGCGCTTCAGATTGTGGGGCGGATGACGGTGCCGGGGGTGCTACCGGTGCTGGTTTGGGGGGCGGGGGACCCTGGACCTTTTTGGTCAGTTCGGCAAATCCACTCTGCCCTCTGATGTCGATGGCTTCAACCCTTATGACGTGTAAACCGGTCGGCACGCCTGTCGTATCCCACTTAAACGTGTCGAAAGGCGCCTCTGTAATCTCCGCCTTTAAGCCCGCATCCACATAATACCGCACCTTCGTTACGGTGTCCGGCGGTGTGATGCCCACCTGGATGCGAACGGTGTTTCCCCCCTTGATCTCTCCCGATGCGGCAGGGTTCAAGATAGCGACCGTCGGGGGGTAGAGAACCGGCAGGGGCGGCAGCCAGAAACGCTTTTCATCCTGCCCCCCCTCGCCTTCACGAACAACTTTCACCACCAGGCTGTGTTCGCCGCTGGGGGTCTGGGTGGAATATTTGACCACATACTGGTTTTTCAGCTGTTGCGCTAACAACTGATAGAAGGCGTTTAATTCCGATACCGATTTTGCAATCAGATTTCGGCCTCCGGTCAGCCGGGATATTCGGCCTAAATCCTGGACATCCACTTTCGGCCCGACCCCAATGGTATAGATCGGAACCCGGATTGTTTTTGTGGTCGCCGCATCGATCACGTCGGTGGTGCTGTATGTGCTGCACCGGCCGCCCCCCTTCTCATCCTTACCGTCGGTAAGCAGGACGATGGCTCGGCGGCCCATGGGGATCTCGGCTGCTTTCTTGACCGCCGTATAAGCGGTATCGTACAGGCAGGTGGGGGCTTTGGTCCGGGCGGAAACAGCGTTGAGCACTTCCACGGCCCTCTCGCGGTCGACAGAGAAATCCATTTCGAGAACCGGCTCACTGTTAAATGAGTAGATCGCCACACGGTCCTTTTCCGATAACATGGAAACAAAATCAATAGCAGCGTTTTTGGCGGCGTCCATGGAGGTTTGCCCCGACTTGTCCCTGGCCTGCATGCTGCCACTGGTATCGATGACCAATATGACTGCCATGGGATCAGTGGCCGGTTCCACCGCATCTAAGGTAATCGGTTTACCATCCTCAAGAATTTCAAAATCTATAATGGAGAGGCCGGTAACAGGGGCTTGGTCTGCCGTGGACACCGTCGCATAGGCCCGTACCTGGTTGACGAACTGCCCTTCAACATTGGAGGCTTCGATATAGTTGATGGTGAGTTGCCCGATGGTTTGTCCCCAGGCGGGACAACCCCAAAGAACGACTGTCGCCAGGCAAGCTATCGCCAATGCCTTCCATTTGCACCTTTTTCGAAAATCTGTCATGAGAAAACTCCTGTAAATCCGTTCATTCTTCATCCCACCAACCGTTCTCATTGCCGGGGATTGAAACGTATTTTCTTTGATGACACTGTCTATGGGATGCAGCGCTCTTTTAAGATCAGTGCAACCTGACTGGCAACGGCTTTGAGAAGCTCAAGATCTGTCGCCGAAAAAGCCTCCCGGTCATAATAATTATCCACATAGACAACACCGAAGCGTTCCGGACCCGCGACAAGGGGGAGATAGATGGCCGACTGAATCAAATGATATGCGGCACTGGCCGGCAGATCTTTCCGGAGAATATCCTCGGTGGATGCCGCCCACACAAACGCATCCCTCTCGTCAAATGCTTTTCGGGCCCAGGTCATGCTGACCTGCACCTTCTGCCCCGGCCAACGTGCCCTGACTTGCAAATCCCCCGCCTGGTCCGTTAGCATCAGAGCCCCTTGAAACGCATTGGGGATCGTTTTCTGAAGGTGCGCACCCAATATTTCAACCACATCATCCACGTTTTCAACCGAACACAACGCCTGAAACATCTCATTAAGCGCCCTTAATTGATGCAATCCCTGTAGCAGCACATCATCCAGGGCATCTTCTTTCCCGCTAACGGAAAAAGAATGTAGGGTCATGTCCACAGGGTCCACAATGTAACCGTCGATACCCGTTGCCAAGGTTTCACCTGCCTCCGCCGCCTTCTCCGTAACGGGTTGGCCGATAATTTCAGGATTGATTAAGGTGGCGTTTTCGATCTCGGGCTGCAATCGGTTTTTATCCGTAAATGAAAGATCTGGGTTAACCACCGTTGATGACATCTCCTGGAAAGGAGGCCTTTCACGATTCGTGGAAATCGATTTTTCCCTTTCCCGATCTCTAGTTTCAGAAGGGGTTGCTTCGATGGAAGTCGAAAAATCGGGATTGACGGTGGTGTGGTCTGTGTCCTGGAAGGTCTCCATTTCATGG
>CAZWAE010000282.1:0-5033 GCA_964631805.1 uncultured Desulfobacteraceae bacterium | reverse complement strand
TAAATAGATGGGAAGGATTCGGGGGGTGGATCGAAATGTGATCACGTGGACTCTAAACCCACGCAGCTCGGTGCAACACCGGGACTCCCCGCCATTTTAATGGCAATCCCAAAGGTGGGTGTTAAACGTGGATTGGACGCAGAGCCAGGTCAAAAGACTCGTGGAGTTGAACGCGGAAGACGGCGATATGCAGCGTTCTTTTACGGACGCCGCAGGGCGCAATCATGCGTTCCAGCGACTGGTGACGCGGTTGACACAAAGGGGGCAGCTGCGGCTGGACAGGCTTCGGCGGGAACACCGCCGTCCCGGCCTGTGCCGTCTCGAAAGCGCCCTTACCAAAGTGTTGATCGCTCAGGGGTTTGTGCAGGTGGCCACTCCCCTTCTCATGTCAAAAGGTTTGCTGGCCAAAATGAACATCACCGCCGATCACCCTTTGCATGACCAGGTATACTGGGTCGAGCCGGCAAAATGCTTGCGGCCCATGCTTGCCCCGCACCTTTACTATGTGATGAAGGACCTCTTGAGACTTTGGGAAAAGCCGGTGGGAATTTTTGAAGTAGGCCCCTGCTTCAGGAAGGAATCCCAGGGCGCCTGTCATTCCTCCGAATTTACCATGCTGAACCTCTGTGAATTCGGTCTGTCGAAGGAGGAACGTGAGACACGTATCCGCTTTCTTGCCGGGGTGGTTATGGAAGCGGCGGGCATCGAAACGTATGCCTTTGAAAAGGAGTCTTCTGCGGTATACGGAACCACCGTTGATGTCGTCTTTCCCAATCGCGGCGGGTTGGAGGTGGGATCCGGCGCCATGGGCCCACATCCGCTGGATCGTGCCTGGAAGGTGATCGACACATGGGTCGGCATCGGCTTTGGGCTGGAACGGCTTCTGATGGCAGCCGAGGGCGATGACAACCTGTCAAGACAGGGCAGAAGTATCTCCTATCTGGATGGTGTACGGTTGAACATCTGACACCTTTCTCCCCACGGGACGCGGCATGGAATCACCGGCCGTTTTCCGAAGTACTCCCCAAACATGGATAAAACCCTCTAACCTGAAATTGTACGGAATGGGCGATCAATTAGAAAAAAAAAGTAAAACATCACCGGATCATATCTTTGAGAAAGCCCTGCAGAGTGAACCGATTTCCGATTCCGATCTCAGAATCCTCCTCCGGATTGAGGATTCCCGGACGCTGGACCGGTTATTTCAAACCGCCCGTCTGGTTCGCGGGAAGTATTTCGGCACCCGGGTATTTCTCTATGGTTTTATTTATATCAACACCCATTGTCGGAACAATTGCCGATTTTGTCTATATCGGGCGGCCAACACTTCGGCACCGCGATATCGAAAAACCGGTGACGAGATCGTCAAAACCGCACAGATACTCAAATCGTCGGGTGTTCATCTGATCGATCTGACCCTGGGTGAAGATCCCGCCTTTTTCCATCGAACGAACCGGTTTGTCCCATTTTTTGATGTCCTGGAACAGCTGATGGGAACTGTCGATCTGCCGGTGATGGTCTCCCCGGGCATGGTGCCGGCTTCCGTATTGCAGCGTTTGGCCGGGACGGGGGTCCGATGGTTTGCCTGCTACCAGGAAACCTACAACCGTCAACTTTTCGAAAGGTTGAGGGAAGGGCAGGATTTCGAGAACCGCCGGGAGATAAAGCGTGTCGCCAAGCAGCTTGGGTTTCTCGTGGAGGACGGGTTGCTGTGCGGGGTCGGGGAATCGGATGCGGATCTTCTGGATTCCATTACGGCCATGGGTCGTTTGGAAGTGGACCAGATGAGGGTTATGACATTCATTCCCCAGCCCGGAACCCCCATGGGAGGCCGGCCGGCTGCCGACCCCCTCCGGGAACTGAAGATCATTGCCCTGATGCGGTTATGCTTTCCTCATCTTTTGATTCCAGCCACGCTGGATGTGGGGGGAACGGATGGATTGCAGCAGCGGCTCAATGCGGGCGCCAACGTTGTAACCTCTATTGTTCCGCCCGGCCGGGGGTTGGCCGGTGTGGCCCAGAACTGCCTTGACATTGAAGCGGGGCGTCGCAGCGTCGACGGGATCCGTCAGGTTCTCGACCTTTGCGGACTGACACCTGCCAGTTCGGGTGAGTACGAGGAATGGATGCAGCGGCGGTTGACTGCACGCGGATGGCCGGGATTGTTCAGACAGGTATCGAAATGTTAGCGGTGATTGTCGGCGGCAGGCTACAGGGTGTTGAAGCGGCCTACCTGGCACGAAAGGCCGGTTGGCGGGTGATGATGGTGGATCGCGAAGAAAAGGTTCCCGCTTTGGGGTTGTGCCATCAATATCTCCAAATGGATATCACCCAAAATGGTGCGCTGGATAAACTGCCGCCCGAAGTCGGCCTTGTGATTCCTGCGCTGGAGAATGTGGACACCCTCTCGTCCATCCATAACGGTTGCAGCCAGCGGGGTATACCCGTGGCCTTTGATTTGGCCGCGTATGCGATCACCGTATCAAAACGGGTCTGCGCTCGCCTGTTCACTCATGCCGGGATTCCGGTACCGGCGTCATGGCCCGGTTGCGGTTTTCCGGTGGTGGTCAAACCCAGCGTGGCCAGCGGCAGCAGGGGTGTGAAAATCTTTTGGGACCGACGGAGCCTGATAAATGCATTTCCGGAGGATTTTCCACCTGCCGATCATGTGGCCCAGGCTTATCTGCCGGGACCCTCCTTTTCCCTGGAAGTGTTCGGTCATTGTGGCGTATGGCAGCCCCTACAGGTGACCTCCCTTGAAATGGATGGTACATTAGACTGCAAAAGAGTTCTGGCTCCTGCCAGGCTACCGAACAATCTGAGCCGCGAGTTTGAAGAACTTGCCATCCGGCTGGCCCGGGAGGTCAAGCTTGTGGGTGTGATGGATGTGGAAGTGATCCTTGACAAAGGGGCATTAAAGGTGTTGGAGATCGACGCACGGCTACCCAGTCAGACCCCCATTGCCGTTTTTCACAGCTGCGGTACCAACATGGTCGAACTTTTGGGGGATTCGTTCGCAAAGGGGCGTTGTCCGGCGCCGGTGAAATCGGGTGCTTCCCGGAGTGTGATACTGGAGCATGTCATCATGACCGGTGACACCATTCGAACGGAGGGGGAACACATTATGGCTGTCGCGGATCCCCTTAAGGTGGTGTATGATTTTTTTGGAGCGGATGAAGCCATCACGAATTACTCCCCGGGGCGTACGGAATGGGTGGCCACTTTGATTTGTTGCGGAGAAAACGAGAAATCCGCATGGGAAAAACGATCCCGGACCCTGGAAAGGATGAAATCGGAGATGGGTATTGGCATGGTTCCGGATACCCGTCAACCGGTTCAGGACGGGAGGTGTACGCCTTGACACGCCTGACCTCATCGGACATTGAAACCGTTGCGTTCCGGCTGGATGAGTACGATGCCGAGCTTCACAAAGCCCTGGGCTGTGGTTTGCGGAGCCTTGCATTGGAAGCCGTAGGCTTTAAGGAAGGACACGATGCCATAAAAGCGATTTCATCTATCCAGGCCGCCGTTATACCCGTTCGGAGCGGTCTCGGTGAGATCAACGGTTTTGCACAGACGGTCAGTGCCATTGTCCGCCACATCGGGATGCGGAGTTTCGTATCCCACCAATCGGACGTTGCCGGTGTGGCCGAAAGCTTTGAACGGGGCGCCCGGTTGATCTTCATGTCTGACGATGACCGCTTTATCGCACTCTGCCCTGAACGGCGGTTTTTTGTGGACAACACCTCTGCCACGGCCCTTGGATTTGTTACCGGATTGTCGATGATGACACCCTCTGATGAAGATTTCTCCGTTCTGGTTTTGGGTTGTGGTCCTCTGGGATGTACTGCTGCAGGTTACCTGACCCGCATGGGCGGCAGGGTCGGGGTCTGCGATCGACAGGCACAGCTCAGCAGAAAAGCAGCAGCGGTTTATCATAACCCGGAGGGGACCCATCCTGTCCCCGTGGATGTGGAGCGGCTGAATCTGAGAGAGTGGCCCTTACTTTATGATGCCACCAACTCGGCGGATCTGATACATGCGGAAGATGTGACCGAAAGGACACGGATTGCAGCTCCCGGCATGCCCTGCGGGGTTACGGCCGCAGCACGCCGTCTACTGGGCCGCCGACTCCTCCATGATCCCCTTCAAATCGGTGTTGCCACCATGGCCGCTTTAGGCTTAAAGCGATTGGTAACCGGCAGCGGAGAAGGATGATTCTCTATGGGGCGCCAAAAAAGCAAACCACCACAGGTTCGTTACTTTCGCAAACGGGTGGAACTGTTTCGGCTGATCGATAAAATCAAATTGTGGCCATCCCGCAAAGGGTTGTTGCATGGAATCCGGACCATTGAAAAACATGGTGACATGGCGGTTGTTACCACCCATTGCAGCAAGGCGTTCACGATAAACAATTCGAGGAACAGCCGTGCAGCCCGATGGTTGCGCAACAAGTGGTTCAGAGGCGTGTGCCCGGTCTGCCGGGTACCTGAGTGGAAGCTTGCCAAGTATGCATCCACCCGCTTTCATCGGCATCACGGTGCTGACCTTCATGAGAATCCAACCGGATAGCGACCGGATGCAACGCAGAATTCTGGAGCTAACCACCGCCGTTAGGCGTTGACCGGACTGCAAATTCGTCGATTATCCCTTTTTATTGCCCAAAATAGATATTTCCCTTGACCTTGGGAATCAGGTTTTGGTACCAACAAATATTCAAAATAAGTTCTTCTTGCATTTCTACCCATCAAAAAAAGGAGGTAAAATGACAAAGGTAGAATTAATTGAAAAGATGGCCAAGGATGCGGGCATAACAAAGGTAACAGCGAAAGCCGCATTGGAATCCTTCCTAGACGGGGTTACAAAGGGACTCAAAAAGCGTGGCAGCCGGGTGACGTTGGTCGGTTTTGGCACTTTCAAGAAAACCTATCGCAAAACCAGGATGGGGCGGAACCCTCAAACCGGTGAGAAGATCAAAATCAAGGGTAAAAACGTCGTTTCCTTTAAAGCAGGAAAAAATCTTCAGTAAAGAA
>CAZWAE010000281.1:0-5046 GCA_964631805.1 uncultured Desulfobacteraceae bacterium | reverse complement strand
AAAGGGAGAGGTAAAGTGGGAACTGTTATCGGTTCATTCATCGGCGGTTTGCTGGCCATCGGTGCGGCCGTATTTATTTATAAAAAAATAAAAGGGAACGGCAAGGTGGACGAAGCTCCGCCGGAAACCACGCCGCCGGTACAGAAACCGGACCCGGAGGCTGAACTGAAGGCCCTGATGGCGCGTCTGATCCAGTTGAACATCCAGATCCGCACCACCTTCGGATTGACGTCCGATGTCATCCAAATGATCGAGGATGTGATCGACCTTCTCAAAAAGACCGTTCCCCAGATGGTCGCCCGTCATCCCTCGGAAACCCTGACGTATGAACTCAAACGTATCTGTGGTGATCACCTGCCCCAGGTGGTGAGCGAATTCATTGACCTTTCCGGTGAAAGCCGGGAGCGTCATGTCCAGTCTTTTATGGCCTCCCTGGGCGATGTTCGGGAGCAGATAAGGCGCGCCAACGAAATTGTGGAGCACAATGAAGTGGCGGAATTCAAGGTGATGGCCTCTTTTCTCAAAACCAAATATTCATCAGGCAATATTTGATGACATGGAAACGGAGGAGAATATAGATGAGTGACACCCCTCAGACGGAAACCCTTACCCGGGAAACCAAAGAATTGTCCAGCCTGGTGCAGCAGGCAAAAGCCCCCGACCTTGCCGTTGTCACGGAAACCGGCGGCCAGGGAGCGCTGGTGCCGGTTCAACCCCCCGACCAACTGGTGCCCGTAAGACCCGGGCACATCACCGACGAGCAGGATCTGGAAATTGCCAAAGAAGCGGAATCCTTTGTCCAAAAAGTGAAAACGGACCCCAGCGACTGGAAGCTGGGGGATTATATTTTCAAGCTAGGCGAATCGATCCTTGAGAAAACCAAAATACAGGTGTCCCTGTACGACCGGAAAATGGGAGAGGTCCTAAGAGAGGTATCCGAAGGGGACTCCCCGGTCGGTCAGGATATCCTGGCGGTCAAAACCCAGCTGGATCTTGTCAACCCGGTGGCGGTCCAGAGCAAGGAGATCACCGTGACCGAAAAGGTCATGCGGTTTTTCAACAAAACCGTTTCGCGGTTGCCCAAGGGGGACGAGGTGATCCGGATCATCGCCGAGCGGCGTGAAACCGTGAGGTCCACTATCGACGGGATCCGAATCCACATGATGGAAGAGGCGGATCGGATTACCAGGGATGCCGTCGAACTGGGGATGATCTGCGACCATTTAAAGGAGCTTCAACCCGAACTCCAGGAGGAGATCTACAAGGCCCAGCTCATCTGGAAGGGGCTGATGGTTTACCTTGAGGAGCTTTCCGGCATGGCCAAAGAAACCGTTGGCAACCTGACCAGCGATCTGGCCATGGGGGTTGTGGATCTCCAAACCATCGACAACAGCAACCTCCAGACCCGTTTCGGCGGGGAGATGATGGTCCGGAATTCACGACTGGTGCGCAGGCTGGTCCAGCGGACGGACACCATTCTGGCCGGCTCGGTGGCCAATGCGCTGGCCGTACGGGTTGCAGCGGCCCAACAGATGCAGACCCTTGGGCATCTCGATACCATACAGGAATCCATCGGCAAAACCATGGTGGACACCTCCAAAGTCGTTGGGGATGCCGCCGTCAAGGGTGCCGAGATGTCCCAGAAGATGGCGGTGAACATCACCCACCTCCAGGAAGCCTGCGACAATTTTGAAAAGGCCGCCGATGCCTACTCACAGATCGCCGGTGAAACCGTCAAGATCGCCACCCAGGCCAGCAATTCCCTCGGCACCATGAACGAACGGTTCCGGGCACGTGCCGATGCCATGACCGCCATAAGGCAGGAAGCGTAAGGAGACAGAGATGACCCGAACCGATAATAAAACGGAACGGCAGTTTGATCTCATCCGGTCCATCGAACCCTCTACGGTGATCGCACCGGAGAAGCGGTATCGATATGATATCAAGCACCTTGAAAACGGTAGTGTATATGGCCTTGAGAACCAGACCTATCTAGTGCAGGAGATCGGGACCTACACGGAAACCGATGAAAAATTTCAAAAAACCCTGGATTGGACCGGACACGAGATCCGGGGGATCTGCCTCGAAACCGGATCGGTCCGGCACCTGGAATGGGAGGAGGACGACGACATCGAGGTGTCGGCAACCGTGGGGGAGATCAAGTTTTCGGAATTGGCATACGACGACGGAGAACCCATCGCCCAGGATTCCGACGACCTCGACGAGATCGTGGAAAAAAAATGGGAGATTATTCACGCCGGAAAAACATTTCACTACGATGACGATTACGCGGCGCAATATGTCAAGGGCGACGGCAACAAAAAGGAAAATGTCTATTTCTACGAGTTTGAAGCAGATGGGGGGGATCAGCTCACCATTGAGGTTTGGGTACAGCAGAGCGGCAAAGAATCCTTTCAGGTCTTCCTGTCCAAGGCCATCGCCCCGGATGAGATCGAGGTGATCGCAACCGGTAACAGTGCGGAGGGGTAAAAGGTGGATGTTTATAGGTATCGGCAACGGGTGCAGGGATCTTGGGTCTGGGTTGTCCGGATCGCCTGCGTGCTCATCCTTGCGGGTTGCGGCCTTCCCGGAGAAATGAAAAAGGAGGCCAAACAGAAGCCCCAAAGTATCGCGGCGGCGCGATCCGTGGTGTCCAAGCAAAACGCCAAATATCTCGATTATAAAAAAACGGACCGCTTCGATTTTTTTAAGCGGTATGCCGCCCGTGAAGCCTGGGAAACCCATTTTGAAAATGCCCTGAAAATGCTGGACCAGGCGGATAAGGCGGTCACTACGGGGCGTGTCGCATTTCTGCTGAAGGAGAACAACAAAGACAAAGCGGGAACGCTCCGTGTGGAACTGCTCAAAGTCGACCGGCTGATCCGGCAATCGCTAAACGCTTCCAAAAAACCGGCAACACGGATGGCGGACCTGGAACGGATCCGGGACAATGCCCCCCAACTGGTCGAGACGGCGGAACAATCGATGGCCGGTATCGTCGGCCTCACAGGAAAGCTCGAAAATGACGTGATCCCGCAGGCTAAAAAAGACTATCCCAACCGGTCGGATGAAATCGACAAACGATTTGCCCCTTTAAAACAGTTGGAGACGGAGATGCAAACGTCTCTGGCATCCGCCAGGAATCAGCTGGCGCTGCATGAACAAAAAGAGGATGCGGACTATGCCGTCATCGGGTCCGGCACGGACGCGGTGAATGCCGGATTCAAGAAGTTGAAGGAGGACGACAAGGCCTACCGCACGGCTGTCGGCCAGCTCTACCAAAGCTACACCAAGATCCTCGACGACATGAAGATCGATCATTACGTCACCGTTGGCCGGGTGTCCTGGGATGAAAGCTCCGATTACTGGACCGAACACAACAGCCTGTACCCGCCCGTCAAGGTCACACAGAAGGTCTATGACTTTTTTGTCAAACTCAATCCGAAAGTGGTGCCGGCGACCTATTCCACCTCCTGGGGCGGCAGCTACAAAACATATGTCCCGCAACAGTTCTGGGGCGCGCTGAATGTCCACCCCACACGGAACTGGCCGGCCCGGGCGGACAACCGCGCGGAGTTCTGGATAGAGGATTTCTTTCCCAAGGCCTACCACAAATACACGGTGGTTCAAAACGGCAAGAAGGGTAAAACCGATTGGGTGCTCATCGACGAAGAGGATTATTACGATTACTACGATTTTCTCGGCATGGAGGTGGTGAGCAAGCCCTACGGTTTTTTTGAGGATGAAAAGATAAAGGAAGCGTCTCCCCCTGGCATGGCATTTGTCGGTGACAAGCGTTACGGGGAATGGCGAAGCGAACCTTCCACCGGACGGAGTTTCTGGTATTACTACGGGATCTATTCATTTCTGAACAGGGGCCCCGGCTTCTATTACTACCGGAACGACTGGGGCCAATGGCGAAACGGATACCGCAACCGGAAGCCCTATTTCGGGCAGTCAGGGGGCATGGGGGCGACATACGGTACATTTGGAAGCCATGTCCGAAGCGACGGCCGGTACCGTAACACCAGTTTTGCGAAAAGCGGTGGTTTGAGGGCCCAGGCGCCCTCCGTCCGCGGTGCCGGAGCCGGGAGACGCGGCGGGGGTCCGGGTGGTGCCGGCAAATAATTTAACAATGATGGCATTAATAGACGTAAAGTAACGTTTGCAGGGGGACTCATGAAATTTGACGCCATATTCGCGAATTTGGGTCAAGGTGTGGTATTTGCGCTGATCACATTCCTATTCATCGTCGCGGCCAAAAAAATTGCGGACCTCAGAACCAAAGATATTGATGATGATTATGAGATCCAGGAAAAGAGCAACACCGCCGTGGGTTTCCGGAGGACCGGATTGTACCTTGCCTATGCCATCGCTTTCTCGGGAACGCTGGGGGGGGCCACCAACGGGTTTGTGAACGATCTTGCGACCCTTGTCATCGATGGCGTTATCATCACCGTTTGCCTGTTCGCCTGCCGAACCTTGAACGACCGGGTGATGCTCAAAGGAATCGACAACGATGCGGAGGCCCTACAGGGCAACACCGCTGTGGGATTGTCCGAATGCGGCATGTACATCGCCACCGGGTTTGTCCTAAGCGGTGCATTTTCCGGGATGTCCGACAGTATCGGAGCCGGCGTCCTCAGTGCCGTCGTGTTTTTTATCGTCGGGCAGGCAGCCCTGCTGCTCTGCGGTTTATGCTACGAGATCATTACGCCGTACAACATAAGGGATGAGATTAAAAAAGGAAACGCCGCCGCCGGCACAGCACTGGCAGGTATGCTCATCGCCCTTGGCATTATCCTGCGCGCCAGCATCGCGGGATCGTCCGCCGGCTGGCTGGCTGATTTTGTCTCTTTCGCCCTTTACACCCTCTTTGGAATCGTTCTTCTGCTTATTTTCAGAAAAGCCATCGACTGGTTCCTGCTGCCGGACACCAGTATCGCCGTCGAGGTGGAGAGGGATCGCAACGTGGCTGCCCTGGCGTTGACGGAAGCCGGCGTGATTGCGGTGGCCATCGTGATCGGCTCGGTCATGTAGTGTCCG
>CAZWAE010000280.1:0-5061 GCA_964631805.1 uncultured Desulfobacteraceae bacterium | reverse complement strand
GCAATTGTCGGGGCACACCCATGGGGGGCAATACTATCCCTTTCATCATCTGGTGTCCCTGAACCAGCCGTATCTGTCGGGGCTTCATAAACATCGGGATACGTGGATTTACGTTTCCCGGGGAACGGGTTACTGGGGTCCGCCGGTAAGACTCGGGGCCCCGTCCGAAATCACGGAGATTACCCTGGTGCCGGTGTAAGGTATTGCCGGATAATAACCAAAAAGAGAAAAAAACCGGTATAAAGGAGACCCAATATGCCAAAGACGAAAGTAAGATGGGTTAAGGGAAAACAGTTTGTGGGGACCGATTCCGGTGGGCATAGTATCGTGCTGTCCGGCGACGATCCTGCGACCGGCGTAAGGCCGTCCGATATGCTTCTCGTGGCGCTCGGCGCCTGTACCGCCTACGATGTGATCGATATCATGGAAAAGAAGAGAAAGCCCCTTACCTGGCTCGACGTCAGTGTGGACGGTGAGCGTGAAGAGGAGCCCCCCTGGCCCTATCGCACCATCCATGTCACATACCAGGCCAGCGGGGAAGGGCTAACCGACAAAGCGCTTGCACAAGCAATAAAGCTTTCCGAGGAAAAATACTGCTCGGTAGCGGCAACGGTTCGCGGGGTGGCGAAGATTACAACCGGCTATGAGATTGTGGCGTCGGAGTAAGCATAACCGCCTTACTCGATAGACCTGTTACCGAAACGTACTTCCGTCCCTAAATTCGGCTCCGAACGGTAACCGATGGTCACCTTTATTCCATCCCGATTTTTTAAAGGTACCTCGGTTTTGGAGATTTGCCAAAGCCGTCTTGACAGGATTGGAAAAGTGGTTTAAAAACTGGGCAACATAAAAATGCTGCGCAGCCTTTTTGACGGTTGCGCGTCACGGGTAATGCAACTAGGTGAAAGCCATCCAGACTCGTTTTGGATGGCTTTCCTATTTTTAAGGGAGGAGGTCAGATGAAATCGATAGTGAAACATGTTCTGATGGGGCTGATGGTTACAATTTTTACGACCCAAACGGCAATCTCGGGGGAGACCCTCCGCATCGGGGCCACGGTATCGGCCACGGGCCATTTTGCCTCGGAGATCGGCCCCTTTGAAAAATTGTTTTCCGCCTGGGCCGAACATGTCAATAAAAGAGGCGGTGTGTTTCTCAAGGCCCTTGGGAAAAAAGTGCCGGTGGAGGTGGTGGTCTACGACGATCAAAGCCAGGTGCCGGTGGTGACGCGGTTTTATGAACGCCTCATCGAAAAGGATAAGGTGGATCTTCTCATCGGTCCCTACAGCAGCCCACTTACTTTTGCCGCATCCATTGCGGCGGAAAAGAATAAAACGCCGTTTGTCGCGGTGTGCGCCAATTCACCCAAAGTGTACAACCGGGGGTTTAAGTGGCTTGCCGGGGTGATTGATCTGGCGCCCCGGTATACCTACCGGTATTGGGAGATGGTGGCGGCGGAAAAAAAGGCCGGGTCAGTGGCGTTTGTGGTGGAAGACACCATGCACCCCAGAGGGGTCTATAGCGGTTCCAGGAAACTGGCGGAAGATGCGGGATTGAAAGTTACCATGACTGAAATCGTTCCCCCCGACACCCATGAGTTCGGCGGCTTGATTGCCCGCCTGAAAACAGCCGGCAGCGATATTGTCTATGTTTCGGCCAATATACCGCTTACCATATCTTTCATGAAACAGGCGCGTGAAAAGGGGCTGACCGCAAAAGAGTTTCACTGCATCCATCACAGCGGGGTCTTCAAAGATGCTCTGGGAAAGGGTGCGGAAGGAGTGGTGGGTCAGAGTTATTGGTCCGAGGGGATGGGGCTTTACGGGGAGAAGGAATTTTTGGAGATTCTGGAAAGCAGCGGTATCGACGTGGGCAGCTATCCGTGGGCACCCGCCTACATGAGTGCCCTGCAGATGGTCCTGCAAGCCGTCGAACAGGCCGGTTCCCAAAAAGGCGAATCCGTTATGGAGGCATTAAAGCGGGGGACGTTTAAGACCTTGTGCGGCACCAACCGTGTCCATGAAACCGGTTACGGACAGATCAATACCTACCCGAGCCAGATCCTGGACGGGAAATATGAAATCATCTGGCCGGCAGATAAGGCCACGGCAGCCCATCGGTTTCCCGGAGGAGGGAGTTGATTCTTGCAGGGTATGGTTGAAATGTTGGTTTCCGGCGTACTGCTCGGAGCGGTATACGGCCTTGGTGCGCTAGGGATTTCCTTGATTTTTGGGGTCATGCGCATTCTGAACCTGGCCCATGGCGCTTTCATGGTGGCGGGGGGCGTCGGGGCCTGGGTGATCATGAAATATGGCGGATACGGGCTTATGGTTTCCGTTCCGGCCGTTTTCTGCCTGACATTCCTATCGGGTTTTTTGTTGTGCCGTTGGGGTCTGGACCGATCCGGCTCCGGTGCGGAGCCGGTAAACGATCTGGGCGATCTGTCCGATTACCTCCTTGTGACCCTCGGTTTTACTTTGATCGTGGATGACCTGGTCGCCCGGTGGAGTTCCCAGGGTGTTTTTTCCCTTCCGCTGGAAACCACTTCTATCCTTTTCTTCGGAATCCCCATCTCCACCTTCAAGGTGATGCTCTTCGGGATGGTGGTGATGATTTTCGGTGCTTTCAGCCTGGTGATTCGCGTCACCGATTTCGGTCGGATGATCCGCGCCTGCACCCAGGATCGGGAGGGGGCGGTCCTGATGGGTATCTCTTACCGGAAGATTTCCACTCTGGTTTTTGCGGGCGGCTGTGCCTTGGCCGGACTGGCGGGTAATTTCTACCTGATGCTTTACCCCTTAAGAGCGCAGATGGCCATCCCCCTGACCATAAAGGCGCTGCTGATCGTTGTCCTGGGGGGAATGGGGAGGGTTTTTCACACCCTGACCGCGGCCATGCTGTTGGGGCTGGTTGAGGTTTTCGCCGGATTCTGGGGCAGTACGGAAAGTCAGGTGATGATTCCTTATGTCGGCATGCTGGCCGTGCTGCTGCTGTGGCCGGAGGGGATCGGTCATGTTCGGATCCGGGAGACAAACCTGGTGAAATTAAGGCATCGGGAGGTAACGGATTGAACGTGATGCGCAGGATGCTGAATATCCCATTCATGAAAAACAGGGTTGCCCGGAAATGGATCGGGTCGGTGGTCATGCTCGGAAGTTTCGCTGCACTGGCAACCCTGCCGGTTGCGGCATCGGCCTACATGGTGCGGACCTTGACCGGATTTCTTTTTTTTCTGGTACTTGCCCAGTGTTTCAATTATGTGGGCGGCTTTTCGGGGTATCTCAACCTGGGGCAGGGGGTGTTTGTGGGATTGGGTGCCTATGGTTTCGGCCGACTGCTACAGGCCGGTATTCCATGCTGGCAGGCCCTTTTGACGGTAGCCGTTGCGGGTTCTGTTCTGGGGTTGCTGTTGTCTCCATTGCTTTTCAGACTCAAGGGCGAGACCTTTGCGCTGGCCAACCTCGCCCTGCTTTATATTTTGCTGTTGCTCTCCTACCGATGGCGAGGCATGACCGGCGGTGCGGATGGCTTTTTCCTACCGGGCGGAGGGGACCTGAACCTGGCCTATTACGGGTTCTGCCTGCTGGCAGCATTTGTTTTGATCGGGGCGATCCGACTGCCCGAAACGCGTCTGGGCTATGAGATCCGGGTTATCGGGCACGATGATTTTCTTGCCGAGTCCATCGGGATCGCCACTTTTTCGGTCAAGGTGAAGGTCTATGTGTTCTCTACCATGGTGCTTTCGGTCGCGGGGGCACTGTTCATGCTGGCCGAAGGGTACATCATCCCCTCCACCGTATTCGGATTGCAGGTATCGCTTCTGCCCGTCGCTATGGCCATGGCCGGTGGATTGGGTTCGACCTACGGCCCCGTTCTGGGCACTTTGATGATTTTTGGGGTTCAGGAGTGGCTGTGGGTGTACGTGGGCAGCATGGAGCAGAGTTTTCTGGGACTCCTGCTGATCCTGGCCGGCAAAAGAGACTCCTTGAAAGCCAGATTAAGACGTGGATGGAGCGCCGTCTCAAGTCCTCGAACCCCTGACCCCTTGGCCCCTTGATTCCTGTAGTTGAGTCTCTAACGCGTGGTGGAGAGCTGTTTTTCAAACCGTTTCTTGTCAAACACGCCGTTTTTGAAAAAGGGATCCACACAGATGAGGGTCAGTGCGGCCTGGCTTTTCCCGGCGTCAAGGCGTTCCGCCCAGCGGGAGACATCCCCGCTTTCGAGCATGCTCAGCCGGGCTATTAGCTGGTCAGCCCCGGTGCGATCAAATGCACCACCCGCAAACAACCGGTCTATCTCTATCACCCGCAGCAGCGTATCGGACAATCCGGGATTGGTCTCATCATCCGCTGCCCGCTTCAAGGCGGTTCTGAAGTCCCGAAGGACCTGGAGGGGAACTTTTCCGACCCTTTCCAGATAGATTGCGGATGCCGTCTCCAACAAGAGGTCATCCTGCCAGATGGGATCCACATTGGGCAGGCGGAAAAACAGCTGCCGGCTGGAGACATAGTCACCGGTCGTTTGTTTGATGGCTTTCTGCCAGGAGAGAATCGCTTCAGTGGTGAGGCTGCCGCTTCGTTTGACGTAGCGTTCCGCCGGTATATTGTAGAGGGAGAGATCGGGGATCTCAATTTTTGAGGGGGTGAACACCAGATAAAGAATGCCTGCAACGGCTGCAGCCACAACGAAGATGATGAGCGCCAGGATACCCTTTTTTCCTTTAACAGACGCTTTTTCGTTGTCAATATGGGGCGGGGTCGAGATGGGCGTTCCGATAAATTCCGCGGAGTCGGCTTCCATGAGTTCCCTGTTCTCGGCACCCGAATCGTCCATCGATCCAACCCCTTCGATCTCCGGGAGCATGATCTTCTCACCGCACCCGGGGCATTTGCCCGCTTTTCCCGCGTATTCATCTTTTATCATCATCACTTTATTGCAGCCTGGACATTCAAATCTCATTGGTTTTTCTCCGATACCGTACTGTTATTGCTGAATATTGTGTGGGGATTGTGACAAAAGATCCCGGGAGTGTCAAGTCATGACACAAAGGTAAGGATATGG
>CAZWAE010000279.1:0-5061 GCA_964631805.1 uncultured Desulfobacteraceae bacterium | reverse complement strand
ACACTCGCCGTTTACTCCCGAACACGAAATCACGATTTCATCAGTTATGATGACACGGCATATGTCACACAAAATCCTGAAGTCCTGAAAGGCTTGACGATAGAAAGCACTCGGTGGGCGCTTACCGCCACCGAAGCGACAAACTGGCACCCCCTGACCTGGTGGTCCCACATGCTGGATGTCCAGCTTTATGGCTTAAACTCCGGTAATCACCATCTGACCAACGTTCTGATCCATTCTGCCAACGGACTGCTGCTATTCTTTTTCCTGTTATGGACAACCGGGGCCCTGTGGCGAAGCGGACTGGTGGCCATGTTGTTTGCACTCCATCCTCTCCACGTCGAATCGGTAGCCTGGATCGCGGAGAGAAAAGATGTGCTGAGCAGCTTTTTCTGGATGCTCTCCATGCTCACCTATACCTGGTATGCCAAAAGGCCGAAAGTCAGCAGATATTTGACCGTCCTTTGCTGCTTCTCTATGGGGCTATTGGCCAAACCGATGCTGGTGACCCTGCCCTTTGTCCTGCTGCTGCTGGATGTCTGGCCTCTGCGCAGAGCGCGGATTCATCTGTTCGGCAAAAAGATATCAGGGGGAAATGTTGACCTTTATCGTTTGGTACTGGAAAAAATACCGTTTTTCCTGATCTCAACGATATCATGCATCATTACCTATTGGGTCCAGCTAAACGGTGGTGCCGTTGCACCCCATCACCTGTATCCCCTTGATGTTCGTCTTGCAAACGCCCTTGTTTCGTATGCTCATTATCTCATAAAAACGATATGGCCCGGCAACCTCTGCGTATTGTATCCCCATCCCGGCATGCCGCCTTTATGGCAGACGTCAGGAGCCGTCCTGATTCTGACATTGGTAACCGCACTGGCCGTAAGGAAGGCGGTCCATCACCCCTGGCTGATAATGGGATGGCTCTGGTTCCTGGGAACCCTCGTGCCTGTCATCGGCATTGTTCAGGTCGGCGCCCAGGCGATGGCGGACCGTTATACCTATATGCCTCTGATCGGCATTTTTATCATCATCGCCTGGGGCATTCCCGGACGTATGTTAGAACACTCCCGGGGGAAAACGCTGGTGATCACGGGATGTCTGGCGAGTCTGCTCCTCCTCTCGCTGCTGTCATGGCGCCAAACCGGCTACTGGCAAAACAGCCAGATTTTGTACCGTCATGCCCTTGCCGCAACCACCGACAACCACGTCATCCATTATAACCTGGGGGTTGTCCTGTCGGAACAGGGTAGGATCGATGAGGCGATCGATCATTACCGCCAAACGCTGATTATCCGGCCCGATTACAAAAAAGCGCATAACAACCTGGGATTCGCTCTGGCAGAAAAGGGCAGGTTTGACGCTGCCATCCGTCATTACACTAGAGCGTTGCAGATCGATCCCTCAACCGACGTTGTTTACAACAATTTAGGCAACGCCTATCTCATGCGGGGCCAGCTCGATCATGCCCTCACACACTACCGTAAAGCGTTGGAGAGAAACCAGCGCTACGCAACCGCACATAATAATTTAGGTTTGGCCCTACTCAGAAAGGGAAGCATTGAAACCGCAATTTCTCATTTTGAGGCCTCCCTTCGAACAGATCCCGCCAATCGCGCCCCCCGGGGCAGTCTGACCCTGGCAAACGCATTTCAGGAAAAAATCGGGGCCGCTGCCGATAGTGTTACAAAATCCATCGATTTCAATCCGAATTCCTCCAATCTTGATTTTCAACTCCACGAGGTGTCCCGGCGCAAAGCCGTGTTATGGGAAATCATCGATCAATACCTGGATGCCCTATCCTTTCAGCCAGAATTCAACCCGGGCGATTTGAATATCAACAATCTGCCACGGGTACGGGCGGCCACAAGAGCATACGAAGGCGCTCTTTGGCGGTTTCATAAAGCTGTCGAAATAGACCCTGGCAATGCGGCAGCCTGTTATCATCTCGCCTGCATCTATGCGCGAAGGGGCGATGCCGAAAAATCGCTTTTCTGGTTCCAAAAGATTGGTAAAATTGGAATGTTGGATCTACCATCAATAGAAAAGGATAAAGACCTTGAAACCGTCAGGCCCACGAGAGCTTATCGGGACGTGATCGAGACCCTGAAAAGGAGCAGTATTCATTCAGATCTTCAAAACTGAATCGAGTGGAACACCCTGCTGCGGCTTTGGCATATCTTCTGTTTCATCTCCATGACGTAGCCGGGTCTTTTCTCCTCTCTCCATCGGGGGTACCCGCCGCGCCAGACATAACGAAGCAATCTGAAAAATTCGGTGCGGTTAAATCGAAATTTGTCGATGGCAATCTCCCGGTCCAAATCATCATGGTTGAGGGTAATTTGGCGGGTCACTGCATAGGAGGCAATGGTTTGTGCCACCGTTTCACGTGTCCGGTGGCCGTTCGGGTTTTGTCTGAATGCTGCGGGATCTTTGGGGAAGGGAAATATTCGGTAAAGATCGCCGATAAATCCAATGTGGCGGATACCATGGATGGCTCCCATGAGATCTCCCACCCTTTCCGGGTCTTGGATCACGAAACCCGGCCAGGATGTGTCATCGGCATCATTGTCGGGCCTGCAGGCAAGTTGTGTCATCATCCGACAAAAATCGGTGGCAAAGAAAAATCGATTTTCCAGCAGCAGCATGTCCGTTTCAATATTGAAAAAACCGAACGCAACCGTTCCATGACTCACCGATTCGAATGCAAGGGGCATGGGGTCCTTTCTTCTTAATTCTCATCCAATCTCATTTTAACCTTTTGAATTTTACCCAAAGAGGTCCGGGGAAACTCGCTGCAGAAAACGATCTTTTTGGGCAGCTTATAGCGCGCCAGCCGATCCGCGCAGTAAGCAAGCAGTTTTTCGGTCGTGACCTCCATGCCCGGTTTGATTTTGACAAAGGCGTGGCCCACTTCACCCCATTTTTCATCGGGAACACCCACAACTGCGGCCTCCTCCACCGCCGAATGCTGTCTCAGGGCTCTTTCGATCTCCGCGGGATAGACATTTTCACCACCGGAAATATACATATCGGTGGCCCGATCAACCAGGTAGTAATACCCCTCCGCGTCCCGGCGTGCCAAATCACCGGTATGAAGCCATCCGTTAATGACGGTCTGTTCGGTTCGGACGGGATCCTGCCAGTACTCCTTCATCATGGTGGTCCCCCGCACCACAATCTCCCCAACTTCATCGACATCGACGGATCGCCCCCCCCGATCCACGAGGTTGACTTCGGCGTGAAAAACTGGCCGCCCCACGGTACCGGGCTTTCGAAGGGAATCCTCTTCGGACGCCCACAGCAAAATGGAAGTTTCGGTCTGCCCCATGATCTGGCGCAGGTGAAATCCGGCCTTACCGCATTCGGCGAGCAGTTCCGGCGTTGTCTTTTCCCCCCCGATGGCACACACCTTCAGAGAGGAGATATCCCCCCCTTCCATCATTTCGTTCTTGATCAGCGTTCGGTATACCGTGGGGACACCCAGCAGTTTGGTCACATTGTACTTTTCAATATCCCTGAATATACGGTCCGGATCGAAGCGGGGATGGATCACCATGGTGGCACCCTTGTAAAGGGACGGAGATGCCTGGATGAAGAGCCCCCCGGAATGAAACAGGGGCAGGATAATCAGCATGATATCATCGAAGTGAAGTCTGAAAAATATGTCCGCATTAAGGGAGTTGAAAAATGTTTTCCGGTGGGAAAGAACCGCTCCTTTTGGCTTTCCCGTGGTCCCGGATGTATACATGATGACATGGGGTTCCTCCGGGTCCGCCGGACCCAGGGACTTCGTCAGAAACGGGACCTTACCTTCAAAACCGGCCACCTCCTGCCGGTAATCGGCGATATCCGTCCGGGATTCGAGATCCCCCACACAGGACAGCATCATCGGGGGACGGTTTCGGGTCAGGTTCAGCGGGGTCACAATATCGACATAACGATCTCCGAACAGGAAGAGCCTCGGACGCGCGTTCTTCAGGATATACAACAGCTCAGAACCTGTCAGCCTGAAATTAACCGGCACGAAAATAGCGCCAAGGCGGGCGCATGCCAGATACAGCTCGATAAATTCGGGACAGTTTGCCAGCATCACAGCGACCCGGTCACCCTTTTCTATTCCCATGGCCTGAAGCCAGCAACTGGTCCTGTTGGATCTGGCGTGAAGTTGAGAATAGGTCACCGCCTGATCTTCGTAGATCAGCGCGACCTTTTCCGGCCACAATTCGTGCCACCGTTCCACCCACCATGCGATGTTCATCGACTTAATCATGGACGCTATTATTCTTTCACGGGCAGATCCTGTCAAGGTTAATTCCGCAGCAGCCTCCCCGGGTAAACACCGATTGCTTTTTCCCGTTATTCATACTAATTTTCTCACCGGTTGAAAGAAGGTTATATATCTCATCGTATTACTGGAAGTACACTTAAACAGGATGAACCAACAATGTCGTAAAATGCGTGGGGAGTGGCATCAATGTCGACTGAGGATATTCTCAATGGAAATATCAGGGCCGCCGCCCGTCTGATGCGGGATGTAGAGGACGGAGTTCCCTCTTTTCCTGCCGAAATTTCAAAATTGGTTCCCCACACCGGCCGTGCGCACATCATTGGTATCACCGGATCCCCGGGCACCGGCAAGTCAACCCTGCTGGACAGGCTCATCGGACTGATGCGCGAAAAGGAAAAGACCGTCGGGGTGGTGGTCGTCGACCCCACAAGCCCCTTTACCGGTGGGGCTATTTTGGGAGACCGGTTGAGGATGCAGCGTCACACCACCGATAAGGGTGTATTTATCCGGAGCCTCGCCACCCGCGACGCCATGGGCGGGCTGTCCCCCTCAACATATGATATCGTGACCATCCTGGATGCCATGGGAAAGGATGTGATCCTCATCGAAACCGTCGGTGCCGGCCAGGATGAAACCAGGATCGCCGAACTGGCGCATACCAATATCGTCGTGACCATACCCGGCACCGGAGACGGCATCCAGGCCATCAAAGCCGGCATTCTCGAATCCGGAGATATATTCGTGATCAACAAATCGGATCACCCCGGCTC
>CAZWAE010000278.1:0-5081 GCA_964631805.1 uncultured Desulfobacteraceae bacterium | reverse complement strand
CGCAAAGGCCTCCGGTCCCGGGAATGGATACTGCGATGCCGTTTTTGTAAACGTTTGGGTCCACCCAGATTTCAATGGCCTGAATGGGATCGTCATCCATCAAAGACCTGGCAGCGGCGGCGCCGAGGGCGATGGCCGTCGGTTCGGTGCACCCCAGCGCAGGCGCCACCTCCATTTTTAAAATATCCTTGACCGTAAACGCCATGTTATCTCTCCTCACTTACCGGGGGGAAGTAAAGGGTAAAGGTGGTCCCCCCGGATTCGTAGCAGTCGGGTTTTCCGCTGCAGTGTTCACATTTTTCGATGTTTCCCGGACATTTGTCTCCCTCATTTGGGATATAAGGGCATCTTGAAGTATCCATATGGATGTCGAAGCCATAGCGGGAGGAGAAAATTTTCATTCTCAAAAGATCGGCACCCTTCCCGCCGGCATTGAAGTCAAAAGGCATTTTGGATGAATAGGAGAGGGTGTCGAGTGTCGGAAAAAACCCCTCGAATATTCTCTTTTTGGCATCTTCCGTTATGCCGATACCAAAATCTGAAACCACCAGTACGGTCCCTTTGCCCTTTTCATGGACCCGAATCTCAATTTTCCCTTTATCCGGTGTATTTTCAACGGCATTTTTTATCAGGCCGTCCACCACCTTTTCAATGACCTCCATGGGGATGGCGATTACGGCCCCCGGGTTGCATTCCGTATGGACATCGATCTTACGATGGACAAAATCGCCCCTCAATCCCATGACCCGGGCTTCGACAAACTTGGCCAGATCGATGCGAACGGCACAAAGATCCCTGGGGCCGAAGATCTCATCGATTCGCTTGCGGACGCGATGGCCCACCGTCTCTTCACCCACCTCCTCGGCAAGAAGGGTCTCCAGTTCATCGGCACACTCCTCCAGCATCGTGGAAATCAGGTTCCGGGTGTCGAATTGTCTCCCCTCAATGATATCGCCGACCTCCATCTGGATCTCCACAAGGCGGCCAAGATTTCGGCGTGCCCGACCCAGCGTATTGCCCCAAGCTTTTTCGGGTAGCGCCGCCAACCTCTTTTCGAGGATGGTCAGGGATCCCCCGAGGACCGCCACCGGCGTTTTGAGTTCATGGGACAGGTGATGAATCACCTTGTCCTTTGCCCGGTTCAGGGATTGGACCTCCCGGTAGGCATCTTTCAACTCCCCGGAATACCGGACATTTTCGATGGAAAGCGCCGCTGTGCTGCCGATGGTGCTGAGCAGTTGGTAATCCCGGTCATCGAAGGCGCCCTCTTTTTTATTGACCGCTCCCAGGACACCGATGGTGCGGTCACTGGTTTTCAACGGCACCAGAATGAGATTCCGGGTCCGGTAACCGAGCCGTTCATCCCTTTCCCGATTCAACCCACCGGTTTCGGCTTCATCATTGATGATGACCGGACGACCGGTTTTAATCACCCGTCCGGCCACCAGCCGATCCACCGGAAACCGGGCATTTTTGACTCTTTCCTGGATCTGCTGATTTTCATATGAGGCGCCCAGAATAAAGATCTCATCCTTCTCCACATCCAGCAGGGGAATAATGGCGCCCTCCGACCCTAAAAGGCGCCGGACTTCCCCACCGATAAACTCAAGCAGCGGGTCCAGTTCGGTATAGGCCGGCAACGCCAGGCTGATCCGGTGGATCGCCTCGGTGTTTCGGGCCTCCCTTTTCTCCGGCGTGACATCCCGAATGATCATGAGGACACCGGTATCTTTGCCCCTCGCATCGGAATATGCCGCCGCCCGGACCACCACATCCAGAACCCGCCCGTCCCGGGTCAGCCGTTTGGTTTCAAATCGCTGGTGTGAATTCCCTGTAAAAAGAGACGCAATGGTTTCTGCGGTTTGTCCTGCGAGGCCCTCCGGTTCATACGGAATACCCCCTCCCTCCAGCTCCTCCAGCGTCCATCCAAACACATCGGTAAAAGAGGGGTTCACATAGTAAACATGCCCTTCGCGGGTATACACGACAATGGGATAAGGTACAAAAGCAAACAGTGTCCGAAGTCTTCTTTCAGACTCCACCAGGCTTTCAACCGCCCGTTTTTGTTTGGTAATATCCTGAAGCGTCTCTATGGCGCCCTGGATGTTTCCATCCCGGTCCTTTAATGGCGCTGCTGTAAAAAAAAGCCACTTGCCCCGGCTGCCCAGAGCCGGAAAGAAGTCCTCCACCTCGTAAGCACCTTCTGTGGTGCGGGATTTTCGGGATTTGCCCGAGTAATGCCCGGCGATGTCCGGCTCCACGGCGCCGTCCACAATGAGGTCCGCCAGAGTCGGCCGTTTGGACTCATAAAAAGCGCGCCATTGATCGTCGGTGCCGATCATCTTCTCCACCGGTATACCGGTCAGTTTTTCGTAGGCGCTGTTGCAGTTGATGATCCGATGATTTCCATCAATGACAAAGGCGGCAATGGGGGTCCCTTGAACGATCTGGCTGAACCACTTCTCGCCGATCTCCAGCCTTCCGAGGGAGGTCCTGTACCAGGCGACCTCTTTTTCAAGGGTCCTGATCTTTCTCAGCAGCGTTTCGCGGTCAGTTTTTTCCGGCATCGATGGTTCCTTTGACGACATTCAGCGGCAGAGTGAGGGCCGCACCGGCTCCGGCAGGACCGGTCCGGAGACATTCGTGCCCGGCCGGGTTAGAACATTCCGATAAAATCGACCTCAAGCTTGGAACGAAACTTCTCGATCAGCTTAAAGATCTCCTTGAGCATCTTCTGCTCGATCCGGGTGAGCTTTTTGGGATAGATATAATTGTCCGGCCACCTCTTTTCGTCCACGGCCAGGGTTACCTGCCGCACAAACCGCAACTGGAGAAGAAATCTGTAGGCGTTTTTCAGGTCCTCATATTCCTGGGGCAACAGCACTTTTTTCAAACTCAACTGCTCCAGACGCTCCAGGGTGTTGGTTTCCGTAATGCCGTTGTTGAGCGCATAGATTCTTGCCAGATCGACAATGGGCATCATGGCACTTTTAATATCAAAGGCATCCCGATGCTTTCCCTTGGATTCCACCACAAAATTTCGAAAAAATCCGAGAGGCGGTCGAAAATGGAGGGCATTGCTGGATAGGTGGCGGAAAAAGCCTGGCCATCCGCCGAGAGAGTCAAGAAGGTGCTGGCGCAGCGAATCCACCAGTTCCGCTTCTCCCTTTCCCAGGCGGAAATCGAAAAAAATGCTGGCCTGGAGCAGATCCTCCGGCTCGGCGGCATGTATCCAGCCCGAGAAGTATTTTTTCCACACGGACAGGGGCTGACACCATTTCGGGTTTTTCGCCATGACATCCCCCGTGCAGAATTTATACCCTACCTTGTCAAGGAGGGTGCACACGCGGTCGCCGAACTTGAGGAAATACCCCCGGACGTTTTCCTCGGATTCTTCGGAGACATCTTCGTAGATGATGGCATTGTCCTGATCGGTTTTGAGGGTTTGCTCGAGCCTTCCCTCACTGCCCAGAATCATAAAGGCAAATTTCACCGGCGGCGGACCCAGTTCGGTAAGGGCATACCCGATCAGTTTCTCCAGCATGGCATCGGACACCGTGGTGATAAATCGCGTGACATTTTGTGCCTGTGCCCCGCCGGTGATCAGGTTTTTAACGATCCCCGGCACCCGATAGAATTGGTTGATGATCTGTTCGATTCCGGTCGCCCCCGATATTTCCCGAAGCAGCCCGATGGGCGATTGTCCCTGGGATGAGAGAAGGTCCCGACTGGATAGCACCCCGGCAATCTTTTTGCTTGAATCGGTGACCGCAAGATGCCGGATATCCTCCTGCATCATGGTCATCAATGCCTCGAAAACCATGGCATTGTCGGGTATGGAACGCACAGGCGAGGACATGATCTCCGATACCGGGTGTGCGGCATCGTATCCCGCCGCAACGACCTTATCGGTCAGATCCCTTTCCGTCACGACACCGGTCAGATCCCCTTTTTCGTTCTGCACAAAAACGGAACTGATTTTTCTGTCCCGCATCATAACGGCAGCTTCCCGAATGGAAAGGCTTTCACTTCCCACCGCCGGCAGGGGAGTGTAGATACTCACCACCGGCTGGTTGAAAAACAGCATCCCCTCCTCCTTGGGACGGGCGGTCTTGGCAATGATCTCTGCGTAGGATTTTTCCAGCATCCGTCTGCCGAAAATATCGGTGAAATAATCGGAAAACTCCTTATACCGTGAGCATATCTGTTTGAATTCCTTCTTCGGCAGAAGGTAAAATCGGGATTCCTCTTTCACCCGGAGCGTTCGCACCGAAATCCCGTCGTTTACCAGCATAGAGATGCCGCCATAGAAATCGCCCTCCTCCAGCACCCCGCTCATGGTCTTCTTCTGTCCCTCCTCATAATAACGTTCGGCCGATCCTTTCTGCAAAATATACAGATAGCCGACACGCGTCCGGCCCTGAAGGAACAGGACGGTGTCTTTGGGATAAAGAACCACGGAAAGCTGGCCGATAATCTGCTCGAGCTCATCTTCGGGAAGGTACGAAAAGGGTTCTATACGTGCGAGAAAATGACGGACCTGTCCCGTCTCGATGATAGCGACAAGGGACGGATCAAGGATATTGCTGGAAAAATTTTCAAGAAAGTACTCATAAAAAGATTTATTTTTGGCGCAGAGGTCCTGAAAAATTTCCTGGGGAATGGAATATCCTGAACAATCTTGGTCCACCTTTACGGTTCTGAGGGAAATGCCGCCGTTGAGCAGTATGGTAATGCCGCCGAACACCTCGCCGGGTTTGATATACCCGCTCAATTCCTCCCCATTTCCCGACTGCTTGTAAAGGGCAAGGGAACCTTTGGTCACCACGAAGATACTGTCGATATCGGACTGTCCCTGCACCGCATAAACCTTCCCCTTGGGATGCTGCAGAAAAGTGGTGTGCTCAGCGATCTTTTCTAGTTCATCGTTGGAAAAAAAAGAAAAATGGGGCATCTTGGAGAGATATTTCAATGCCGTTGCATCCATGGCTTCCTCCTGAATCGGGCAAGAAAATTATAAATGGGAAAGTTATCTTGTCACAGAAATGTGCCGAAGCGTCATATTACCACAAATCCCCGCC
>CAZWAE010000277.1:0-5152 GCA_964631805.1 uncultured Desulfobacteraceae bacterium | reverse complement strand
CAATAGAAAAGTCAGATACAGGATAGGGCGGAACCTGTCAACCGGCGGTTTCCTGTCCCACCCTTGCCGCTTTAAGGTCGTCCGCCAGACCCATGATATCCATCTCCTTATCGACGTTCCAGTTCATGACCTGGAAAAACCACAGACGGAACCGGCTGTAAAGCAGGTACAGTGTGGGTACCACGCCCAGGGTCAGCAGGGTGGAGAGCAGGAGCCCGAAAATGATGGCCACCGCCATGGATTGCCACCACTGGGACGATTCCGTGTTGTACTGGTAGGTCATGTTGGCGAAATCGATGTTGAACTTCAATGCCATGGGTAAGAGGCCCAGAATAGTTGTCACGGCCGTCAGCAGGACCGGCCTGAAACGGATCATGCCGGCGGTCACCACCGCATCATACACCGAGTTCGTCTGTTTGCGGATCTTACCGATGGCATCCAGAAGCACGATGGCGTTGTTGACCACCACGCCGGCGAGGCTGATCACACCGATACCGCTCATAATGATGCCAAACGGCATGTTGAACACCAGCAGACCCGTGAAAACGCCGATGAGGGACAACACCACCGTGGCCATCACTATCATTGGCACCAGGACCGAATTGAACTGAACCACCAGTACCATGCTGATGATGAAAATGGCGGTATAAAAAGCATTGACAAGAAACTGCGTTGACTTCTCCTGCTCCTCCGCAGCACCACCGAATCGGTGGGTGATGCCGGGTGGGAAGGCATATTGGGCGATACGCTCCTGGAACCGGGCTCTGATGTCGGCGTCTGCCCGGATCCAGGGGTGGACTTCGGCACCGGCATTGAGGACCCTTTTGCGGTCAAAGTGGTTGACGTTGACAGGACCCGGTACCAGTTCTGCCGTGGCCACCGACACAATCGGCACCGATCCGCCGCTTGCCGTGGGAATAGTGACATTGGCCAGTTGGTTGGTATCCAGCCGGTAGGCGGCAGGAAGCCGGAACAGGATATCCTGTTCGTCATCCCCGTGCCCGATGGTGCCGCTCCGGATACCGCCCACTGAAAGCTGCAGGATACTCGCCACCTGGGACTGATCCAAGCCGAACATCCCGGCTTTTGCACGGTCTATGCGCCATTCCAGGGTCGCCTGGGCCGTTGCGGCATCATCCGTGGGTTTGGCCACACCGTCGGTGGCGGCCATCAGTTTTTTCATATCGTTGATGACCGTGGTCATCCGGTTGAGGTTCTCCCCGTAAATATCGATGGAGATGGGTTTGCCGGTGGGGGGACCCTCCTGGGGTTTGAACACATCGAATTCCGCCCCGTAAAGGGGATAGGTCACACGTTTCCCCGAAGGGTCCCGACCTTCGATTCTGTTTCGGATTTCGGCCAGTGTATCCGATGTGCTCTCCGTCCGGTAATCCCGGTCTACAAACTGGATTCTTGTCTTGATGGGACCCGTGCTCTCTTCCCCGAATCCACCGCCGCCGCCCAATCCGACGCTGACGCTGGCATATTTCACGTTTTGGACGGGCGTGTCGTAACCGGAGCCCGGGCGGCCGAAAATACGCGACTCGAGTTGCCGGCTCAATCGATCCGATTCTTCGATGCTGACCCCTTCCGGGGGTTTGATGCTGGTCAAAACGGTGTTGGGATCCAGGTTGGGGAAAAATTCCGTTCCCGCTCCGAAAACGCTGTACAGCGTCAACACCAGCACCAGAAGCACGCCGGCGGTTGTCAACGTCCAGAACGGCCGTTGCAGCATGAAAGCCAGCATCCTCCCATAGATGACCACCGCTTTGTAGTTGGGTCGGCTGGTTTCCGGATCGATCTTGAGCTCCGCTCCCTTCTTGCGCTTCATGATGAGGGCACATAGTGTCGGGTTGATCACGAGCGCCACAAAAAGCGATGACAGCAGGACGATGATCAGGGTCTTGGGAAGAAAGCTCATGAATTCGCCCATGACGTCCGGCCAGAACACCATGGGGAAAAAAGCACCCACGGTGGTGGCCGTTGAGGTGATCACCGGCCAGGCGACTTCGGAGGTTCCCTTCAACGCGGCCTGCGGGCGGGAAAGCCCCATGCAGTAGTGGCGGTAAATATTTTCTACGATCACTATGGCGTTGTCCACCAGCATGCCCAGTGCCAGAATCAGTGAAAACAGCACGATCATGTTGAGGGTGATGCCAAACAGGTTGAGCACCACGATGGAGATGAGCATGGAAAAGGGAATGGCCCAGGCCACCAGTACGGCGTTGCGGATGCCGAGCCCCACAAAAATGACCATCAGAACCAGAAGGAGCGATGTTCCGATGCCGTTTTCCAGATCGGACAACATCATCCGAACGTCCTTGCTCTGGTCCAGTGATATCACCACATCCACATCGGCGGGCAGTGCCATTTCGCTGACGGCTTTTTTTACGGCATCGGACATCTTGAGGAGATTTTCCCCGTCCTTTTTCATCACCTCGATGGTGACCGATTTTTCCGGTTCTGAATATTGGCCGGTGGAAGATTCCCCGTTTTTGGCTTCGAAGTTGTAATGGCGGGCACGGGATCTTTCATCTTCGAAGCTGTAGCGTACCATGGCCAGATTGCGCATGTAGATGGGGGTGCCGTCGGAGGCGGTTCCAACCACCAGGTTAAAGATATCCGCAGGGTTTTCGAACTCTCCGGGAGCCCGCATGACGATCCGGTTGGTTGGACCCTCTGCCACTCCTGCGCTCACGTTGCGATTGGTGCCGGACAGGACCGCCTGGACCTGGGCCAATGTCAGTTTGTAAAACCGCAATCGTTCGGGATCCACCTCTACAAGGATCTCCCTTTCCCGCTCCCCCTGCAGCTTGATATCCAGGACGGCGGGAATCCGTTTCAGGGTATCCTCGATTTTTTCAGCCAGTTCGTGCAGTTGTGAAAGGGCGACCCGATCACTGCCGACGACGTTGAGGACCATCACCGGGACATCCCCCGAAAAGGAAAACTCTTTTACCACCGGTTCGTCAGCATCGGGCGGCAGATCCGCCTTGGCTTTGTCCACGGCGTCCCGGATACGGGAAAGGGCTACTTCCGTATCCACTTCAGGATCGAATTCGATGGTGACGACGGAAAGACCCTCGGAGGACATGCTCCTGAGTTCTTCCAATCCCTCCACACCGTCCAGATCCGTTTCCAGGGGGATAGTGATGGAGGTTTCCACGTCGGTGGGGTTGGCACCTTCCAGTCCGGTGGTGACGGTGACCACCGGCACCTTGACGTCGGGAAAATTTTCCCGGGGCATCTTGATGTAAGTGCCGCCTCCCAGGAGAACGATCCCGAGGCACATGACCAGCACGGCCATGAAATGTTTAATGGCAAACCGGGTGACTTCCAATGGTATGCGAACTCCCTTTTTCGTTTAGATTTGTTTAGATAGTGTAATCGTAATTGACGGGCAGGGCCTGTGCTAATCGGTTTTGTCTTGGGGTTGATCGGTTTTAAACCGGCCATCTTCAACAATCACGTTAACCTCTTCACCGGCCACCAGTCCTTTCCATCCGGCCACCACCAGGCGTTTTCCTGCGGCGAGCCCTTTGCCGACCAGCAGATTGGCGCCGTCTACGGATATCGGTTCGATGTCCCGGGCACGGATAATCTCCCTGCCATTGATCGTTTCCACCGTCATGACCCGCGGCCCCTCGTCGGTAACCTGAACTGCTTTGACCGGAATGATGATGGCTTCGGGGTAATAGAGATAATCGATCCTGCCCCTTGCGATCATTCCGTGCCGTAATGCCTCTCCCGGGTTTTGCAGGCGAAGTTCAACTTTAAATGTGTTGCTTTCCGGGTCCGAGGATTGGGCGATCCGGGCGATTTGCGTATCCAGCGTGATGTTTGTACCCGACCCGCCGGTAAGCTTGGGAAGTCCCGGCAGAATCAGCTGCGTCCGGATCTGTTGCCGGGCACCGGGTGTATTCATCTCGACAAAAGCCCGGGTCGTGGTATTGTCCGGGTCCAGAAAGGCGACATAACGGTCGGGCACATTGACCGTCGCCCGCATATACCCGAGGTCATACACCCGGGCCAGCGGATCGCCCGTTCCGACGACTTCACCGGGTTCCACCAGGTGCTCTTCAATTTTTCCGGAAATGGGGGCCTTCAGGTAAGCTTTGTTCTGGTTGACCTTTAAAGAAGCGACCGCCGCATTCAGTTCATTGATACGGGCCTTGGCAAGATCTAAATTGGATTGCGCCTGCTTGATCTGTACCTCGGCGTTGCGGACGCCAAGACGCGCACTGGCAATCGCCTCTTTGGAACGGGCAACCGCCAGATCGGCCTGGTTTAAAGCGTTTTTCACCGTATCCAGCCTGGCCACATCCACCACTTTTTTTTGTACGAGATGGTTGATCCGGCGGAATTCCGCTCGTGCCAGTTCCTGTTCCGACTCGGCAGCGGCAAGGGAGAGTTCCTGGAGATTGGCCTGTTTTCTGGCATTTTGAAGCCCTACTGCGGCGCTTTCTTTGCTAATCCGGGCCATCTTCACGTTTTCCTGAGCCGTTTCAACGGCGGCCCCAAGCTCATCCATGTTGGTCTCGATGGATTTTGTGTCCAATTCGGCAACCAGCTGACCTGTTTGCACCTCGCTTCCTTCGGCCACAAGCCATTTGGATAGAATGCCTCCGAATTCCGAGCTGATGGTGGCAACCCGGTCTGCCGAAAGACGGGCGGGGAGGGTGAGCGTTTCCCAGTATTCATTCGCCCGAATCGTCGCCACTTCAACGTTGGCCAATTTTTTCAGCGGAACCTGGGGTTCGTCTGCCTCGCGGTTATAGGCATACGCAACCACGACGACGATGATGACCGCCAATATCGCCGTGATGCTCCATGAAATAACCGTCGCTTTCCTGTTTCGGTTGGATGGATGATTTTCCGTCAATTTAATTACCCATTTTAAATAGAGGTTATGGTATCATCAAAAGATGTATGGAGGTTATATTTGCACGTAATATGGGCCGGTCAACGCCCTGTCATGATTTATAGCCGGAATTGGGCAATAAATCAGGAAAAACCGCTGTTCCTGCGCCAATGGCGGGGTGTGTTTCGTAAAACGCTCCTTTTTAGCTGATTGCCGGTGTATCATCAAGCCCGACCCACTTAATCGTCTGAAAGGAATAGACAATAATATGACCGATTGATACGGTGTCAA
>CAZWAE010000276.1:0-5177 GCA_964631805.1 uncultured Desulfobacteraceae bacterium | reverse complement strand
ACCCGGGACAGCAAGTTCAAGGTGGATCTGGGCCTTTCCGCTGCGAAAGAACTGATTTTGAGGGAAGAGGTGGATATCCTCATGGGGACCATCAACAGTTCTCTGGCGCTGGCTATCTCCAACCTCGCCAAAAAAGAGAAACTGCCCTTTCTGGTGACCTTTTCAAAAAGTGCCAAGATCACCGGAGCCAAGGGGCATCGGTATGTGTTCTCATTTACCGAAAACTCCGCCCTGGCCGGAAAAGCCGCTGCCGTGGGCCTCGCCAAACGTCCCTATACCAAATACTGGATCGCAGGGGATGATTATGAATACGGACATGCCATTGCCGACGGCGTATGGAATAATCTGAAAAAACTGAAACCGGGTGTGGAACTTCTCGGGCAGACATGGTGGAAAGTCGGTGAGCCCGATTTTACACCCTACATCACCGCCATCCTCTCCGCCAAACCGGATGCCGTCATCGTGGCCACCGGCGGGCGTGACTGCGTTCCTTTCCTCAAGGCCGCAAAAGCCACCGGGTTCAACGACCGCGTCCCGTTTTACATGCACACCGCCACCGAGCTTTCCACCTTAAAACCGCTGGGGCTCAACGCGCCTGAAAACGTCATCGGGACCTCCAACTACTTCTTCTACTATCCGGATACCCCGGCAAACAAATCATTTGCCGCGGAATTCAAGGCTGCTTACAACCGTTATCCGGCCGTGGGCGCGGTTTACGGGTTCATGGCCGCCAACTTTATTAAAAAAGCGTACGAAAAAGCGGGAAAAATCGACACCGAAAAATTCATCGATGCCATGGAAGGGATGTCGGTGGACACCCCCGTGGGCAAAGTCACCATGCGGGCCTATGACCACCAGGCCATGCTTCCCATGTTCATGGGCGTCACCAAAAAAGCGGGGGGGTACGACTTCCTGACGGCCACGGATATCGTGACCATTCCCGGAAACGAGGCGATGCCCTCCATAGAAGAGATCAAGAAGGCGCGCGCGCAATAACCGCCTGCACTGTTCGGCCGCCGAAGCGATTACTCCGGCTCTCAGCGGCCGATATTCAACGGATTGATTTTATGGATCTGGGAACCCACATCACAGGGGCGGCACTGTTCCAGCAGATTCTCGTGGGGCTCAGCCGGACCACGATTCTCTTTATCGTGTCCTCCGGGCTGAGCCTCGTTCTGGGTGTATTGAGAATCCCCAACGTGGCCCACGGGTCACTGTATATGATCGGTGCGTTTCTGACTTATAGCATCGCCACTGCATTAGGCGGCGGTGCCTGGGGTTTCTGGCTGGCCATTATCCTGGCCCCGATCGGGGTTGCCCTGATCAGTTTTGTGGTGGAGCGGGGGCTTTTCTGCCACCTCTACGACCGGGAACACCTGATGCTGCTCCTTTTTACCTTTTCCTTTACACTGGTGTTCGGGGACCTTGTCAAACTGATCTGGGGTTCCGATTACCGGAGCCTGAACGCCCCTTCGGTGCTCCAGGGATCTTTCAATATTTCCGGCCTCCCGTTTCCCCGTTACAATCTGTTCCTGCTGATCGTCGGCCCGCTTGTGGCGGCGGGGCTCTGGTTTTTGACCAACAAAACAAAAATTGGAAAGATCGCACGGGCGGCAGCCGTTGACCGGGAGATGGTGGGTGCTGTCGGCATAAATGTCAGTTGGGTGTTTGCATGGGTGTTCGTGATCGGCTGTTTCTTGGCCGGTTTGGGCGGCGCGCTGGTGGCGCCAACCCAGAACATCACCCAGGGGATGGACCACACGATCATCATCGAAGCGTTTCTCATTGTGATCATCGGAGGCCTCGGCAACATCTGGGGGGCGCTGCTCGGCGCCCTGATCTTCGGGTTGACAGATGCCATCGGGATACTGATCTGGCCCCAGTTTGCCATCGTTTTTCCGTATGTGGCCGTTGTGCTCGTGCTTTTATTCCGGCCCAAAGGGCTTCTCAAATCGACATGGTAGGGAGAGCGCATCTTGTTTAGGGCCTTGTTCGATACAAAGACAACCGTTGTCGGAATCATCATCCTGTCGGGACTGCTCCTCCTGCCCCAATTCCTCCCCAGGTTTTATCTCTATCTGATTGCCCTGATTTATGCCACCGGACTGCTGGCGACAAGCCTCAACATGGTTCTGGGGTTCGGCGGCATGTACCAGTTCCACCATGCGGTGTTTTACGGCTTCGGCGCTTACGCCCTGGCTTTGACCGCCACTAAATCGGGACTGCCGCTTTGGGCGGGCTACGTGATCGCGCCCGTCTGTTCGGCCCTTTTGGGCTTGCTGCTGGGCCTGATCACCGTTCGCCTGTCCAAGCTCTATTTCGGTATGCTCCAGATCTCACTGGGCTCCCTGGTCTGGGCGCTGGCCTACCGCTGGTACTCATTTACCGGCGGTGACGACGGGATACACGGCATTCCCCTGCCGGACCTGATCGGTTCCTCAGCCGGGGCTTATTACTTCAACCTAATTGCAGTTGCCTGCTGCCTGCTGCTCATGTATCTGATTGTCAACTCGCCCTTCGGCCGGACCTTTCAGGGAATAAGGGACAATCCGGAGCGGTGCGAGGCGGTGGGGGTCAACGTCCAGCGTCACCAGCTGGCCGGGCAGATGATCGCCGGTTTTTTCGCCGGTGTAGCCGGTACCCTGTTCGTGACGGTGGAGGGTTCGGTTTTTCCTGACCTGATGTTCTGGACCCTTTCCCTTGAAATCCTGATCATGTGCCTGCTGGGAGGCTGGTTCATCTTTCTGGGCCCCATGCTCGGGGCGGCCATTATCGTGTCCCTGAGAACCTTTGTGGGAATCTACACGGAATACTGGACCATGGTGCTGGGCATCGTCCTGATGCTGCTTATTTTCTTTTTACCGGAAGGCGTCCTCGGCCTGTTTCTTCGGAACGCTTCGACTGTTGGGGAAAAGGAGGCATAGATGCTCGAAGTCGAGGCGCTCAGTAAATCGTTCGATGGTTTTATGGCGGTAAAAGACACCCGCCTCACGGTCAACAAAGGGGAGGTGGTGGCCGTCATCGGCCCCAACGGTGCGGGGAAAACCACCCTGTTTCACATGATCACCGGACAGCTCTCGCCGACATCAGGGAGCATCCGGTTCAAGGGAGAAGAGATTTCGGCGCTTGCCCCCCATCGGGTCTGCCGGAAAGGGATCAGCCGGTCCTACCAGGTGGTCAATATTTTCAGCCGGCTCACGGTGTTTGAAAATGTCCAGGTGGCCGTTTTGTCCCATCGGAAAAAAACATTCAATCTGTTTCGCCCGGCCAAAACCATGGCCGTCGCCGAGACGCGGCGGATATTGGACAGCGTGGGACTGGCCGATAAGGAAAATATGATCAGCGGAGTCCTGTCCCATGGAGACCAGAAGGTGCTTGAGATTGCCATCGCCCTGGGAAACCGGCCGGAGTTGCTCATCCTCGACGAACCCACCGCCGGCATGTCGCCCGAGGAAACGGCGGTGACGCTGAAGTTGATGAGGCGTCTGTCGGGCGAACTGGGGCTCACCCTCCTTTTTTGCGAACACGACATGGGGATGGTTTTTTCCATTGCCAGCCATATCATGGTGATGCAGCAGGGGCGCTCCATCATCCAAGGACTGCCCGATGAGGTTCGGAACAACCGCCAGGTCCGGGACGCCTATCTGGGAGGTGCAGACGAATGCTCACTGTAGCCGGCATCCATACCTTTTACGGTCTGAGCCACATCCTTTTCGATGTCTCCATTGAAGTGAACAAAGGGGAGATCGTCTGCCTGCTGGGCCGGAACGGCGCCGGGAAAAGCACCACCATGAAAAGCATCATGGGGTTGACCCCGCCAAAAATAGGGGCCATCCAATTTGAAGGCGTTCCCTGCACCGGATGGCAACCTTACCGGATGGCCCGCATGGGAATCGGTTTTGTACCCGATGACCGGCGGGTGTTTGCGGATCTCACGGTGGGTGAAAACCTGGAGATATCGGAACGACCCGCTCCGTCCGGCGGGTGGGACAAGGGGCGCGTATATGATTTTTTCCCGGCGCTGGGAGAGATCGACGGCCGACGGGCGGGGTTTTTAAGCGGCGGGGAGCAGCAGATGCTGACCATTGCAAGGGCGTTGATGACCAACCCCGTATTCATTCTCCTCGATGAACCCACCGAGGGGCTGGCACCCATGATCGTCCGGATGCTCGAAGAACAGATCCTCCGGTTGAAAGAGAGCGGTCTGACGGTTCTTCTGGCCGAACAAAACCTGGATGTGGCGCTCCGGTTGAGCGACCGGGGCTACGTGATCGACAACGGTATGATTCGCTATCACGGCACCGGCGATGATTTAAGGGATAACGAGGAGGTCAGAGACAAATACCTATGCGTTTAGATCCTGAAACAGCACCCGCCGGGTCGGATATCCGCGTCTCCGGAACCGATTCTGAAAAGCGGCTGATATGGCGATTAACGAGATCCGTACTCGAGGCAGACAATTACAAGCATCGTCGGTATGGGGAAAAGAGCCGCCAGCACTGGGACATCTTCGAGGCACTCATCCGGATATTCGGTCTATTGCTGAAAACGGTGAACCTTTACGACTCCGGGTACGCCAATGCCACCCGAATCGTCGTTAACCGGCTCGATCTGCGCTTTGAAAAGCTTCCGGCCGCTTTTAACGGGTACACGCTTTTGCACCTGACAGACCTCCATCCCGATTTTATCCCCGGACATGAAGATGTAATTTGCAGCTGCATCCGGGATCTGTCCTATGACGCCTGTGTCATGACCGGCGATTTCAGGGGCGGTACCCGGGGGGGGGTTAAGAGATCGATGACAGCCATGGAAAAGATCGTCGATTGTATCCGGGCAAAAGACGGGATTTTCGCAACCCTGGGCAATCACGACTCTTACCTGATGGTGGACCCTCTTGAAAAAATGGGTGTCACCGTTCTGGCCAACGAATCGGCCTCAATAAGCAAAGAGGGCCACCGGATACAACTAACCGGCATCGATGACCCCTATTACTACTATACGGACCAGGCGATTGATGCGCTGGAAGGGTCGGATGGCGGTTTCAAGATCGCACTGGTCCACACGCCGGCGCTTTATGATGCCGCCGCCGACAACGGATTTTCTCTCTACCTGTGCGGTCACACCCACGGCGGCCAGATCTGCCTTCCCGGCGGATATCCCCTTATCCTCCATTTAAA
>CAZWAE010000275.1:0-5180 GCA_964631805.1 uncultured Desulfobacteraceae bacterium | reverse complement strand
TTCGGCACGGTGATAGAGGTGATACCCGATGAGCAGGTTGGCCTCGAGCAGCACCCGATCCTGACTGCCCACGGCCGCCAATTTTCGGATGTGACTTAATTCTCCCGCTAAAGAGGTGGACCGGTCGGAAGACAAGATGGCAAACCACCGCAGTTTAGACTGGCGGATGGGTGTTGATCCGGTTTCCGCTGTTTTAACTTTCCAGTAGTACCGGATTCCTGCCGTCATGGGGGGGGCATTTGCTGGAAACCCGATGCGGTTTCCTCCCGCTTTGGCCGGAATGGAATGGCGGTAGGGCGGTTGATGGGCTTTGATCACCACCTCTGCGTCTCCGCCGCCTTTCAAAGGTTCCCACTCAAATCTCAGCGCCTCCTTCTCTACAACACTGTTGTACGGATAGATCGAAAGGATCTCTCCCTGGCCCCGGACCATCCCCTTGATTGTGGGTCCCCGGCCTTTCCGGGCTGTCTCCCTAACGGTATCGACCAGGCGCGACAGGAGCTTTTCACCTTTTTCTCCAGCCGAAGGGGACGGAATCACCAGTTTACCCCCCGGTTTGACCGATCGCAGGGTCCCGTTCGAGAGAAGGACCGTCACCTGCCCTCCCCGGCTGGTAACGGTATCGCCGGGCATGAGGGGAGAGCCGGTTTTCGCGGGTTGGGATCCGTTTTTGGCGTCGACCGTCACCTTCCCCTGAACCATCAACAAAACACCTGCGGAGGCGAAACAGTTGCCGGCGGTGCCGAAAATCAGCATGACGGCCAGGATGACCGGCAGGGCGTATTTATATCCTTCGTTCCATCGTTTCATAACCCAATTCTCCCGAATCTATTTGGTTGTCATTGTAAATACACCGCCCCAGTCCGGAGGTGGCGGTGACGCCATGAAATGCAGGCATCGGTCCCGGTAGGTCAGCGAGGGGCCGTCCTCCGGTACACACGCCAGTGCCCGGTCGAAAAGATCAAGGGCGCTTTTCCAGTCGCTTTTTTTGTACGCTTCCAATCCGCTATGGTAATGATCGAGCATGGTAAGAAAGGTATCTTCGCAGGACTCGTCCGCCAAACCCAGCACCTCATGAACCCCCACGGGTTTCGCCTTTCCCTTGACACGTATCAGATCCAGCTTCCGGCATTGAAATTGTCCTTTTACCCGGTGGTAGGTGTTCTCGCTGATCATGAGAAAGGTACCGTATTGCTTATTGGCACCCTCAAGCCGGGAAGCCAGATTGACCTCGTCTCCGATGATGGTGTAGTTGAAACGCCTTTTGGATCCGATGTTGCCCACCACCGCCATGCCGGTGTTCAAGCCGATCCGGGTTTTGATGGGAGGCCGCCCCTGCGCCTGAAACGATTCGCTGAGCCGGTCCGAGAACCGGGACATTTTGAGGGCTGCCCGAACGGCCAGCACCGCATGGTCCGGCTGATCCATGGGAGCACCCCAGAACGCCATGATGGCATCTCCCTCATATTTGTCCAGGGTGCCGCCATGATCCAATAAAATTCGGGTCATGCCGTCCAGGTACTCGTTCAATAGATCCACCAGATCGGTGGGGGACATCCCCTCGGAGAGCGAGGTAAACCCCTGGAGGTCGGAAAACAGGATGGTCATCTCCCGTTCCACCCCCCCCAGATACAATAGATCCGGTTTTTTGAGCAGGACATTTACGAAGTCCGGGGAAAGATACATCTTGAACGCATTCTTGATCCATCTTTTCTGCCGCCCCTCGGTCAGGGAACGATAGATGGCCATGATCAGATAAACGGCCAGAACGGTGAGGCAAAACGGAACAATGGGAAGTGCCAGACGGGTTCGCTCAAACACCACAAATGAAGCGGTGGCGTATCCGATGACGAGCAAAACCAGCACCGCACCCGATACGAGCATATTGAAACGCCGCTCGATGACGAAAAGAACCAGCGAAAAAACCAGCGTGAGAAAAAACGTCCTGACCGTGCCCAGAAAATGAATCGTCTCTCCCCCGAACAATGTCGCCAGGGCATTGGCGTGGATCTCCACCCCCGGCGTCAAAGCATAACGATAACGGCCGGCATAATAGGGCGTTCGATAGGCATCCGTATTGTCTGCATATCCCGCACCAATGAGAACGATTTTTTCGTCAAACCACGCCCCTGGTAAAAAGCCGGTCAGCACGGCGGAAGCCGGATAGGTCGCCACTGCATGTTTTTCTCCGGCACCAAACGGGGGCGCCTGATAGTTGATGAATGCCCGGTTGCGGGAATCGAGCGTGACGGGAATATCGCCGCTATCCGGGTTGGGCCAGGGTTTTAGGCGGTCCGCCGGCCGAGAATGATCATGGGCCAGTAGAAAAAGGGCGGTTGCAAGCGTCGGAACCCGGTCCCCGTTAACGGTGAAAAAAGATTGAAACTCCCTTATCCGCTGATCTACGGGATCGATGGGAAGATCCGCCAGTCCGACGGCAATGGCACGATCCAGAAACAGCTTATGCGGCAGATCGACCACGGGATGGCCTTCCGCTTCCCGCAAAGCGGCAGCAATGAGCACATTATCGCTTTTCTTAAGGACGGCGGCCAGCTTCAGATCATCCTTTTCCACCGTCAGGTTTTTCAGGAAAACATCCAGAGCAATGAGCCTTGCACCGGACCGGTGGATGATGTCAATCAACCGGGACAACATGGCACGGGGGACCGGAGATCGGAAGGGAAGCTTTTCCATGACAGCTTCATCGAGAAGCACCACCACCACATCCCGCCCGAAAGCAGGGTCAGGCGTTCTGAAATGAATCCGCCAGTCCACGGTTTTGTGTTCGAGGGTCACGAAAAAAGAGTTGCCGGCGGAAAAAGCCGCCATCATCGCACACACCAGGATTATCAAGACCGGGAGGATCAATGTTTGTGCGGTTCGACTGGGAATGGCCATTCCCCTCTCCTTGGTTTTCGGCATGATCGTTTATGGCCCACTGGGATCCATCCCCAATATCACCTATCGTCCCAATCCTCCGGTCAGGTAGAACGGCGCCCAGAAAAAAGGGGACGGGTAGGACGCCATCAAACGAATCTGGGCATTCCGAAGGGCCACCGCCGGTGAGTTTCCGGCCAGCCCCTCGTAAAAGTGGTCCATGAGTTCATAGGTGGACTGGTCCGAGACACTCCAAAGGCTGGCCGCAACCCCTCCTGCACCGGCGTAGAGGAAAGCGCGATTCAGGCTCTGCACCTCGTCGCCACCCTCCAATTGGCCGATTCCGGATTCACAGGCGGACAACACCACGAGTCCCGGGTTGATATTCAACGAAAAGACCTCAAAGGTTTCGAGATTCCCGTCGCTTCCCGCGTCTTTTGTCAGAAGAAGGGCTGATTTCAGGGGGTGGCGTGCGTCGTAGATGCCATGGGCTGCGATATGGATGACACCGGTTCCCACAAGCATTTCGGTTTTGAAAACCGATTCAGCGGCATGATTCCCCGTGCGGACATCGGGCTTGGCAAACCGTTTGGAGATGGAATGGACCTCTTTTTCCGCGAATTCCAGTGACGGCACATCCTCTCCCCGTTTCGGGTTTCCCAAGGCCAGAATCGAATCTTTCTCTTTTGACACCTCCTTGTCCAGAAAAAAGAGGCTGGACGCATTGGGTAGCAGGGTGAGGGTATGGGTCTGAATCAAAAACCGTTTCCCCTCCACGGGCAGGCACGCAAAGGGGAGATAGTGGAGCGGCCCCGACGGCACGATGATCAGGTTTGCCGCATTGGAAAGCCTTTCCTTGATCGGTTTCAGAAGAATCCCCGACAATTCCGCCCCGACCTCCTCCTGCAGCATCTCCTGCTGGGAGAATATGGCCTCTCGATAATCCGATACCAGGCTTCCCAATTCCGCCTTTCCAGCCATCATCGATTCGGCATGAACGCCGCTTCCGTCCACCACCCATATATAGCTCTTTTCCCTGCCGAGAAAATAGGAGATCAGGGTGGTATCTTCCGGGAGCCTTGCAGAGATCTGTTTCAGCGGAACCGTGGCCACGGTGGTCGTTGCTGCATACTCCAGGCTCTGCTGCTTGATGGCTGAAAGGACCTTTTCCCTCTCCTTCAGCAAGGATCGATAGGACAGGTAGACCGCCTGGCGATCGGTCCCTTCCACATTTTTCAGCTTCCTGGCATGCACATCAATGGCGCGCCCCAGTTCCTGCTGCCGTTTGATCAGAAGGGCATCCACCGCCTTTTTCTCCTTCACCGAGCGGCCGGCGAGCAGGTCGAGAAACGCCCGGGCCTTGGCCCTTTCCAGATAATCGAACCCCTCTTCAAACCGGCCCATGGAAAACAGGAGGGAAATCATATCCGCATAGACATCCTGGACCGACGATGCGAACATCTTCTTGATGCTGTCTTCCCGCAATCTCGATCGGGTCATCTCGAGGGCGGAGAGCGCCCTTATGTAATATTTTCTGGCAAGGGAATACTTTTTCTCGCCGGCAAAGACCCTGCCGAATACATGGCTTACCCGCCACACGATCTCAAGACCGCCCAGACGTTCCGCTTCGTCCAAAAAAGCGTCATATTCCGCCAGATCGGCGTTGGCCGTCGTGATCAGACCCGCCCGGTGCTCGATCTTGATGCGCAATGCACGGTTCACCAGCCGCCCGAAGGCTTTCCCTGCTTTTTCGAAGGCCGCCTTGCCCTGGCCGAAATGCTGCCAGGCACGATCATAGTCCCCCTTCTCTCCGTGGGTGGCTCCCAGCAGGGTCTGGCAGAATCCAATTCCCTCATACAAGTCGACAGGTGGCTTGAAAAACATGCCGTACAGGGAATGGTTCGCCACGTACATGACCTGGCCGATCAATTTATCCGCGATGTTCAGGTGAGTAAGGGACGTTTCATAATTTTCGGAAAAATAGTGATGGGTCGCCAGAAGGGTCCGCGCATGGATTATCGCCTTCACTTTCCGCATCATGACGGCGGTTTCCGCTCTATCTGGGGGACTCGTGTATTCTGTTTTGAATACATAGTCCTTGAGCGTGAAGAGGGCCTTTTCATAGTGGGAGACGGCTTTTTGGGCATCGCCGGTAAAAAAATAAACCCCCCCGATATCCGCATCGATCTCCGCGGCATCTCCATTGAGCCGCACCCCGAGGGGGTAGGCTTTTTGAAACATCACCAAAGCTTTCCCGTACTCCCCGGTTTCCCTGAAAATCCATCCCATTTTTTCAAGGCAAT
>CAZWAE010000274.1:0-5186 GCA_964631805.1 uncultured Desulfobacteraceae bacterium | reverse complement strand
GTGGCGCTTTCGATGAGGACGATTCTTTTCCGCGTGCCACTCCCCACCAGTGCGATGTGGCGATAACGGACCGGATCGGGGCTGGTCTGGTATACGTATTCTATGGCGGCATTGGGGGAGGTGCCGGTTCTGAAACTCACGATGGAATCCATCTCCCGATCCAGCTCTGCGTTGATTCTCGCCATGGCCAGCCCGGCGCGATGGGTCATTTCCGAATTTTCGACAGCCGATGTGTAGCTGTCCATGCTGGTCACGATGAACAGGCCGGAAAACCAGGCGATGACACCCATGAGGATCGTCACCACAATGATCTCGACGAGGGTGAATCCCTGCTGGTTTTTTAGGCGCGTGCCGTGCATTTATTAGTCGTCTCCGAGTATGACACTGAGCTGTTGGGGGCTTTTTACAACGGTGACCAGAAGGAGATCCGTGACCGTATCCCCCTGGTCCACAGGATCATACACCCCGTCGCTGTCCGTATCGGTATAGACACCGGCTGTTTCCGGAAAATCTATAAAGGTCACATCCACGGTAACGCCGCTTTCCGTGTGTCCGTCCCAGGTGGTCTTGAACGTATCGAGATCAAGGGTATCCGCGTCAACCTCTTTTTTGTAATCGGCCATGAGGTTTGCCATCACCTGGCCGATGGCAAGACTCTCCTGCACGTACACCACCGGTTCGCTGCTCCGGGTCATCATGGTGCCCATGAAAGGGGCGATCATGGCCGCGACCAGGGCAAACAGCGTGATGGTGATGATCACCTCGATGAGGGTAAATCCACGGATTTTCTTAAATGATTGAATTCGCATTTAATCTTCTACCGTTGATGGGTTCAGGTTGCTAGATACTCGATGCTTGATGCTGGATTCTGGATACTTGTGGACGGGTGCGGACAATCCGCTTATGACATGCAAACTATCTACTAACCCGCATCCATCTGCCTGTATCCATTACCCAACAACCAGTATCCAGCATCAAGGATCCAGTAACCCGCAGTTCCTCCTATACCGCACTCACGCACATGCAAAATATCATTTTCTTCCGGCCTCCAAACGTTACGGTATGAATCCCGTTTCCGGTTTGATTTCAATAGAACCGATGGAGGTGGTGACAATGGTTCTGACACCTGAATCATCGGTATGGACGGTCGTGCCGGCGGTGTCCGTAAACGGCCGCCCCAGGTAATCGAAGTTCACGACCATACCGGAACTGACACTTCCGTCATCGACGGTCAGTCCTGTCACGATGGAGACGACATCGCTTGTCTCGCTGGGAAAGGTCTGAATCCCATCCCCGGCCTTATAAAGGGAGTAGCTGACGGGTGGATCATCATTGGAAAACTGGATATACCAGTTGGTCGAGGTGCTCATGGCCCTGCCCTGGGCATACCGCATGTGGGCTTTGAGCTTCTGGATTCCGGTTCTCAAATCGGCTTTGCTGTCCTTGAAGCCGCCGATGACCGTGATAGCCATTATGGACAGCAGAAAGAAAACGGTGATGATCTCGATCAGGGTAAACCCGGATTCAGTTTTTTTGCCACCGTTCATACAAGCCACCATGTAAAATAAGAATCCCTACCCGGTGGGCAGGGCTTTGTGTTACCCTTGGAAGGGGATGTCTTTCTGTTGAACTGGTTAAACACGAAAAAAATAAAGGCGGCTTTTGAAATTTTCAAAAAGCCGCCTTTGGATACTGGTCGAAGAGTTTGGTCTTTAGTTTAAAACGAGTGCGCGTGTCCGGCAGCCCTTTTCATTCATGTTGGAACAGTTTTCAGCAAATCAACGGAAACCGGCAACCATTTTGTACGCTCAACCCTAAACCTGCTAATATGATAGAGAACCTTTTAATTCCAGCTCACCCCGGTGATGGTTTTGGTTTTCTGTGAAGCGGGCATGGCCGCCAGGGTGGCATCGGTGATGGTCTCCATGGTCAGCACCTGTATCACAAGGCCGTCAGTTCCATCTTTACTCCACCGGACGATAAAATCGCCGATATCCTCCCCGGTGGCGGCGTCAGCATTGGCGCCAAGATATGCAGAAGCAGCCAGATCCGTCATGGCCGTCGGGGATCGTTTCTCATCCAGAATAAACCGTGCATATGCATGATTGAACCTCGCCGCCGCTTCGGACAAGGCGCCGTTTAGCGCCGCGACCTTGGCATCCTCCTGCATTGAAAAAAATTTGGGAACGGCTACCGCAGCCAGAATTCCCATAATAATAATAACTGCAATGATTTCGATCAGCGTAAAACCCTCTTCGTTTTTTAACAACCCTTTCCGCTTCATAGCCCATTCTCCCCTGGTTCGATTGTACCCTTTTGGAATCACTCACATTTACTTCCACGGGCAGCTTTTCTGATTAAGTTTGAAATCAAACCATGCATTTTAAGTGCCAAACAAAAAAAAAATTACGCATTTAACGCGAAATTTGTTCGCAGATTGACACTTATTGCCGATATTACAAGTAGTTAAACAAATTTTTGTCGGGAACGGCTTTTAAGACTTCCGCATTCCCTATATATTGTTGCATTATTAAAATGATTTGGGCTAAGAATCCAAGTCGGCAAAAACCTACAATCCGTGCAGGGTATCCTCCAAATTTTGATGCAATTCGGTACCTATCGGCTTATATCTTCTAAGAATTGCAAACAGTTATATGTCAGACGATTTTTAATAACAACACAATATAAGGGGTATTATTCGGTCTAACGCCCGCCGGCAGCCACTATATATGGTTATCAGTGCCTTTTCGTTCCGGAATCGATGACGCCGCGGTCAAACGGCGTGCTTAAAAGAGGTGACATCAATCCCGTATTTCTTAATGCGATGCCACAGGCTTCTCTCTTTAATGCCAAGGTATTTCGCCGCCTGCACCTGCACCCCCCCTGTACGCGTCAGGGCTTCGATGATGATGCCCTTTTCCAACTCCTGGAGACGCACGTCCAATCCCTTGGCCTTCTCCTCTTTCGACTCCGTTCCACTATCATTAAAACTCAATGAACGCCACTCGGTGGTGATGTTGGATGGCAGATGAACCGGCTCGATGGTCTCCTCCGCCAACACCGATGCCGCCTCTATGGTGTTCTTCAATTCCCGCACATTTCCCGGCCACTGATAGGCCGCCAATAATTGCAGGCTTTTTGACGAGATTTCAACCGTTTTATTCAGCAGTTTCAAAAATTTCCTGACCAGCACGGGGATGTCTTCCCGTCTCTCGCGCAACGGCGGTAGATGAATCGAAAAAACATTGAGTCGATAATACAGGTCCTGGCGGAATTTGCCGGCGTCGACCATCTGGGCCAAATTCTGGTGGGTGGCTGCGATAAGGCGGACATCCACCTTGATGGGTTTCAACCCGCCAACCCTTTCCACTTGCGACTCTTCAATAACACGGAGAATTTTGGATTGGGTTTCAAGGGGCATATCCCCGATCTCATCCAGAAAAATGGTTCCGCCGCTGGCGATCTCAAATTTCCCGGGCTTTTTTGAATCCGCACCGGTAAAAGCGCCCTTCTCATGGCCGAACAGTTCGCTCTCCAGGAGACCTTCCGGGATGGCAGCGCAGTTGATGGCGACAAACGGTTTGTTATTTCTCAGGCTGTGGTCATAGATGCTTTTGGTGATCAGTTCTTTTCCCGTACCGGTTTCGCCCAGGACCAATACCGTGGCATCGGTGGGCGCCACTTTTACGATTTGATTGAGAACACCCCGCATGGCCTTGCTCTGCCCGATGATTTCCGGAAACATCTCCTTGGCGTCAACCTGGCTCAACAGTTCCGTCACCTGTTCAAAAAGCTGGGTAAATCGCCCCACTTCATCCTTTTTTTCCCGGTTTTCATCTTTTGACACCGCCTTTAAGACACCGAGTTCTTCTGTTTTTTCGACAAAGTGTTGGAGCGGCGTCAGGAGCATCCGGGTAATCACCAACCCGACAATATAGGTCAGCAACACCAAAACAGCGCCCCAGACCAGCATCGGCAATTCAGGTTCGAGTCCTTTACGGACATAATACCCGCTCACATTGTAGGTCAGCAGGATCACCAGCAGCGCAATACCGGCGAAAATCACCGGAATGATAATATAGAGGCTGATATTGTATCGGATATCTTTCATGGCAATTCGAATCTAAACTCCTATTTAACCATTTTTGTCATATCCCACATGGGCAGGAAAATGGCCAGGGCGAAAAATCCCACCACAACGGCCAGCCCCACGGTCAGCAGCGGCCCAATGGCATCGGATAGCTTTTTCATGGCATATTCCATCTCCACGTCGTAGTGATCGGAAACCTCTTTGAGCATCTCGTCGAGATTGCCGGATTCTTCCCCGATGGCGATCATATTAATCACGATGGGAGTAAAAAATTTAGCCGACCGCAGGGGCTCGGAAATACCCCTCCCCTCTTCGAGCTGTTCATTGATCTGTTCGAACTCTTTGGCGATGGCCACATTGCCGATGGTTCCGGCGAGAATGCGCATGGCGTCACGGGCCGAGACCCCGCTGGATTGAAGAATCGAAAAAATGCTGGCAAATCTGGACATGGCGGCTTTGATAAACATGGACCCCATCACCGGTACCCGCAGCAGCACCGCATCCCGAACGTACTTTCCCTGATCGGATCTGAAATAATATCCCAACCCCACCAGGAGGGCAATGGTGATCCCGAGGGGAAAATACCAGTACTGGATCAGAAACTGGTACATGAGCATGGTGATTTTAGTGGGCAGGGGAAGATCCACCCCCACACGGGTAAAGATACCGACGAATCTGGGAATGACAAAGGTCAGGAGGATGAAAAAAGCACCGGTCAGCAGGCCGATGACGATGAGCGGATACTGCAGGGCAGCCTTTATTTCCGATCTCACCTTGTTCTCATGCTCAATGATAAAGGTCAACCGGTCCAACACCTCAGGCAATGCGCCACTGTTTTCACCGGCAAGCACCATTCCGCAATAAAGGGGTGAAAACACATGGGGATGCTTACCAAACGCTTCGACCAGGCTCTGGCCCTCCTGAATGTCCCGGGACATGGTCGTAATAACCGTTTTCAGGTTTGGATTTTCAGTCTGGCTTTCCAGAACTTCAAGAATCTTGAGCATCGATACCCCGGCACGGAGCATCGTTTTGAACTGTTTGGTGAAAAGAATCAATTCGGGTGCCTTGACAGGCGTCAATCTCTCGATGAGCT
>CAZWAE010000273.1:3737-5336 GCA_964631805.1 uncultured Desulfobacteraceae bacterium | reverse complement strand
AAGAACTTTCCCGGTGTGGAGATGATCCTTTCCTGCGGAGACCTTCCCCCGGAGTACCTTTCCTTCCTGGTATCCGCGTTCAATGTCCCTTTGTATTACGTGCGCGGGAATCATGACATTAGATACGGCACCAGCCCGCCGGAGGGCTGTGTGGATCTGAACGGCCGCCTTGCGGAAATCTCCGGATTGACCATCCTGGGCCTGGAGGGCTCCCGATGGTACAACGGCGGGCCGGTCCAGTACACGGAATCCCAGATGAAACGCCGGATCAATGGGATGCGGCTGAAAATATGGTGGCAGAAGGGCATCGATATCGTCATCACCCACGCCCCGCCCCGGTACATTCACGATGCGGAGGATCCCTGCCACCGGGGGTTCAAGAGTTTCAGGACCCTGATCGACCGGCACCAGCCCGCCTATTTCATCCACGGGCACATCCATACCCTGTTTACAAAACCGGAGCAACGGGTTACCATGTCGGATCAAACCCGGATCATTAACACCTTCGGTTACCATCTCATCGAGGTCGACCATGGGAAAACTGATCGATAAACTGTTACATTCCAGAAAACAGCCGACCGAAAAAGACGGGATCAAAAGCTTCCGTGAGCAGCAGCAGAAAGATGAGGCCTTTGCAGGCCGCGATATGGGGATCCACGCCGTCCCGCTTGACCAGATCGTGGGAAGCGTGGGGCGCTACCAGGATTTCGACAGCCGGTTCCGTCTGAAAAGGGCGCTGCCGTCAGACCGGCTCCGGAAGATCAAATCCCTGATGCTCCAGGGAAAGGTGCTGCCGCCGGTCAAACTCTACCAGATCAAGAACGAATATTACGTCCTGGACGGCAATCACCGCGTGGCGGCCACAAAGGAGTACGGCCACGACAGCATCGATGCCCATATCGTCGAATTTTTGCCCTCCAAAAACAGCCTCGAAAATCTGCTTTACCGGGAAAAAAGCGAATTCAGGGATAAAACCGGTTTGAAGGAACCCATCGATCTGACGGAGATCGGCCAGTACGCCTACCTGATCAAGCAGATCTCCGAACATCACGGATTCCTCAAGACCGAGGACGCCGAGAGGGTGTCGTTCCGGGATGCCGCCATCGACTGGTACCAGACCATCTACCGCCCTCTGGCAGGAATTATCAGGAAAAGCCATCTGCCCGATTCCTTTTCCAAACGAACCGCTGCGGATCTTTATACCTACATCTCGTTTCATCAATGGGAGAAGAGTCGCAAGCGAACCTACGGCATCGGGATCGACCAGCTCATCCCTAAAAATATGGAGGCGTTCAGAGGAAAAATGGCCAATGTCAAGGAGATCGAACTGCCGGAGATGAAACACTGGATCTCGGCCTTTGTATTGATCAGCGTCAGGGCCGGAAAGGACTACCGGGTGATGGAACGGCTGTTTGAAATGGCGGAGATCCGCGAGGTCCATGCCGTTCACGGGGAGTTCGACATCCTGGCAAAGATCGTCGTGGAAAGGGATCTGCTCTCATCCGATTCCGAGATCATCGGGCAGATCGTCCATGAAAAAGTCAGAAGGATCCAGGATGTGGAAAAAACCCAGACCCTGATCCCCAGCGCCTCCCGGCA
>CAZWAE010000273.1:0-3637 GCA_964631805.1 uncultured Desulfobacteraceae bacterium | reverse complement strand
CTCGTTGCCATGGTTGCCGCCCGATCCGCCGCCATGGGATTCAACCGGCTTGCCGATGCACGCCTCGATGCCGCCAATCCCCGAACATCCGGGCGGGAAATCCCTGCCGGCAGGCTTTCGGTTGCGTCCACCGAACGTTTCATTCTTCTGTTTTCAGCCCTGTTTCTGGCGTCTGCGGCCATGCTGGGCCAGGTCTGCTTTTATTTGAGCCTACCGGTTTTGGCCCTCCTTTTTTCCTACTCCTATGCCAAGCGGTTTACATGGCTCAGCCATCTCTACCTGGGATTTGTCATCTCCCTGGCGCCGGCGGCAGCCTGGATCGCCGTCACAAAAACGTTTTCGGTATCGATTCTGTGGCTGTCGGGGGCGCTGATGACCTGGATGGCCGGTTTTGATATTCTCTATGCCTGCCAGGATCTCGAATTCGACCGCCGCCAGGGACTTTTTTCCATTCCGTCTCGGTTCGGTGTTAAAAATGCACTCATCATCGCATCGATCTGCCATGGTGTTTCCATGGCCGCGTTTCTGACGGTCTATTTCGTTTTTGACATGAGCATTGCTTACCTGGTAACGGTGCTCATCATCGGAATTCTGTTGTTTATCGAAAACCGTATGGTCAGGCCCGACGATCTGACGCGTGTTCCCATCGCTTTTTTTCACATCAACAGCGTCATCTCCGTGACCCTGCTCGCCGGTGTGTTTACGGATGAGATGCTAAGGAACTTTCAACTTGTATAGAAATCTCGGTCATTTCATAAGCATCCTGGAAAAATCCGGTGAACTGGAGCGTATCCGCCGGACCGTTTCACCCTGCTTGGAGATCGGCCGGATCACCGACGTCGAGTCCAAGAAAAGGGGCGGCGGCAGGGCGCTTCTCTTCGAAACCGTAACAGGTTCCCCTTTCCCGGTGATCACCAACCTGTTCGGCAGCAACCGGCGTGTCTGCATAGCCCTCGGTGTGGAAGACCTGGATGAACTGGGGGAACGAATCCGCCGGTATACCGAGCTGAACCCGCCGCGCACCCTCAAGGAGATGGTCGATTTCATGCCCATGGCGTTCGATGCGACAAAATTCTTCCCCCGCACCCTGCGGACCCGCAACGCGCCCTGCCAGGCGGTGGTCATGAAAAACGATGCCGTTGATCTGACAAAAATCCCGGTGCTCCAGTGCTGGCCCAAAGATGCGGGGCCTTTTATCACGCTCCCCCTGGTGATCACCAAATGCCCGGAAACCGGGAAACGAAACATGGGAATGTACCGCATGCAGGTATACGACCGCCGCACCACCGCCATGCACTGGCACATCCACAAGGATGGCTCCCACTATTACGGTGAATATGCAAAGCGGAACAAACGCATGCCGGTGGCGGTGGCCATCGGGGCCGACCCGGCGACCATCTATGCGGCCACCGCCCCCATGCCCCGGGGAATCGACGAATTGATCCTGGCCGGGTTTATCCGTAAAAAACCGGTGCGCACCACCCGGTGTGTCACCGTGGATCTCGAGGTGCCGGCCGAAGCGGAATTTGTGATAGAGGGCTATGTGGACCCGGGCGAACTAAGAAGGGAGGGCCCTTTCGGGGACCACACAGGCTACTATTCACTGGCAGACGATTATCCCGTACTCCACGTCACAGCCGTGACCCACCGGAAAAACCCGGTATATGCGACCACCCTGGTCGGCCGTCCGCCCATGGAGGACTGCTATCTGGCGCTCGCCACCGAACGGATGTTCCTGCCCCTGCTTCAGACCGTGATGCCCGAAATCCGCGACTACTGGTTCCCCTGGGAGGGGGTGTTTCACAACGTCGTGGTGGTATCCATCGACAAGGCCTATGCCGGGCATGCCCAGAAGATCATGAGCGGGTTGTGGGGGCAGGGTCAGATGAGTTTCTGCAAGACCATCATTGTCGTGGACGGTGATGTGAACCCGAACGACCGTAAAAAGATCTGCGAACTGCTGGTCAGCCGGCTGGATGTCCGGTCGGACCTCACCTTGATCAGCGGGGTTCTCGATGTGTTGGACCACGCTTCTCCCCATGCCAATTTCGGCGGGAAAATCGGCATCGACCTGACCCGGCGGTGGCCGGGTGAACCCCCGAGACAAACATCTGCATCCAAGCCACCCCCCATACAAAATGGAGTTGTCGGTCAGGTAAAAAATGCCCTGCCATGGGTGGCCGACGCCCGGCAACCCTTTAAGACCCTATCCCGGGGCAGTGAAAACAGCAAATGCGTGCTGCTGGTTGCCGTTGAAAAAAAGAGGGCCATCAACGGGCGGGAACTGGCAAAAAAACTGTTGTCGGCCGCCGAACTTGACTCGTTCGATATCATGGTCATGTTCGATGCAGCGATCGATCTGGCCGACAACTCGCTGATCCTGTGGAAACTGTTCAACAATGTCGATCCGAAGCGGGATCTGGTCATAGAGAAAGGCCGTACCGTTGTCGATGCCTGTATCAAGGGACCGGCGGACGATCACCACCGGGAATGGCCGGAAGAGTTGACCTTTGATCCCCCGGAAGCGCTTTAACTGGTACCCATCCACCATAACCAGGTGGGAAAATAAAGGAGAATTTGAATCATGTATCATCGATTTTGCAGCCCCCGTTTGATCCTAAAAGGAATAATCTTCTTTCTGCTGATCACCTGCATCGGGATATCTCCCGTTGCGGCACAACCCCAGGTCACCCTCAAGGTGGCGCTCCTGCCGATTTTCGACGTCCTGCCTTTCTACGTGGCCGAGGCCAACGGCTATTACAAAACAGACAACATCGATATTGTCGGACTCCCCGTGGGCAGTGCCCTTGAACGGGACCAGCTCCTCCAGGCCGGGGAGATCGACGGGGTCCTGAACGAGATGACCACGGTGGCCAGTTTCAACCGGGAGCAAATTCGGGTCAAAGTGGTGAGATGGGCCCGCTATCCGGCGTACGGCCATCCCCTCTTCCGGCTCCTTTCGGCTCCCGGCAGCGGAATCTCCACACCGGAAGCGGTGGCGGGCGTTCCCATCGCCGTTTCCACCAACACGATCATCGAGTATGTCACCGACCGCCTGCTCCGGGACAAGGGACTGACACCCCAACAGATCGCCAAAAGATCGGTCCCCGTCATCCCGGAGCGCTACCAGCTCCTGATGCAGGGCCAGATCAAGGCGGCGATGATTCCCGATCCCCTGGCCAAAAGTGCACTGGCCTCCGGCGCGGGAGAAATTTTCAACGACACCGAAAATCCCAAATACAGCATCAGCGTTCTGACCTTCACCGTGGAAGCCATGAATCAAAAAGCGGAAGCGATCCGATTGTTCCTGGATGGCTGGGATCGGGCCGCAGCGGACATCAACAAAAACCCGGACGCCTACCGCGATCTTCTGCTGAAGAACATCCGCGTTCCCAAGAACATCAAAGACAGCTACAAGATTCCGGTCTTCCCGGGGAACGGCGTGCCCGATGCCTCGCAATGGGCCGATGTCCTCGACTGGATGAAGGGCAAGGGATTGATCAAAACCGATCTCCCCTACGATCAATCCATTACCCGGGCGTTTCTAAACTGACAGTAACAAGGGTTTAAGGGGCCAAGGGGTCCAGGAGCCGAGAGATTGGCGGGTATAGTCCTTCACTTGACCCCTTGCCCCCTT
>CAZWAE010000272.1:0-5384 GCA_964631805.1 uncultured Desulfobacteraceae bacterium | reverse complement strand
GACGATGGATTCCTCATATCGAACATCGGTTTTCAACTCCCTGTCTTTGAATACGACGCTCAACTCCACCTCGCCCTCGAGCACCCCGTACAAACTCGTGGCGGTCTCCCCCTCCGTTAGAATAACTTGGTCCGCTTCCATATGAAACGCTACACTGGACCGGGCGATCTCCGACAAAACTTCCGGAGAAATTCCTGAAAAAACTGAAAATTCTTTGAGTTGCGTTTGATCGACCATATCCACCTCCCCAGGTAAATGGTTTCGTCCAGGTTTTGGAGAAGACCGTTTTTCTCAGCCGGAGCCCATACGGACAATCCGGTGATGCCGGCGACGCCCACTCCCTCCAGTGGGGAAATGTCCTCCGGCGGATTGAACCGTATCAGGCCGCATTGGCCGTCCCGCGGGGTTTAGCTCCCGGACATTCAACCCTTATAACTACACCCAAATATTTCACATCGAAAAAATTCAAACGCAAACCGCTCGGATCGGGAATGCCAATTAACGCCTCAACAGGCCGGGTGAGGATTGAAAATGCAGAGAACAGCGTTTAGCCGGGCAGGATACAGGTCAAGAGCCCGAAGTATCAGTCACAGGGGCAGACAGACGAGGTCGAAGGAATCAACCGGTTTGTATTATCATTAAATATACCAGCAATACCGCCTCGTGTTCAACAAAAAACAGCAGGGAGACGGGGGCTTCGATCCTGGTGGGGTCCCTCCGGGGGGCTAAAGGGGACTGATCTAAAGATTCCCGGGGGAACGGAGCAATTTCTCCATATCAACCCGGTTGATCATGTCGGAGAACAGGTCTCCCAACACCTGTTCGGCACCGGTTCGTCCCACAATGCGAATCCGCTGGGCGTTCCCGGTGACCGTCTCAATGGCGACGACCCGCCCGTCCACGATCATTCGGGCTTCGTAGCCGATTTCGACGACCCAGTTGCGGTCCGAAAGATCGATGCTGAACGCTTTGAGTCCTATTTCAAAAAGCGGTGTGTCGCGAAGATCCTGAGGTACCACCGGCAGCTGCATCTTTTGCATTCTTTTTTTGAAGGCAGCCACAAAAAGACCCTCCAGATCGTAGCTGCCGGCGGGGGTTCGCTCTTTGTTGTCGGTCAACCAGGCCAGGAGATACCGGTCCCTGAAACCGGTCAGATGTGCAGCGGCGCCGGGTAAAATAACCGTCCTGGAAGGGCGTTCGTCGACAAAACCCAGACGGACCGATAGTCCTGCCGGTGGTCCGGCCGCCGAACGGGGGAGGTAGTCCACCGCCAGATAGGTCCGGTTTGCGCATCCGGTGATGGTCCACAGCACCAGCAATGGAACCAGAAGTATTAAGGTGGGTTTTCGATCCATGGAACCTCCAGCAATTGATTCCGGTACGGGAATCATCCGTTACCCCTTGACGGGGGATATTGAGCCTACCGCCGGCCATGACATCCTTTCCTGACGGTCATGCATTGACGAAGCCGGTTCCTCGACAATCGATTATACCGGATCCACCGATGTGATCAACTCAATTGTTTCCTCCGGCGTCTCTGGCACAACCGCTTCAGACGGTTTATACGCCACTCCGCATATTGACATTCCGATCCGTTTTCTGTAATCGAATGGGTATACTCTGATACTGAATGGGGCTGTATCAGGCGTTCATCGTTGCCCTGAGCAATAGACACCACCCCATACGACTCCCCGCACTTTTGCAGCGACAATCATCGGATTTGTGCTTTCCACAGATTCGTGGATTCCATAGTTAGTTTTCACTTCACGATGCCAAACAGGGACTGACACCATGGAAAAATCGATCCTGACATTTGACGAAATCGGCAGAGGAGACGTTGAGATCGCCGGCGGCAAGGGCGCCAACCTGGGAGAGTTGACGGCAAAGGGTTTTCCGGTGCCCCCGGGTTTCGTGGTATCGGCGGACGCCTGTGAAGATTTTTTCAATCGTATCGGGCTTGGCCGCGAATGCCAGTCGCTCGCCGGAGCCGCACCCGGTGAGATGGAGGGACATGCCAATAGAATCCGGGAAATCGTGGAAGCTGCCGAAATCCCCCCGGGTCTTGCCGACAACATTATTGCCGCTCACCACCGCCTGGTCCGGAACAGGGGGGGTGATATCGCCTGTGCGGTCCGTAGTTCGGCCACGGCCGAGGATCTGGACGATGCGAGTTTTGCCGGGCAGCATGCCACCTATTATTATGTCGGAAGGGATAACCTTCTCGATATGGTTAAAAGCTGCTGGGCATCGCTGTGGAACCCGGAAGCGGTGTCCTACCGCGCCACCCGGGGAATCGACCACGGGTCAGTATTCATGGCGGTGGTGGTCCAGGAGATGATCCGCTCCGAGATTTCCGGCGTCACTTTCACCGCCAATCCGGTAACCGGCGAAAGAAACGAAATCGTTACGGAATCGAGTTGGGGAATGGGGGCGGCCATCGTGGACGGCCGCGTTACACCCGACCATTACATCATCGAACGGGATCAATTGCGGCTGCTTGAAAAGCGGATTGCCGATAAGCGCTTCATGGTGCCGCCCAGCCTGGATGCGGGAAATGGCGCCCGGTTGAAAGCGGTTCCCAACGATATGCGTCACCGGGAAACCCTCTCTTTCAACCAGGCGCGGCAGGTGGGCCGCTGGTCCCTGAAAGCGGAGAAACATTTCGGCATCCCCCAGGACGTGGAGTGGGCCATTACGGACGGGCATTTTTATATGCTCCAATCCCGCCCCATCACGGTCATGGGCCAAAAGGAGATCGGGCAGGGTGAGAAGGGGCAATATGTGATTTTCAAACCCCTGGTGGAAAATTTCACGGATCCCATCACCCCCCTGTCCTGGGACCTCATGGATAAAGTGACCCCGCCGGGCATGAAGCGGATCGGCGGACGCGCCTACATCTATCTGAAACCGCTACGGGCGATCCTGCCATTCAAAACCACCGAAGAGGAATTGTCCCGGCTGATTTATGAGATGGGTGCCGAAAAACCCGACCTGAAACTATCCCTGGTCAAGCTGCCGGTGTTTCTCTGTTCCCTGTTTATCCTCTATCTCCTCACCGGGGTTTTCTTCGCCCGGACCCGCCGGCTGCCGGACAACTTCATGGATGGATACCGGGCACTCTGCAAACGGGTCGAAGCCGATCCCGCCATGGGACCTGTTGAGACCATACGGCGGCTTTGGCCCTGGTACCAGGCGAAGTTTTTCGATCCGGCCGGATTGATGATCATGCCGGTCAACGTCTCCGCCGGGCGTTACATGTTCTTACTTGGCGCCCTGCAGAAGCTGCTTCGGCGTTGGGTCCCGGAGATCCGGGAGGATGCCGAGTCCCTTTTATGCTCAGGCCAGGAGGGAGTTCTTTCCGCGGAAATGGGCAGGGAGATCTGGGAGATGGCCAGGACCGCCAAAATAAATCAAACCGTCCGGGGGCTTTTTAAAAAGCACAAACCGGAAGAAATACTCCCCGCCCTGAAAGCGGCACCCGAAGCGGTTGACTTTCTCCGCAAGCTGGACCGCTTCCTGGCTAAAAACGGCCATCGTGCGTTAAAGGAACTGGAACTGCAATCGGTTAGGTGGGAAGAAAATCCCGCACCGGTCCTGGGAATGGTGAGGAACTATCTCCTTGTTGAAAACGATCCCGCAGAACATGAAAAGGAGATGGAAAAAACCCGTACAGCGCTAAAAAAAGAGCTCCGGGAAAAACTCAAAGAAAGAAGGTTTGAACGTTTTCTCGGATTCCGGTGGCGCATGATCAACTACCTGGCCGGACGAACCAAACATTTTGCCAAGATGCGGGAAAACTCCCGTTTTTATCATATCCTGGGACTTTATCATGTCCGGAAAAAGATCCTCCAAATTGAAGCCGGGTTGATGCAAAAGGGAAAACTGCGGTGCCGGGACGACATTTTCTACCTGACCTGTGATGAGATCGAGAAGATGCGAACGGACCAATTGGGATGGCGCGATGTGGAGGACAGGGTGCGGGACCGGCGCATGGAGCACATTCGCCTGTCCAAGATGGCACCCCCCAAGACCATCGGCGTCAGAACCACAAAGCCCGCGCCCTTCCGTTCCACTGCCTCGGAGTCGTCCAATACCCTGAAGGGTCAATCTGCGGCCCCCGGACGGTACACGGGGCTTGCCCACGTGATCCTGGATCCCTCCATCGACATCGAACTCACGCCAGGAGAGATCCTCATCGCACCCTACACGGACCCGGCATGGACACCCCTTTTTCTGACCGCAGGGGCCGCAGTGGTGGAGATCGGGAGCTATCTGTCCCACGCCGGCACCGTGGCCAGGGAATTCGGGATGCCGTGCGTGGTGGATCTTCCGGACTGCACCCGGCAGATTCAGACGGGGGACCGGGTCAAGGTGGACGGCTCCCAGGGAATCGTGCAGCTGGTATCTGAAAAGGAGGGCGAACGGTTATGACGATCCTGTTTAAAACGTTTCTGTTTCTGTTGGGGTTGGGTCTCGGGGTCCAGATGGTGGCAGCCTTTTTCGGGATTATCGACCGGGATCACACCGTCCGGTCCATGGTCGCGGTCCTTGGAAACATCTTTATATGGGGAGGCATACCGGTGGTCATCGCGGGGAATCTGGCTCCCCCCTACCGGGAGGCATTCATGTGGGGCATCGGGATTTTTATCCTGTGCCACATCGGCAACTATTTCGGAACCAAGGCGATGATCCGGGCAAAAGAGCGGTTTTCGAAAACGGTTTGAATTGGGCTCTCAACCCTCCAGGATCAGCCAGAGATCGTTTTTTCTGACTTTGACAAGCCGAAATCGCTGCTGTCCCATGGTAAACCCCTCTATAGCGACTTCTGACGGAATGGTGAACGGGTAGGTCACCTCGGGATCAAGGGATGGAATGATCACGTCGATACGGGTTTTATCCCCCTTTTCAATCCCCCTGTAAACGAGAATGCTATTGCCAACCGCCTGCCGTTTATCCCGCTTGAGTACTATCTTTTGCCGGTTCAAATCGGATACCAGATACCCGCCTTCGTCCATCACCGCAGCATCGGCTACGATCTGTGTATGATTTTCCGCCGCATTTTTGGTCACATGGTAGAGCCCCACGAATACGCCTAGGCCGACCAGGAAAATTATGAAAAAAAGGGTTGATCTGTTTTTTTCCGTTTTATCCATTTCGGATCTCCTCATATCATGCAAAAAGCAGGTCCCATAACAAAGAAACGGCGCAAGGTAAAGAAAGAACAACCTTTTAATCCTGGAAAAGAGGGCGACTCGGCAAACGGCTTCCAATTCCACGGGAGCCCCACAGAATCCGTCTTACCAATCATAAAGGATCTCCCAGTGGTCGTCAAACGAAGGATTTCCGGCGCTGTAGAGAAAGGAGATCGTTTTTCCGGTTCCGGG
>CAZWAE010000271.1:3011-5388 GCA_964631805.1 uncultured Desulfobacteraceae bacterium | reverse complement strand
TCACCTATCGGCCGGAGTACGTCCCCAAATGGGGGGGAAGGTCCTATTACAACCAGGTGATATTGAATCGCCTGTCCAACCGGGAGAGTTCTTCACTGATCACGAACCTGCTGGGGTCCAAGGATGTGGATGAAGCCCTGGAGCGTTTGATTCTCGATAAGGCTGACGGTGTGCCTTTTTTTATCGAGGAGTTTATAAAATCCCTCAGGGACATGGCGTTCATCGAAAAAAAACGGGACTGGTTCAAACTGGCAAAGAACATCCGGGAAGTGGCGATCCCCTCCACAATCCAGGAGATCATCATGGCCAGGATCGATTCCCTTTCCGAGAATGCCAAGGAGTTGCTTCAGACCGGCAGCGTCATCGAAAGGGAGTTCAGTTGCCAATTGATCCGCCATGTGCAGAACCTGTCCGGACGGGAACTCCGCGCCAATCTGGCCGAGCTTGAGGATACGGAACTCGTTTATGAAAAAGGGGTGTTTCCGGATTCCACCATCGTTTTCAAGCATGCCCTGACGCGGGAGGTGGCTCACGATTCCATACTGAACCAAAAGAAGGCGCAACTCCATGAAACCATCGCCATCTCCATGGAATCTTTGTACCGGGAGAATATCGAAGAGTACTACGGTGTTTTGGCCGACCATTATATCGCGGGCGAAAACCATGAAAAAGGCGCCGAATACGCAAGGCGGATGTCCAAGAAAGCGGAGAAATCGGGGGTTCTGGTGGATGCCATCACCTATACCCGAAAAGGGATCTCTTCTCTGGAAAAACTGGACAGAACCGACCGGGTCCAAAAGGATCTGATCGATATCAGAACCGTCTTGGGGCTCTATTATATCCAGTTCAACTACCATGTGAAAGCAAAAGAGGCCATCGACCCCATCATCGAACTGGCCGTCAGCCGGAATTACCGGAAAAGACTTTCTCAGATATACACCATCATGGGCACCTACTACTATTTGTCCCAGGAGGATTTTAAGCAAGCCTTTAAATGCCTGAACGATGCCCTGGAAATTTCCCAGGCGGAAAACGACATCGTTTCGCTGTTTTTTGCAAATCACTTTCTGGGACTGGCACTTTCGTTCAACTGTGAGTTCGATAATGCCTTTGCCTGTTACCAGAAGGCGCTAGACATCAACCAGGCCACCGGTACCCTTTGGGGCATCGCCGCCATGAAATGCATGACCAGCTATTTTGTCTACTATTCCCGGGGAAAAATCGATGCCAGTTACCAGACCAGTCTCGAAGCCCTGTCCATCGCAGAAGAGAGCGGAGATATCTACTCCATGGCGCTCGCCCATACCAGCCATGGGATCTCCTGCTATGGGAAAGGGTTATTTAATGAGGCGGAAAGTCACCTTCTGGAGGGTATCGGTCTGTGTGAAAGAATCGGACTTTTCTATTGGAACGCCATGGCCCAGGCCACCCTTGCCGAAGCTTACTACGAAAAGGGCGATTACCGGAAAGCAGAGGACCACCATAACGCCGTCGTCTCCCTTCTCGAATACAACCAGATGATTCCGTTCTGGATCAAGGTGAACAAGATGGGCGCGGCCAGGGCTAGGGTCAAAAACAACGAAACCGACGTCGACGTCGAATCGCTCATTGCATTGGAGGGATCAAACCCGGTGAACATTGCGGACGGCTGGATGAAACGATACATCGGTGAGATCCTAATGAACCTGGATGACGACCTTCTGCCGGAAGCGGAGAAGTGGATTGAAAAATCGATGGAAACCGACCAGCAAAACGATATGCAGTTCAATCTGGGTAAGGATTATGCCCTCTATGCCGAGCTGCTAAACCGCAAAGGCGACCGGATAAAATCCGATCTCTATCGGCAAAAGGCCCTAGACGTTTTTCACGAATGCGGGGCGGACGGTTTCACTAAAGGGTAAAGATCTTTTTCGGGATTCATCCCGGATCGCCCTGTTTTTTGCCAGGTTCACCGGCAGTACACCCCAGGGAAAAGCCCTGGATTTCCAGAACCGTTTGGCGATGGCACCATAGGAATGGAACGCCTGGTCAAACCATTTAAAACCGTTTTCCAACTCCACCGGCGTCATATGTTTCGGCCGGAATACCGCATGGGCCCCATTGTATCTTGACCAGTCGGTATGGATAATCCGGTGGTCCCTTTGCAGCGCCTCGAACAAGGGTGTGTTGGGATAGGGTGCAACAATTCTCGGGGCGACCATGTCGATACCGAGTTCGAAGGTCTTCTCCAGTGTCTTTTCGAATATATCCTTCCGGTCATCATCAAAACCGAACATAATACCCGCATACACGGAGATCCCGTGGTCGTGGAGCAGTCGAATCCCCTCTTTATATGATTTGACGCGGTTATGCCCTTTATTGTTGTTGTTCAAACTGA
>CAZWAE010000271.1:0-2911 GCA_964631805.1 uncultured Desulfobacteraceae bacterium | reverse complement strand
GAACAGAAACGGCAGCGAAAAGGACAACCGCGGGTCGCCTGTACCGAATTCAGGATTCCGTAGTGCTTCGAATTCAACAGGTCCAGCCTGGGGACCGGGATTTTCTCCATGTCGATAGGATTTTGATTTCGATAGTACTTTTTTAATCGCCCGTTTTTGAAATCCTCAAGCAGCAGGGGCCACGACCGGTCCCCCTCCCCGATCACCACGGCATCAAAATGCGCCGCCGCCTCTTCTGGCATCAGGGTGGCATGGGGGCCTCCGCACACCACCGATTTGCCCTTTTTGCGAAACTTAGCGGCCACCTCATAGGCCCTTGGGGCCAGCGGAACGACAAAGGTCATGGCGACAATATCAACATCCTGATCGAAATCGATGGTTTCAAAACCTTCGTCAACAATGGAAACCTCGACGTCTTCGGGGGTATAAGCGGCCAGCAGAGAGTAGGTCAAAGGAGCGGCACGAAAAAGTCTCCGGTTGATGGCGATTTTTTTCAGATAGATGAAGGTGACTTTCATGGGGGGGTCCTTTTCGGTATTCCCGCCTCTTGGTTCCGATCGGTGCCGGATGGCTTTTTCCCTGTAACATGCCAGGGAATGACGGAATCATACACAAATCGTTTTAATCGGAAAAAACCGGGACGGATACGGAAAAACCGAAGGAATTAGAACACAAACAACCGGAAATGTAAATATCAAAAATTAGTAGATAAAATACGGATATTATTTAGGTATATGGCAATCAGATATCCCTTTTAAGAAATTTTTTCGATGGATGGGGGCTCATTCACGGGAGGGTCCGCTTGGGGTACGGCATTCCCTGAAATGGGTTCCTGTTTGCCACCATTGAAAAAACGGCGGATGGCACTAAATACCTTTTTCACACCCTTCCAGATCTTGGGCATCAGCCATATGAGCAGAAGGATGAATAGAATCAAAAACGCGATGAACGCAATGGGATAGTTCAATGCCGTCCACAAGCCTCCGATGACGGCGATGTCTTCCAGGACGGAAGCGGTCCAGTTGGTAAACGGCTCCGGCGATGCATTGATCACCACTCTTGAGCCGGCTTTGGTGGCATGGGCGCCGGCGGCAATGCCCCCCCCTAATATACCGGCGGCAATGGCCACAGCGGGATTCACATCGCCAACGGCTCCGGCGGCCAGGAGCACGCCGGCCGGTATGCGGATAAAGGTATGGATGGTGTCCCATCCCGTATCCACACCCGGCACCTTGTCGGCAAAAAACTCAACCAGGTACATGACACCCGCCGAACCGATCACCAGCGGGTTCATCAGGATTTCAAGTCCGGCGGGAAGTACGATATTATCCGAAACCCCCAGCAATCCCAAAACCAGTATGGCCGCATAAAGATTGATACCGCTGGCCCAGGCAGCGCCCATGGTCAGCGATAAGGTTTCGATGATCTGGTTGAAGTCTTCCATGGGTCTACCCTTTTTGTTGTATGGGGACGATAACGACGCTCACCCTGCGGTTAAGGTTGTGTTGCGACGAAAGAGGCATCGATTCTCCGAAACCCACCGTCTGAATGCGGCGGGGGTCCACACCCTGTTGCACCAGAGCGTTTTTCACTGATTCCGCACGCCGCTCAGATAGCTTTTGATTGTATTCTTCCGATCCCCTGACATCCGTATGCCCCTCCACCCGGATCAGGGTCTGGGGAAAGTCCTGAAGGACACGGGCCACCCGATCGATCTCCTGGTATCCCCCCGGGTTGATCGCTGCCGAATCGGTATCAAAAAGGAGGTCACCTTTGAATGTGGCGGTTAGGACGTTTTGATCCCGCTGAACATTGACCGCCTCGGACCGGGCAACCGCCTCCCGCAGCTCCTGCTCCTGCCGGTCCATATAGGCGGCAATCTGATTGCCCGCAAGGCCGCCCAAAAGCGCTCCGATCCCGGCACCGAGCAAGGTCGCCTCGGTATTGCCACCGATGGCCTGACCCAATCCGGCACCCACTGCAGCTCCCACACCCGTACCCACCGCCGTACCCTGCTGTTGTCGGGTTGGCGGTGTGGCGCAACCCAACAGGCTGATCAAAAAGATGGATATCGTGACGATTGCTGCATATTTTTTCATTGTTTCCTCCAACAAAGGGTTCAGGGTGCACATTTAAAACCAACTTCCCATTTCAATAGAAAGAATCCTCAATCCTAATACAATCAGGGTTCGAGGGGCCGAGGCTTGCCTGCCTCGGGCATGGGTTCTGGGGTTCAAGTGGAAAAGGGTATCGCTTCAGACTTCGCCTTCGGCTACGCCCCGACAGGTCGCGATGCCGATTATTTTCCCGGTGTTTAGACGTACGGAAAAAAGGGTCTGTATCCTTTTCGCTGCTGCCCTTAGTCCCGGGAATTTATAACCCCAAAGCCATTCTGTGATACGGATGGTCGGTGATTTCCAGAAAAACCCAATTTGTTGCTTACCTACCGGTTCAGCCGGTATTTTCTCATTCCCTTGAACCCTTGAATCCTGGAGCCCTTGGCCCCTTGCTCGCGTGTTTTAACTACTCAAAACCTTTATTATTAACCGATGAATCCCAAAAAGTACGCTTCATTTTGATGAACCACTAAACCGAGCATGTATATCATGACCCGCTTTTTTAATCCATTGTGCTTTTCAATAGTACAGTTCTCTACAAAGCTCAAGTTCCCACCGCAATGAGGCCTATGGGTATTGGGCCGGAAGCCGGACAACTGTCTGAGACGCTTAGGCCGCGTTTGGCCAGTCGCCACTCGGTGGAGGTGACCCGCAACCAAGCACCTGTATTCAAAGCCGTTATTTATTGTACCCATCAACGGCTGGCCTTACGCGGCCTTTGCGGTGAGTTTTGGCCGGCTGGAGGACCGATGCCCATGGGCCGGCGGGAACACTTCACTGGTGTTTTACTGATA
>CAZWAE010000270.1:1514-5411 GCA_964631805.1 uncultured Desulfobacteraceae bacterium | reverse complement strand
TTTCGTGCTTCTAATTTTGTATCAATTTATTTCGGCAGAGCCATCTATCTCTGACCACACTTATAAGACGTGGTTTTCAAGATATAGGTTACTGCTTTCCGGCCAGTTCCGTCGCTCGACTGAGGTTTTGCCGGATCTCGACGTCATCCGGCAGGATTCCCAGGGCCCGCCGGAAATGGTGCACCGCCCCCTTGAAGTCGCGACGTCTGGAAAGGGCGATACCCATATTGTTATGAGCATCGGCATGACCGGGAACCTGCTCAAGCACCCTTCGATACTGATCTACAGCATCGTCAATTCTGCCCTGGCCCAGCAGGATATTCCCCAGGTGCAGCCGGGCCATCATATGCCCGGGATCCGATGTGATCGCTTTATTGTAATAACCGGCAGCCGCCTCGAACTGCATTTTTTCGGCCATCAGGTTTCCCAACCGGAAATGGGCCGGGGCAAAATCGGGCCGGATATTCAGCGCATCGACATACCGACGGGCGGCCGTGGCTGCTTTTTTCTGCTTCTCCAGCGCCAGGCCGAGGTTATAGTGCGCCTGGTAAAAAAGTGGCGCACTTTCCAGGGCGGTGTTGTAATGCCGGACCGCTTCAGTTAAATCTCCCGCCTTTACCAGTTCCACCGCCAGGTTGTTGTGGGCCTTCGCAAAACCGTTATGGTGCCCCAAGGCGATCCGGTATTGGGCGATGGCTTCTTCGGACCGCCCCTGTCCGGCATAGACGCTGCCAAGGTTCGTATGCATGGCGTAGTTGCCTGTTGTGACATCAAGGGCCCGTGTAAACAGTGCTTCACTGTCCCTCCAGTACCCCACCTGGATGCGAGAGGCCCAGATCAAAAAGATCAGTATCAAGGGGACTGCAAAACTCCACATTACGCGTTTATAACGCCATTTCGACAGCAGCGCATCCCCCCCCCACGTGAGGGCGATCCAGATGCCCACCATGGGGATATAGGTATACCGGTCGGCCATGGACTGCATACCTATCTGTACGATCCCGATGACCGGCACCAGGGTTCCCATATACCACAACCAGCCGACAAGCAGATAGGGAAACCGCCTCCGGACATATATGGCCAATCCGCTGAATGAAGCCAGGATGAAACCGGCCGTTATGACCTCCCGAGTTTCCACCGCCCCAGGATGGGGATACAACACGGCAAGGCCTGTGGGAATCAGCATCATTTTGAGATACATAACATAGGAAATGATGGCATTTCCCATGCGGGTGTAGAACGGAAAGATCTCCACATTCCCCACCGCACCGGCACTTTGCTGAACGAGAAACGTGATGAAACAGGATCCGGCCATCAAGGCCAGTAACGGCATTTTTTCGACCAGCGGCCGGTTAACAAAAGCACCCTGCCGCGTGTACCCGCTGCCAAATCGTCCGAGGGGCCAGAAATCCAGGAGAATCAGGACAAATGGCAGGGTAACGATCATTGGTTTGGACAATAAACCTAAAAGAAAAAAGAGTAGAACCCACCCATAGCGGCGCAGGCACGGTTGACGCACATAACCCAGATATGCCCACAGGGTCAGCATCCAGAAAAAGCCGAATAGAACATCTTTCCGCTCTGCCACCCATGCGACGGATTCCACATGCTGCGGATGAATGGCAAACAGGGCGGCAACAAACCCGCTTTTCAAGGAGTTTGCCGTCAACCGGACCAGCACGACAAACAGCAACACCACATTCAGGATATGAATCATCAGGCTGGTGAGATGATGCCATCCGGGATCCAGGTCGAACAGGGTGCAGTCCAACTGGTGGGACAGCCATGTAACCGGATGCCAGTTTGCGGAATGGGCAGAGGCAAAGGCCCAAGCGATATTTTCAGGCCTCAACCCGGTATTTACACGAGGATTCTGCGTGACATAGATATTATCGTCATATTCGACGAACCCATGATCCTTTACCGGTATAAAGACAACCAGTGTCACCAGGATGAGTAGAAGACCGATCACCCGGTTGTGCAATTTGGATCCGGCAATGTTGAATTCTGGTCTGTCCGCATTCATGGCAAAAAAACAATTTCTATACATTTGATGAACGTTTTCTCTGTGTCCTCTGTGGTAAAAAAGATATGTTACCATATCTATGAATAGGTGTATCTATCACTCAGAGACAGTGTGCCACGAATCGCCAAAAATTGGCATAAAAATATTTTATCGGTTTTTTAATTGAAGTTTTCATGAGGCCGTGGCATTCTGCCGGGAGAGTAATAATTTAGTGTCGAAGACAGGCTACGGTGCCGTTTACCATTCAGTTCAACAATGGAGATCTGGACATGGATAAAAAGGATATTCTGGAAATTGCGGAAGGGTTGCGATTGATAGAGGAAGGGGTTGAAAAGATCCAGGGAATCATGCGGGAAAAGAATATGAAATCGATCAAGGAGATTGCCGCGCAATTGATGCCGATTTTCAAGGAGGATGACGACTCCCTGTCAGAATCGGTGATCAAACATCTGGATTGATCGGTCGTCTCTTTAATATGACGATGGCGCGCTCCGAAGAGATGAACGGCAGCGTATAGCATTTTACTTCGGGTGGACGTAACCCCTCGAACGCTTTCGAGGATAAGATTTCCGTGGGGGAACGGAAACCCTCTTCCTGTCCAATCCGGCCCCTGAAAGCGATAATGGCGCCCTCCGCTTTGAGAAGCGGTTCGGCCAGCGATACCATCGATTCAAGATCGGTCAATGCCCTTGAAACGATCACGTCGAACTTCTTCCGGAACATCGGATCATGCCTCATCTCCTCTGCGCGAATGTGCCGGGCCCGGATCCCTTTCAGGCCTAAAGTCCGGATCACATGACGCTGAAAATTGATCTTTTTCCGGGACCCATCGATCAGCAAAACCGTCAGGGACGGGATGGCCACTTTCAGGGGAATTCCGGGAAATCCCGCCCCGGATCCGATGTCCAACAACACGGCGCCATTCGGTATCAGAGGCACTGCGGCAAGCGCGTCGACAAAATGTTTGACGGCCACACCTATTGGATCGGTAATGGCCGTCAGATTGATTCTTCGGTTCCATACGTCGAGCTCTGTCGCGTGAACCGCAAATTTCTCGACATGCTCCGCCCTGAGATCAACTCCCAAAATAGCGCCGCCGTCGACAATCACCTTCCGCCACCGGGTCGAACCCGTTTTCATGAAGGGTCTGCCACTTTGTCAAAAGGCATTTCGAGGGACACTTCAAGGCCGCCGCCTCCCACCGTTTCCATATTGGAAAATTTTTTCTTGAATACATGCAGCATGGAAGCATTCTCCCTCAAAACGGATGCCGTAAAACCGGTAAATCCGTTTTCCTTTGCTATTTTCTCCAGGAGGTCCAGAAGGTAGGAGGCGATTCCCATTCCCTGAAAGTCTTCGCGAACCACAAATGCGACTTCCGCCATGGGCGGATCATCCAGCGCATAGGACCCAATGGCGATGATCTCTTTGTGGCCACCCTTCTGGAGCAGACCGATCAGAGACATATTTTGCTTGTAATCGATGACAGCCCAGTGTTTTTGCACCACTTCGTGGGAGAAGAGCTTCATCCGATAAAAAAATCTGGAGAAAATGGTCTCCTCTTTCAGAGAGTAAAAGAAATTTCGGTACAGGAACTCATCGGAGGGGAGCAGCGGTCGAAATTCCACTGATTTGCCGCTTTTCAGATCATAAGTGCTTTTATAGTTTTCCAGAAACAGGAGATCCTCTTCGGAAGGCGGGAGTTGATCACCAAAAATATAGTGGCGTTTTTTGGCCAATTCGATCAGTTCACTGCGGAATCGGGGATGGGCAACCTGGGCCAGTTCCATCACGCGCTGATAGATCCCCTTACCCTGCAGTTCTGCGATTCCGTATTCCGTGATGATAAAACTGACATCACCCCGGGTGGT
>CAZWAE010000270.1:0-1414 GCA_964631805.1 uncultured Desulfobacteraceae bacterium | reverse complement strand
TCGTTCCGGGCGATCACAGTGGGATCGTTAACCCATTCCGAGGATCTGAAATAAAACATCGGATTGTTGTTCACATAATCGTAGATCTCAGTGGAACCCATGCAAAGCGATGCCACCACCCTGCCGGGAACCAAGGTTTTCTTTTTATTGGTTATGATATTGTTTTCAAAAAGAGGCAGCATCCCATCGGTGATCAACTGGGTATGAATACCGAGGTCCTTTTTCTTGTCGAGATATTTCAGTATTGCATAGGGCAGATGACCAAACCCGATCTGCAGGGTCGCACCGTCATCCACCAGTTGGTTAACGTAAAAGCCGATTCTTAAAGCGATCTCCTCATCCTTTACGCTGGGCAGCGCTTCAACCAGCGGTTCCTTGTGAACCACAAGGTAATCGATATCATCCACGTGCACGAAGCTGTCCCCCCAGGTTCTCGGCATTTCCGGATTGACCTGGGCAATAACCCGGTCTGCATTCTCCATTCCGGACCGGGTGATATCCACCGATACGCCGAGACTGCAGTAGCCGAACCGGTCCGGTGGACTGACCTGGATCATCGCCACATCCAATCCGATGCGTTGGGATGAAAAGAGGTGGGGTATCTGTGAAAGATAGACCGGAATGTAATCAATTTTACCTTCAAATGCCGCCTTGCGCATAGCGGCGCTGATGAAAAAAAGCTTCAGGGAAAACCGCTTCAAAAATGAGGGGTCGTCAACATAATCGGCGAAGGTAAATGACAGCATCTGGTAAACCATGATATCCTGAAGCGTCGGATCGCTCACCATGGCCCGGATGAGGTGCTGGGGTTCACCACACCCGGTTCCGATAAAGATCCTGCTGCCGTTCTTGATCTTCGATACGGCTCCCTGCGCATCTGTCAATTTATCGGGACAATACTCCTCAAGTTTCATTAGGTAACTCCTGTGTCTGGAGTGGCCCGCCGGGGATGGATCGCTTGTACGCCGTCTCGCCACTGGATCAAAATTGAAGGGTTTCGCATGATTACCCTCCATAAAATCCACATCCGGGGGATTTTTAAGCGTACGATAACTCCCACCGGGATCACCTGTCAATAATGATTGACCCGAACCGGAGCTGTTGCTAATCTTTATTTTTTTCCAACAAACAGGACAACCCATGACATCTTTTACATCATCCGGCGGTTTTAAACCCTTTGGTGATTTAAAGAAACGGATGCCGGGGAATTTGCCTTCATCTGGTTGGCGACCGGATACCCTACCGGTGGACATCTCATCCAGCGCTTCATTGGGTGGTAATTTTAACAGGGATGTCGAATCGGACGAAGCCCTGTTCCATTCAGCCATGGCGGATGTCACACCCATCCGCAGAGATCGCCTGTTCCATGGCCGGGGCTCTTCGGGACCAAAGCCCTCCTCTTTTCAGGATCCGG
>CAZWAE010000269.1:0-5455 GCA_964631805.1 uncultured Desulfobacteraceae bacterium | reverse complement strand
TTTTTGGTGTAGCCCGTCAGCAGCATGATCTCATTCCTTTATTTTTAAATCCGTTCCTAAAAACAAGACGGGCAGGGCGGGAAAACTGTTACAGAATCCTGCTGTTCTTTTTTATTTTCAAGGATGAAGTGATTGCCTCGATCACCGTGGATGCGAGCATCTCCCCGAATAGCATATGTTTGCCACAAAAGCGGATCCTTGCCGGTCCGGGTCCGCTGACAACGGCCACGGCGTCGGTCCCGGTTCCGGTGGCAAGGCTGCCGGTTTCAGGATTGCGAACGTCCAGGTTCTGAAGAGCGGCGGATTTGGCCTCCGTCACGGTCAATAAGGCTTCCACCATGGCCGGCTTTTCCAAAATTGCATTGGTCAGGACGATGATGTTGATGGTGCCTGTGCCGGGAGTGTCGATATCAAGCTGGCGGCATTCCGCGACATCTCCTGCCCGCCGGGCATTGGATATCCCCACGGTCACAAGGGCGGTCACCTCCACGCCCTGCTCCACCCGGCTCACCCGGCGAAACGAATCGGCATCCGCAGCCGTCATCATCCCCACTGTCACCCCCCCCATCCCCTCTTTTCCCCGTAGGCCTCCAAGGTGACTTCAGATGGCACAAAAGGGCCCTTGTCCCCTTCGGGGTTTTTCTCCACGCGGAGATTGAGAATATGGTCGGCTTTGACCAGCCCGCCGTTCAGGACCGCGGAGCTGAGCACCCATCGCAAGGCCGGCAGACGGACATGCACACCGGCTTCAGAATGGCTTACCTCATAGTGTTTGGTTTGGTGTAACATCAAAACACCCTTTCAATGGTTTGGATCCATAAACTTGACGGTCACAAGGGTGATGTCATCTTCAGTTTTCAGGGGATGGCTGAACCGCCGGACGGCATCGATAACGGCATCGGTAATGGCTTGGGCCGTCCCGTGGGCATTGGCGCGGATGATTTCCTGAAATCTCTTTTTCCCGAAACGTTCCCCTTCGGTCGTCTCGGACTCCCAGATGCCGTCGGTGCCGATGACCAGTATCTGATTTTTTGAGATCTTCCGGGAAAAATCCTGGTATTGATAATCCCCGGCCACGCCCAGGGCCAGCCCCGGTCCCCCGAGTTCAAAAAATGTATCTGACGCGATATCGTAAACAAAAGCCGGATCGTGTCCCGCCCTGACCCAGCACAGCGTCCTGCTGTTGAGATCGAGTTGGGAGATGAAAAGCGTCATGAAATTACCCGAAGATTTAACATCCTGATGAAATTGCAGGTTCAGGTCGGAGACGATCCGTGAGAGACTGCCCGGCGAAAGGATCCGCTGTCTCAGGCGGCCGCGAACCGTGGTCATCAATAGGGCGGACTGAATACCGTGGCCCGAGACGTCGCCAACGAGTATCCCAAGCCGATCCGTTCCCATATCCAGATAATCGTAGTAATCACCGCCGGTCTCATCGCAATAGACGCTTCTTCCGGCGATATCAAGGCCAGGGAGGTGGGGTTCCGCTTCGGGCAGCAAACTTTGCTGAACCTCCATGGCCAGATCAAGGGATTCCTGCAACCGGTCGCGCTGGGACGCGAGGAGTTTCCGGGCCAGCGTCAAGGTCAGATGGGTCCTGACCCTCGCCTTCACCTCCAACACCTCGAAGGGCTTGGTGATGTAGTCCACTGCGCCGACTTCAAAGGCTGTGGTTTTGCTCTGGATCTCATCGAGGGCGGTAATGAAGAGAATCGGTATGGCCCGGGTGGCGGGATCGGCTTTGAGCCGCCGGCACACCTCATAGCCATCCATTCCGGGCATCATTATATCAAGCAGTATCAGATCTGGGGATTTCGTCCTGGCAAAGTCAAGGGCGTCCGGCCCGTTTAAGGCAAAACCCAGCTTATAGTCATCCTTCAGCGTCTCGATGAGAATGGTGATGTTATTTTTCACATCATCGACCAGCAGGATCCTGCACCGGGACAGATCGTGGATGTCATGGGTCATGGTTTCTTTTCCTCCAGTTGCCGGAGCTTCTCCAAAATAGCGGACACCGTTACGACTGCCGTTTTATACTGCAGTTCCCCAAGATCCTGCCGGAGCCCGTGAAACTCCGGTTCGATGTTGTCCGGAAGGCTGGTTTCATCCACCGTTGCCAACGCCTGTTCAACACCGACCGGATCAAACTCCTCTATGGACACCATGAGTTGGCCGAAAGCGGCGGCCAGTTGCGTGATATTCACCGGCACCTGCGCCGACGGATCCGACGGCAGATCCCGGGGTTTCGGAGACGCGTCAAGAGCGGAAATACCCTCTATAACCCATTCAAGCTCTTTTCCGAGGGCGTCAACCAGATCCGGCACACCCCCTGATTCTCCAGCGGATGCCGATCTCTCCACGGCCCTGGCGGCAGTTTCCAGGGCCTCGGCCCCGATATTACCGGCAATGCCGGCCAGTGAATGTGCCTTCAGCCGAACCCCGTCCAGGTCTTTAGAGTCCATCGCCTGCCGAAGATCCGCCATCTCCGTGGGCTGGCTCTTTTCAAATCCGGCCAGGATCTTCCTGAACTGATCCCATGAAATTCCCAAACGGTCCATGCTTTTGGACAGATCGATGCCGGGCAGGGAGAGGGGAGGGGGTGTCCCTTCCGGAGATCCACTATCCGATTTACCGGCCGGCGCCCTTTTGTCGGCGGGGATCCACCTTTTCAGGGCACCCATCAGTTCCAACGCATCGACGGGCTTGCTCACATAATCGTTCATCCCGGCGGAAAGGCACTTTTCACGGTCACCACGCATGGCGTTTGCGGTCATGGCGATGATGGGAAGGGTTTCTGGCGTGAGTGTCTTTCTGATGCGGGCAGTCGCTTCCAGACCGTCCATTTCCGGCATCTGAAGGTCCATGAGTACCGCGGCGTAATCCTTTACCGCCACCATTTCACAGGCGGTGCGACCGTTTCCGGCCACTTCGACATCAAAACCGGCCTGCCCCAGAATCTCCATTGCCACCATCTGATTGGCAGCGTTGTCCTCCACCAGCAGAACGGAAACACCCTTAAAATAGTCGGCATACCCGTCAACACCCCTTGCGGCTCTTTTGTGGAGTTCAAACCCCATGCACTCCATAATGGCATCGAACAGCGCGGACGGCTTGACCGGCTTTGACAAAAAGGCGCACATACCGGCCTGCTCCGCCCTTGCCATCACCTCTTTTTGCCGATAAGCGCTCATCATGATCATAGGCAGGCTGCCGGCGGTCTTCCTTATTTTTCCCGCAGCCGTGAACCCGTCCGAATCGGATGGTTTGAAATCCATGAGGACCAGGGAGACACGCCGGCCATCCCCGGGCTTCTTCATCACGCGCACCGCCTCTTCGGCCGAACCGACGCTCCGGCAGGCGATGCCGAAATCGATGACGGTCTGCTCGAGCATCCGTCGGCTGCCCTCCGTGCCCTCCACGATCAGGATCAGCATGTCCCGGAGTTCCGGGGGGACTGCCCAGTCCCTGGTTTTCCGGATATCGGCAATGTCAAAGGTACAGGTGAACGAAAAGGTGCTCCCGATGCCGGGCTGACTCTCAACGGAAAGACCGTCCCCGCCCATCATCCGCACCATCTTCTCGCTGATGGAAAGGCCAAGGCCGGTTCCGCCATATCTTCTGGAGGTGGAGGTGTCCGCCTGTATGAACGCTCCGAAAAGGGACGCGCGTTTTTCTTCCGGTATCCCGATGCCCGTGTCGCTGACCGTAAACGTCAGGGTTGCTGCGGCATCCGTAATATCCTTTGCCTGGACACCGAGCTGAACCTCGCCTTTTTCAGTAAATTTGAAAGCATTGCCCACCAGATTGATGAGGACCTGGCGGAGACGAAGCGGATCTCCCATAAGACCGTAAGGGGTTTGAAGATCGATGTTGACGATAAATGCAATCCCCTTTTCGGCGCTTTTTCCACGGAAGTTGTCCGTGACCGCCTCGACCAGACGGTGCAGCTTGAAGGGAATACGTTCAAGGTCCAGTTGCCCCGCCTCGATCTTTGAAAAGTCGAGGATGTCGTTTAGAAGTTCCAGCAGGGACCGGGAGGAGGATCGAATCACATCCAGGTACTCCCTTTGCTTTGCATTGAGATCGGTATCGATCATCAGATCGCCGATCCCGATAATCGCGTTCATGGGCGTCCGGATTTCATGGCTCATGTTGGCCAGAAATTCGCTTTTTACACGGTTGGCATCCTCCGCTTTTTCCTTTGCAATCCTCAGTTCACTGTTGGCCCGCCCCAACTCTGCGGTTTTTTCATCAACGAGGCGATTTAGCTTTTTACTGGCAAAATGCCACAAACAGATGATGGCCGCCAGGAGGACAAAGGATGACCCCACACCGAAGAAGATGGCGGGCCTCAGTTTTTCAAACAGCAGATGGGTGATGGTCTGCCGGGGTATGGCCAGCCAGGCGACCCAGGCAGTGTCAGATGCTTCCTGTTCCAGCTTGAGGGCCGACAGGGGTGCCGTGGGGTCCGATGTCGCGGCTATGACGTATGCCTGATCTCTCCTTTTGATAAAAGACTCGTCGGGAAGGTGCTTCAGCATTTTACGAAATTTGCGGCTTCGGCATAAAACGCCCGGAACCGCCGCTGTTTCGGCAATGATATCAAAATCATCGGTGCAGGATCTGGCGCTGTCCGGTCGGGTTGGATCCAGAAAGGATTCACCGGCCTTTCTTCGAAGCAGAAGGGCAAAATCGACCTGAAGCTCCCGTTCCCCCAAAATATCTCTAAGCTGATTTAATAATTTTTCAATGGCCTGTCCCACTTCCACATAGCCGACCAACTCTTTCTTATTTTTATCATTTTTATGAAAAATCGGGGCGATCCCCCGCAGGCCGGCATAGTCGGGGCCGATATCGAGCCCATTCAGCGGGGCTTTGGTTTTCTCCGATTTTTTGATCAGATCATTTAAGGTTTTCGGAACATCACCATATTGACCGGGGCTATGGATGCGCAACAGGGTGATATTTTCAGGGGCAATGACAAAACGAACATTTTTCTTCACAAGGGATTGCAGACGTTTCAGACGGCCCGAACCGGGCCTGTGACGGACCGGTTTTCCGGAAGGCATGGGACCGCTCTTCCGGTCCATCCAACGGTAATGCGAATACAGATATTTTTGGAGCCTGTTTCGGATGTTATCGCTTTTTCTGCCGTCCCCCCCTTCCATCTGAACAGTCTGCCCGGCCTGATACATGATATTCTGAATCTCCGGATCGTTGGAAAGCTGGAGCGCTTCCCCCTGCAGCAGCAGGCCGATGGAGATCATCTGTGTCGAGGCGCCGCCTTCGATGGCGCCTATATAATTTTCATACTTGTCGACTTCGTGTTTGATCGTGCCCATGTAGAAGATGAAAATGAAGCCGATCTCAAAGACGCCGATGATGACAGCCAGCCATACAGCCTGTCGAAGGGGCAGCCGTTTTCCGGCGTTCCTGAACCTGCAGCTGATCGATT
>CAZWAE010000268.1:0-5477 GCA_964631805.1 uncultured Desulfobacteraceae bacterium | reverse complement strand
AACGCCGGCCATGCCTTTTTCAATCGGTTGGGGGCCAGCTGTCTGAACTACACCATCTGCGGTCCGGCGGCCACGGCCGGATACGAAGCCAGCCTGGGCAGCGGGCCCAGCACCGAGATTCAGTCGGCTTCCCGGTCGGACTACATCATCATCTGGGGCAGCAACACCCTTGCCACCAACATCCATGCCTGGCCCTATTTTAAAAGGGCCCGGAAGGCCGGGGCCACCTTGGTGGTCATCGACCCCTACCGCAATCGGACGGCCAAACGGGCCGACCTGCACCTGATGATCAAACCGGGCACCGATGCCGCCCTGGCCCTGGCCATGATGCAGGTGCTCATCGACCGGGATATGATCGATCTTGATTTTATCGCCCGGAAGACCCTGGGCTTTGACCAATTGAAGGTCAGGGCTGCAGAGTACACCCCGGCCCGGGCAGCCGATATCTGCGGTGTGTCAGAGGAGATGATCGTCCGGCTGGCCGAGGGGTATGGTCGGGCCAGGGCGCCCTACATTCGTACCGGATGGGGACCGGCCCGCCAGCTCAAGGGGGCCATGGCGATGCGGACCATCGCTCTGCTGCCCGCCCTGGTCGGCGCCTTTGATAAACCGGGCGGAGGGATCACCCGCATTTTGGGCGGTGCACCCTCTGACCTGGAATGTCTGATACGATCGGATCTGCGACCGCCCGGCACCCGGACCGTTAACATGGTGGAACTGGGCAACGCCCTGACCAGACTGGACGATCCGCCGGTCAATCTATTATACGTCTATCTGTCCAACCCGGCCGTGGTGGCGCCGCAATCCCGCAGGGTACTGGCAGGATTGGCCCGCGAAGACCTGTTCGTTGTCGTTCAGGAGATGTTTCATACGGACACCACCGCATACGCCGACATCGTTCTGCCGGGAGCCGGTTTCCTGGAGGTCACCGATCTTTACCGGGCCTACGGCCACAACTGGATCCAAATGGCCCAACCGGTCATTCCGCCGGTGGGACAGAGCCGCTCCACCCTGGCCATTTTCCAGGCTCTGGCGGCCCGTCTCGGTTTCGAGGAAGAGGTCTTTTCCCTTGGTGAGATGGACTTTATTGAAGCTTTTTTGCATGAAGCGTCACCCTATCTCGAAAGTGTCGATGTCGAGGCAGTGAAATCCGGACGGGCGGTGAGGCTGAACATACCGGAAAATCCCTATGCCGACGGGTTCTCAACACCATCAGGCAAGGTGGAGTTTTTTTCGCAGGCGATGGCGGATGAGGGGCTTGATCCCCTTCCAGACGGACAGCCGTTAAGGGATCCCGATGGCGGGAATCGCTACAACCTGGAGTTTATCACTCCGCCCCATCACCTCCTTCTCAACTCGGCTTTCAACGAAATAGAGGAACTCAGGGAAAAGGCCGGTGAGGCCCGGGTGATGATCCATCCCGAAACCGCCCGGATCAGGGGCATCGCTGACGGCGATCCGGTCAGAGTGTTCAATGACCGTGGAGAGTGCCGTCTTCTCGCACAGGTGACCGATGATACTCAGCCAGGGTTATTGGTGGCCGAAGGCCTCCATTGGCCCTGTTTTTCGCCCGGCGGCGGGGCGAACCAACTGACCAGTCAGCGGCTGACCGACATGGGAGAGACCTGCGCCTTCCATTGCAGCCTGGTTGACGTCCAACCCCAAAGCAAATAGGCATCTCCTTTCGGTAGTGGTTAGGAGATTACCTCGCCACGTCGGGTAATTGTTGTGGAAATGGGGTTAAATCGACGTCAACGGTTCTCCCGGCCCCGCTCAAAAAGAAACGGACTCTGTCCATTCCCTCGTTTTCCTGCAGAGCCAGACGGGCACGCTGCACCGCACACCAGTTCCGCTCTGCATTATCTTTGCCCCTGCCGATACCTTCTTCGAGGAGCGCTTTCAATCCAGCGATGGGGTAGGGTGCGATCCAATTTCTGCGTCGAACCATGTGATTGATGAGTGCTTCACACCGGGTGCGGTATCCGGTTTTTCCAAGCCCTGCGTTTTTCCATATCTTTGTGATACCAGCGTTTTCCATTATCAGGGGCAGCAACTTGATATCGGGGTGCTGGTTCACTTCATCAGGAAGAGGGGAGGGTGAAGATGTCATGAACCGGGCTTTCAATGCCAGGCTCTCCGCCATCATCCGGAACACCGGCTCCTTTTTATGTTCCAACAGCCGGTCGAGCACCTTCAGTCGCCGGACGTCCAGAGGTTCAGCCGGGTTGTTTTTATTCAGGCGGGTCAGCAAGTACTCTTCGGCATGCACCGCGGTTTCGTGCGGCAGCAGGAATTGGGGAGGCACGGCGTCACCGCGGAAAAAGCATTGACCGGCCAGATAGTGGAGACGCGGGTTGTCCATGGTTTGCAGCCCGTAACCGCGGAACCGCTCTTTCAAATGGGAAGGAGACCAAATCTCCCGAAGCAATATCGACGACACCGATGGCATACCGACATCCCGCAGGGATTTTTTAACGCCTATCAGCCGGTTAAGCCGGGTCCGGGCATTATCCAGATCATGCTGCGAGATCCCGTTTTTTGTCGAAACGATGACAAGATCGCGGGCGCGGGAGAGAAACACATGCGACTGTGGGAATATACTGAGGATCGTATTGACCGCCATACCTATCATTTGCGGGTTTGCAGCGTACGCGTGAATCCATTGAACAAATACCCCTGTGGCGGTGAGGTGTTTTTTAACCAGTTGGTAGAATTCCTGCGTGTAGAGAAGGTCCACGCCGGTCACCCACGGGTTGCTGGGTTCCGCTGTAATGATGTCCCATTGGCGGCTGCTGCGGCCGAGGACGCGAAAGGCGTCCCCTACCTGGATATGCGTTCTTGGATCGTCAAGAACGTTCCGGTTGAAATCAGAAAAATAGGGCAGCGCTTCCACCACAGAAGGAGAAATTTCCGCGATATCGATTCGGTTAACTTCGGGGTACAGCGTGAATTCTCCGGCGGTCATCCCGGTTCCCAGCCCGATGACCATGACCCGGGACAGGTCCCTGGAGAGCAGGGCAGGCAGGTGTGCCAGCAGCTTTAAGGTTTCGGCGTCCTGGGTGACGGATGAATCCGATTTACCGTTGATGATAAGCGCCAGCGGATCCCTTTGTGTTGGTTCAGGTTTTTTCGATCCGAGTACAACTACGGTAGATGCCGGGCCGTCCGTGTGAAAAACGATCCTTCCCGCTTTGCCGAATTGATCGAAAAAAGCCTTTGGCCCTTTCCAGGAATAAGGCAACGGCTGTCGGATGCGAAAGGTTCCCAGCTGTGTGCGGGTCGTGTCGTAAAAGGCAGAGGAGAACCCGTAGCCAAGGAGGGCTGCGGCAAGACCTGCCGCGGCGATAATCCGTTTGGAGAAATGGCGCCGGCAGGCGATCAGGGTAGAAATCGCTGCGGCCGCGACGGCAGCCATAAAGACCACCGGCAGATCAAAGAAGTGGAACAGCAGAATTCCTCCGATGAGGCTGCCGCAGAGATTGCCCATGGCGTTAAATGAAAACAGGGTTCCCGACATCTTGCCGACACCCGAGAGCCATCGTTTTGATTCATCAAAAATGATGGGAACGGTGGCGCCCATGCATCCCACGGGCAATATCAGGATCAGTGCCAGGGCAATCAGAGTGCTTGCGTGGAAGGCATAGAAGCCTGCTGTGTTAGCCTGATATATAATCCGGATGAGATGCGCCCCGTAGGGCCATAGATCAAGTGTCAGGAATACGAGAAGCAGGGATATGGTGATGACCAGCTGATTGGCGAAAAGAAGCCATGCCGGCGGCCGTCGTAATTTCCCGAAAATAAAACTCCCGGCGGCAATGGATAGGATAAAAACCGACACGATGATCGAAAAGGAATAGGAAGAGGAGCCCAGCGAAAGGTTCGTCATGCGGATCAGTACATTTTCAAGGGTCATGACATAAAAACCGCTTAGAAAAGCGATCAGATACAGGCGCTTGATTGGCAATTTGCGACGATCTTCCGCGGACCTTCCGGCCCCCTCAATGATTGCATCGGCCTGGGATGTCCCCTGATTTTCGGGGACAAACAGATGGGAGGCAATATAGAAAAACAGTCCCGCACCTAAATTGATGAGGGCGGTACCCATGATCGATAGCGGCAGGCCGATAAATGGAATCAGTATAAAACCGGCCGTCAATGTGCCCACAAAGGCGCCGCCTGTGTTGACAGCGTAAATGGCGGCATGGACCCGGGTGGATGCCGCCAGGCTCTCGGACAAGCCACGTGTCAGGAAGGGGACTGTCCCCCCCATGCAGAGGGTCGGTATACCCATGAGCAGAAATGAGCAGAAGAGCCCCTGGACCACAATAAAAAAAGGAGGGGAAAACTGCCAGGATTGCGTCCATCCTTCCACCCAGTCGAAAAATGAAGGGAAGCAGAGGCACCAGGCACCAATGGTGACCTCAAGAACGGCATACCCTTTCAGGTGATTTCTTACCCGCGTGGTGATCAAACCGCACAAATAATATCCGCCTGACAATCCTGCAAGGAACGTCGCCAGAATCACGGCGGTGGCGATGTTGTCACTGCCCAGGAGCCGGCTCAGGTATCTCTGCCAGGTAACCTGGAACACCAGCCCCGCCCCGCCGGTGAAGAAAGTGGCCAAATAAATACAATAAATGATCAACCGGGTCTGCATCGCTTCTCCCTTTACCCGCCCATCAATATCCCCATTGCGGGGATTTGGCAACCCGTTCACGTGCAAAGGAATAAGCGAAAGTCTGAATGGAAAGGCCTTTCCAGGCGCAATGATCGACGTTTTTCACTCTTCGAAATCCAGCGTTCGGGATGAGGTTGGCAAAGGGAATCCAATCCGTCCCGGGAAATCCCATTCCACCTGCGGACGGTGATCCGCTCAGAGTGTTCAATGAACGCAAAATGCCGCTTTCTGGCCTAAGTGACCGATGACACCCGGACGGGGCCGCCATTGGCCCAGTCTTTCGCCCGACGGCGGGGCGAACCACCTGACCAGTCAGCGGCTAACCGACTTGGGTGAGACTTGAGCCTTCCATTGCAGCTTGGTTGACGTTCAATCGCAGGGATAGCACGTACACTTGTGCTATTTCGAGGAGTTAAATCATGGCGTCCGACGCCGATATTGTTGAAAAAGACCATTTGTGGATGGGCACTACTTGGGAAATTCCGAACAATACCGCTACCTTTGCATCCATCAAAAATGGAACACACGGAAATCTTGAATTTACTAATCAACAGTATTAGGCCATAATAAGCATTGTCATCATTTGTATATTCTTGGTAAAATCATTAGGAATCAAAATATTAATGAAGCGCTATTCGAGGAGCAAGGCCATGAAAGTATTCAAAGATATGCGTATCGTCTTTATCGTAATTCTATTGGGCATGCTGATATCCATTCCTTCAGCCGCATCGGGGCCGAAGCCTGTCGTTGTTGCTTCTACCACGCAAATTGCTGACTTCGCACGACAGATCGCAGGCGA
>CAZWAE010000267.1:0-5498 GCA_964631805.1 uncultured Desulfobacteraceae bacterium | reverse complement strand
GAATATACGCTTTTTCATGGAAACCTCCCTTTGTGCATTGATTGAAATCCTCAGATTATTGCCGAAATCGGGTTCTCACCTCCTTTCTAACAGCTATGGGGATAGAGAAATCCAGCAGCCATCGATGTACGCTTGCGGGCGCGTGACCATCGAGGAGCCTGTTCATGAATTCTTGCGTTGATTTCGGGAAACAACATTAATGTATCACAATAGCTATGTTATAGCTATAATAATTACGGATTTGAAAAGGGTGTTATAGGTTTTTTTATGGGTATAAAAACTACCCATTATTGAATCGAAGCCAGATGGCTTCTCAAATTTGCCTTCCGGTTCCGGATACCGATCATTTTTTGACTTAAGATACAGGCTATCGACCGGCTGCGCCCTACAAGGGATACTTCAGGTCGAGTACATTGCCGCCTGGGCCTCCGCTTCAAGTAGAGATTCCAATCCGGTGTATCGCGGCGAAAAATGGAAAACCGACATCCGCTTCACACCGGCTTTCCGGGATAGCGTACCCGCCTGGTGCGCGGTCAGATGGTGTTTCGTGGTTGCCAAATCTTCGTCCTCTTGAAGGAATGCCCCTTCGATGAACAGGTGGTCGGCATCCCGCGCCAGGTCGATGATTTTTTTAATGTTCACCGTGTGGTAGGCAACGTCCGCGATGTAAGTGATCTTCATGCCGCGGGAGATCCTTGCGATTTTTTCAGACAGTTCACTTAATAGGAATGTCTGCACGCCATTGTTTCCGTCGGGTACCGGGAACGTCGATTCCGGGGTTTTTTCCGCATAGATGGCTTGCTTGAAGCGGTTGAGCCAGGGGCCCACCCTGAATCCCATCTCTTCGATCCTCTCTTTCATGACATTGACATGGAAGGTTTCGTTTAAGCTGAAACCAATGCATGGGATGCCATGATCCAGAATTGATCCTGTGACGGTAAATCGGGGTTCGGAGTAGAGGATTCCCGAAAAGGGCATTTCAACGGTTTTCTGGGAAGGTTGGAACCGGCTCCGACTCCCGTACCGCTTTTTACGGATCATATCATTTCGAACCTCCATTGCTTCGATGGTCAACTGCTCGCTGTAGTTGTCCAGCAGGTTCCAGGTATAACTTTTCAATTTTCCCTCGATATTGTCAAGAAAACCGGCAGGCCCATATAAACGAAGCCGTTTTTTCCGGCCCAACTGCAGACGGAGCAACCGGTCGAAACCGATGAAATGATCCATGTGAGTGTGGGTGACAAAAACGTGGCCGATCTTGAGAATATCTTTTGCCGTCAGGGAAGACAGATCGCCCAGGTCAAAGAGGATGGCGCGATTTTCGTAAGCAAAGGGGATGAACAACCCGGGATCGTCAAAGGGGCCGTTGATCAGCCGGGGGTGAAATGAGGGGCGCATCAGATGGTCAGGTGTTTGGCAACCTGCTTATGGATACAAAAGTATATCTCCTCGTCGGACCCGTAAATGTCCACGACGATCTGGTGGTTGATCAGTTTTTCGATGACAAAGGCGGTGACATACAGGCTGATCACATGGGGATTCGGCACCAGGTTGCGAATGGGCGCCGTCTGGAAATCGATATCAAAATCATGGGCACGGCCGAGTTGGTCAAGGGTTTTCAATATCTGTTCTTCCAGCACATTCTTATTGGTGGTTTCCACCAGTCCGCTTTCCACCAGTTTCGAGGCGATGGCGTTTGCGAGCGTTTCGGCGCAATCTTTCAGATCGTACAACGCTTTGCGTCTGGAGCGTTCTTTGGATGATTCTATTTTGGACAATATGCTGGCTTCGCGTGTGCTGGGTCGAAAAACCTTGGCCATTTTACCATACCTTATAAGTTAGATTCTCATCGTTTGATTTCGGGGCATAATAAATAGATGTCCGTTGAATTGCAAGGAGAATATTGGGGAATTTTACCGGATTAAACGCCGGATGCCCGATATCCGGCTGTTGCTAATCTGACGGATTTACCTCGATGTTGAGCTGTAGCGTTTTCCTTCCGTTCCAACGATTCCAGGACAATCGATAGACCAATGTGTCTATGTGCTCCGGTGGCCGAGATCCTTTTCCGAAGTTGAACCAGATGGCATCCAGAGGTCTATTTCGTTGACCATGCGGCTGATCCAGACGCATTCGAAGATGGTCCTTCCCCACCTTCCGGGCATCTATTACCTGAACATCCCGTGCCAGAAAACGCGGTTCGGGGTTGCCGCTGCCAAAGGGTTTTAAACTGTCGATCTGGTCCATGAGGTCGTTCGTAATTTCGGAAAACGCCAGGAGGCAATCCACCCAGGCAGCCGATACCAATGCCTCCGACTGGCGGACGGTTTCAACTGCCCTGTCAAAGGTGATCCCAAACCGCTTTATGCTTTCTGAAACAATGGTCATTCCCGCGGCCATGGCATGCCCACCGAAAGTGATCAGCTCTTTTTCACAAATTCGGAGGGCGGATAAGATGTCGATCCCCGGGACACTTCGGCACGATCCCTTTCCCAGGCCATTTTCAACGGAAAGCAGTACGACGGGCCTCTGGTATTTTTGGACCAGCCGTGACGAAACGATTCCCAAAACGCCTTGATGCCACCCCTCGCTCCACAATACAATACTGCTGCGATTTATCAAATCAGGCCTTTCTTTGAGATGGGCCAGCGCCTCACTTAAAATCTCGTTTTCAACTTCCCGGCGCTCTAAATTCATGTCGTTGAGGGTTCGTGCCATCTCGTCGGCCTGTCGTTCGGTGGCAGCGGTCAAAAGCATAAGTGCCTTGTCGGCGTGGCCTATTCGGCCGGGGGCATTCAGCCGGGGCGCAAGCCGGAAGGCAACCGACTCGGAATCCACTGGAAATTCTGAGATTCCAGATTGTTTTAATAGTTTCCGGATCCCGGGCCGCCGGCCGGAATTGATGACGGAAAGCCCCAATTTTGAGAGGATGCGATTGTCTCCGATGAGGGGGACCCGATCGGCGATGGTGCCGATGGCCACCAGATCGCAAAATGCCTTCAGGTTGGGTTCCGGCCGGGTTGACCACCAGCCCTGCTCCCTCAGATGTTTTCTCAACGCCATCACCAGATAAAATGCCACGCCGACACCGGCGAGATATCCCAGGCCGCTGCTGCAATCGGACCTGTTAGGATTGATGACGGCAGCAGCAGTCGGCAGTTCTGGGGAAGGGATATGATGATCGGTAATAATGATGTCGATCCCTGACGAACGGGCCACGTCCACGGCATCATGGCTGGCGATGCCGCAATCTGCCGTGATGATCAGATCTGCCTGGCTGATGACCGGGTCGTCCTTGACATGAAAGGGCTGCAGACCATACCCTTCACGTATTCGGTGCGGGATATAGCTTGCGGCGTTTACCCCCGCAAGATGGAAAAATTCAATCAACACTGCGGTAGCTGTCACGCCGTCGGCATCATAATCGCCGAAGATGACAATTTTTTCCTCACCGATGATGGCGTCATATATCCGTCGAACTGCCAGATCCATGTCCTTTAGCAAAAAAGGTGAGGTCAGGTCGGCTGCGGAGGCATTGAAAAAACGCTGGGCCACTTCAACGGATACGACCCCTCGATTGACCAGCAGAAGCGCAATAAGAGGATGGCATCTTAACGCCGCCGCCAGCACTTTTACGATTTTTTCATCTGTTTTTGCCAGCTTCCATTTCGACATGACAGTTCTCTATATCCCAAAAGAAAAATAGGGACAACCGATGAGAGAAAAATCTCGTTTACGGTCTGGAATCAGGATCATATCGGTTTCTGCAGGACTTTTTTATTGAAAACAGGGGGGGCATGGTTATATTTGACGGATGCTGAGAGGATGGATGATGGGAGATGTTCACGATTTTGGAGAAAAAGGCCGTCCTGCCCAAACATTGGAATGCGTGAAAACATATTATCGCGTTGAACGCCGTCAGATATCTTTTTTAAGATTTATTTTTGAGGCTTACGATGGCATTGCCGTAGTCACCACCATGGACGCAGCCAAAGGGGTCGTGGTGATTCTGATCGCACCGGGCTGCGAACGGGTCGTGAGCCGGGTCCTTAAGGATTTGGCGGGAGAAATGCTGATAGAGCGGATCGATGGAACCTGAAAACCTTTACATCCATACCATCGGATGTCAGATGAACGTGGTGGATTCCCAGCGGATCGCCGGCCTTCTGAAACCGATGGATTATAAGATCGTCGCATCGCCGGAACAGGCGGATCTGGTTGTGGTGAACACCTGTGCCATCCGGGCCAAAGCCGAGCAGAAGGTATTCAGTTTTCTCGGCCGATTGGCAAAGCTGAAAAAACGGAAACCGGATCTCATCATTGCCGTGGGTGGCTGTGTGGCGCAGCAGGAGGGGAAAAAGATCATCCAGCGGATGCCCAGTGTCGATCTGGTGTTCGGCACCCATGCCATCGGTCGCCTTCCCGAAACTATCTCCCAAGTCAAAAACGGACATCGTCGTCTTGTGGACACAGAGATGGCGCCGATTATTGATGAGTTCGGCACCCCTGCCCGGGACGGGGTGAAGGGTAAGGTGTCCCAATTTGTTACCATCATGCAAGGGTGCGACAATTATTGCACCTATTGCGTCGTTCCCCATGTCCGGGGGAAAGAGGTCAGCCGAAAACCCGAGCGCATTATCCGGGAGATCCGTACCCTTGTGGACAACGGTGTCCGCGAGGTCACGCTCCTCGGCCAGAATGTGAACAGTTATGGCATCAAGGACGGAAAATGCTCTTTTCCGGAACTTCTTGCCCGGGTGAGCCGGGTGGAGGGGCTGCACAGAATTCGGTTCACCACATCCCATCCAAAGGACCTTACCGATCCATTGATCCAGGTGTTCGGAACGGTGGACAAGTTGTGCCGTCATATCCATCTGCCGGTTCAATCGGGAGCCAACAGAGTCCTCAAGCGGATGAACAGACGGTATACCCGGGAACTTTACCTTGAAAAAATTGACAAATTGCGCCATCGTTGTCCTGATATCGCAATTTCTTCCGATTTCATTGTGGGCTTTCCGGGAGAGACCCCCGGGGATTTTCGCGAATCCCTGGATCTGATTCAGGAAGTCGGCTTCGACAGCCTTTTTGCCTTTATGTATTCCGATCGACCCAGCGCACCTGCTAACCGTTTTCCTGAAAAAGTCCCGGAAAGGATCAAGGGAGAAAGGCTTCAGGAACTGCTTGATCTTCAGGAGAGCTGCAATGCCGTCAAATCTGCAGCCATGATTGGTAGTATCCAGGAGGTTTTAATAGACGGCTTCAGCAAAAAACAGGGGCTGGACAGTGCGGGTCCTTTGGATGAGGTTCAATGGACAGGGCGGACGTCGGGAAACAGGATCGTCAATTTTGTTTGCGAAGAAAGTGATAACTCCCTTCAGCCGATCCGGTCGGGAGATCTGGTAGAGATCAGGATCGAAAAAGCATTTTCCCACTCCCTCTGGGGAAAACCGCTCGAAACGGCTGGTGCCGTCCTCAACTGACAGGATGCCGCAGCAGTG
>CAZWAE010000266.1:0-5501 GCA_964631805.1 uncultured Desulfobacteraceae bacterium | reverse complement strand
GATTTGAAAGACGGCAAGTATTCCCGGTGTGAGACCGATGGTTTCAAAGCACTTCTGGCAGGCCTTGTTGCATCCCAAAGGGACGATGACCTTCGAATGGTGGAGGGTCATCGTCTATTTGAAAACTTATACACCTATTTTCATCATCAAAAAAGGGATTAAGAAAGATGGCAAATCCCGAAACCATAAATTCCCATGCCTCCCGATTGACCGCATTCCTCGGCCTGCAACGCAACACCGTTGGTGTGCTGGCCATGGTGGTACTGGTGGGCATGGGAGAACGCATGGCGGAACGCTTTTTACCCATCTACATCATGGCCCTGGGAGGCGGAGCGATAGCCATCGGCTTGCTCCAAGCCATGGACAACTTTCTTTCGGCCCTTTATTCATTTCCCGGCGGGTACCTTTCAGATCGCATCGGCACGAAAAAATCACTGATCCTTTTTAATCTGATAGCAATGGGCGGGTTCGCTCTGGTGATCCTGATTCCCACCTGGCAGGCGGTGTTGGTAGGGGCCGTATTTTTCATTTCATGGTCCGCAATTTCCCTGCCGGCCACCATGAGCTTGATCTACAAAGTACTACCCCAAAATAAGCGCACCATGGGAGTGAGCATGCATTCGCTGGTCCGACGCATTCCAATGGCGCTGGGTCCTTTGGTGGGTGGCCTGTTCATCAGTGTTTGGGGAGAGCGCGACGGAGTTCGGATCGCATTTGCGGCCGCTTTTTTTATGGCTGCTGTAGCGCTTTTCATGCAACAGCGAATGATTGATGTAGACAATACCTTGGCGGGAAATCGTGGGGATGCATGCGAATTGACCCCCGAAAAGAATCCGTTAAAACTGCTCAAGCTGATGAATCCATCTATGAAAAGGCTTCTAATCACCGATATCCTCATACGATTTTGTGAACAGATACCCTATGCGTTTGTTGTAATATGGAGCATGAAAACGATTGCAGAACCGGTAACAGCACTGCAGTTTGGAGCACTGACGACAATTGAAATGGCCACTGCCGTACTCGTCTATATTCCGGTGGCCTATTTGGCGGATCGCAGTACCAAAAAGCCGTTCGTTACCATCACGTTTATCTTTTTTACCCTGTTTCCTTTAGTGCTGCTCTATAGCCGATCTTTTGAAATGCTGATAATTGCCTTTATCTTGCGGGGGCTGAAGGAGTTCGGCGAGCCAACCCGGAAAGCATTAATCATGGATCTCTCCCCGGATAACTGTAGAGCCGGAATGTTTGGCCTTTACTATTTAATCCGTGATGTGGTTGTCGCGTTTGCTGCTGTTGGCGGGGCTTTGCTTTGGCAGATAAGCCCGGAAGCGAACCTTGTTACAGCATTCGTATTTGGAGTCATCGGGACGATAGGATTCACGATATTTGGACAAGACGTACAAGTCACCATTCTTAAAAAGGAGGCCGAAAATGGCTGATAATACGAATACCAATTCGCATGATGATAAGGATCATGATCGTGCGCCAAACGGTGGAAGCGATAGATACACCATCTCATCGGCTGATATTGAATTGTTGCGCGTTAATGGAGTATCTGAAGAGGATATCGCCCATAGCGTAAAGGTGGCTGAAAAGGCACTCGAAATCGCTTATCGAACAACCGGAGACTTGGATTTTGAATTCATTGGGCGGGGTGCGCTTTTCCACGACTTGGGTAAAGCCAAAACTCATGAAATCGAACATGGAAAAATTGGAGCCGGGATGGGGAAAGCCATTGGGTTACCAGATCGTATCAATGCAGTTATGGAAAAACATATTCGTGGTGGTCTTACTGACGAGGAGGCTTTAGAGCTAAACCTTCCTGTCAAAGACTATACTTTGCACACATTAGAAGAACGGATCATTATTTATGCAGACCGCCTCGTGGATATCATAACTGAGGATATCGTCACAATTAATGAGGAAATGGAGGCCGAAGAACGATTTGAAGAGATATTACGGGCGGTCCCAAAATACGGGAAAAATAGCATAACCCTTACCCGATACTTGGGCTATCATCGGGAAATCCGGAGCTTCATGAAAAAACAAGACGCCTAAAAGCCAATACCTTCCATCCATGATTTCCAATCGTAGGTAGGCATGCCTTATGAGATGAAAAATTGTTTTCTTACGTTTTGAAAAAGAACCGCCATCTCCAGCATTGCCCGCGTATTCAACGGCCTGTCCGCCTCTGTCTTTATCTCTAATACTTCCGCCGCATAGTCGTCCGGATCGATCATGGCCCTTATTTCGTCACTTTCAAACATCAAGCCCTGCTTGGTCCTCTTCAAGGTGCTACCGCTATTCCCCTCTTTCCACAACAGTTCGTCGGCAGAAACAAAATGGTAACCCACATCCGACGCGTCGAAGCTTTGCCTGGAAAGATGGAACTTGGCCTTGTCTTTGTAGGGCGCCCCGCTGGTGGGGCAAAACGTGGCGCAATTGCCGCATTCATTGCACCAATCCCCCAGGTTCAAAACCTGTACGGCCTGCTCGATACGGACGGTTTCAATATCGCTGACCTTAATCTCACCTTCGACATGTCGGATCTGCTGCACTTTGAACTGCAGCGGATCCACCGTAAATTCCACATTCGCCCTGTTCGGGCAGACCGTTACGCAGACGCTGCACAGTTCGTCACAGTAAAGACAGCGACCGGCTTCCCTTCTGGCTGTAACATCATCAAGGGTCCGGATCACCAGGTCGAATCCCGACCGCTCATCAAAGTTGATTTCCGGCAGATCGATGCCGGCTTGTCGCCGCGCCCTTTTCTTTTGCAGCGCGCTGAAATCGGTTGTTTTCCCGGCGCTGCCCGCTGGAAGCCGGAGTTCGGAAAAAGCCTTTGTCCTGATCGACTCGGCAACCTTTTTACCATCCCCGATGGCCCTGATGAGTGTCGAAGCGCCGCGGACGGCGTCGCCGCCGGCAAATACGTTTTCAAGCTGGGTTTCATGGGAAACAGGGTCGATTTCCAATTTTTCCTCCGGGAAAAAATCGATGTTGACCCGCTGTCCGATAGCCGAGATCACACTATCCACGCTCAATTCAAATTCGGAGCCGTCGATCCGTATGGGTCTCGGGCGTCCGCTGTCATCGGTTTCGCCCAGTTCCACTTTAAAGCAGACATTGGATTTCACCCGCCCGCCCTCTACCAGCATACAGTCGGGTGCGGTGAGTTCCACCAATTGGATCCCTTCATCCAACAGCGCCTGGACCTCCTCTATAGCAGCGGGCATCTCGCGCCGGGTACGGCGGTATAGAACGCTCACCTCACCTTTTGCCCCCACCAGTCTTTTGGCGGTTCGGGCGGCGTCCATGGCCGAATTTCCCCCGCCGATAACAGCGACCCTCCTCCCCAGGTCGGGTCGTTCGCCCCGCCGCACGGCGCTTAGAAATTCCAACTGATCCATGACGCCCTCGGCATCCTCACCGTCAACACCCAGCGGGATCCCCTCCTGCGCGCCCACGGCGATATAGATGTAGTCATGGGTTTTGCGAAGGGATGCAAACATTTCACTGTCGATCCCGGTTTCATAATGGATCTTCACCCCAAGGGACAGGATGGCGTCGAGATCCTTTCTGATGCTGGCCCCATCCAAACGAAATTCCGGGATGGCATCCGATGCCCACCCCCCGGCAAAGGCTTTTTTCTCGTAGATATCAACTTCAAATCCACCCAGCGCAAGGAAATGCGCACAGGCCAGACCTGAAGGTCCCGCCCCGAGAATGGCCACCTTGACGCCGTTGGCCGGGGCCGGTTTCAATCCGATGGGCCGGTCAAATTTCTGGGCGATGAACCGTTTGATCTCCCGGATCAACAGCGGCGCGTCATAGTTGAGCCGGGTGCACTTCTCCTGGCAGAGATGATCGCACACCATCCCCTGAATGTTGGGGAAGGGGTTGCTCTCCATGATCACGCGGAACGCCTCATCATACTCCCCGCGGGCCGTATGGTACATGTAGCCGGGAATATCCTGGCTCACCGGACAGGTCGTGATGCAGGGGGCTTTTATACAGTCGAAAGTGGACAGCACCCGGGGCGTCTTGATGTTGTCATAGGGAAAGCGCTCCTTTTTATAGGCCGCCCTGTTCACCACCGACCCGGCGTAGGCCTGCAGGTTCTTCAAGCCGGCCTGTAACGCCCCCCCGGCGTCCCGGCCCCTGATCTCAACAAAGTCTTCAAGGGATTTTGCACCGGACTTTTCGATGGCCCTGCCGGCCTCTTCCAGGTACTGGGACAGCCGCCCGTACCCGCCGGGCTTCAGCAGATCGGAGCATACCGTCACCGGCTTCAGATTGCAGGCCAGCACATCGGTGAAATTAAAGCAGTCGGTTCCCGCTGAAAAGGAGATCGGAAGGGCGCCGTCAAACTCGGACTGCAGGCTTGCCGCCAGATTAATGCTGATGGGATGCAATGCCCGGCCGCTCATATACACCATCTGCTCGGATTGGGGCAGGTTCTGCTTCCGGTTATCGGTCTCAAGGGTATTGGTCAGTTTGATATTAAATTCCACCCCACTCTTTTCGGCAGCGGAAAGGAGTTCGCGAATCAAGGCCACGCCATCGTCATACGTAAGGTCGTGATCGAAGGCCAGGTCCGGCACCACGGTCTCGAAACCCAGTTGGTCGTTGAGGATACCGCGCAACTGTTCGGGACCGAGCAGCGTCGGATTGAGCTTGATGGTGGTGTTCAGCCTGCGCTGTGTTACGAAGTAATGGCCGATTTTCTCCACTTCATCCGGTGGACAGCCGTGCATGGTGGAGATGGTGACGTTGTTGGAGATACAATCGGGAATCGCCAAAGCCGCGACCCGGGGATAAAATCGAGCCAACCGCTCGATCTTTTCCGCCTTCTCTTCGGCGCAATCCGACATCCGGTCCAGGAACCGCTGCACCGTGGGGCTCTGTATGCCCTCCAGGTTGTAGCCCACACTCATATTGAAAATAAAGCCCGCCTCTTCGGGCGTCCCCCAACCCAACCGGTCCTTTAAAATATGCAGTACAATCCAGGCATTGAGATATTCGTCAAAGGATTGCCCAAGGGTAAGCTCCTGTGACCATTCGCAGTTGTATCCCTCGTCAGTCATATCGATGCACGGTTTGGTCACCTCCAGTTCATCCAGCACCTGGACCGTTTTCAGTTCCATATAGCGAGCCCCGGTGAGCCATGCGGCGATGATGTTCTGGGAAAGCTGGGTATGCGGCCCGGCCGCCACCCCCAGCGGGGTCTCTAACAGCTGCCCATAGCGGCGCATCCGGAACCGATCTGTCTTGCTCGGAATGAAAAACAAGCCCTTGCCAATCCCGAAGATCTGTTCCCGCTTTTCCTCTTCTAATATCCATTTGAGCAGGGTCTCAATGTCACAAGCCCAAAACTTGTCATTGGTCATCTATAACCTCCAGGTGTCCGGTTGGGCACCTCCTACATTTTTTCCCACAGTTTCCTGCCCATCTCCCGGGCAAACGCCAGCACTTCGCCTTCATCCACCCGGGTTGCCCTG
>CAZWAE010000265.1:0-5516 GCA_964631805.1 uncultured Desulfobacteraceae bacterium | reverse complement strand
CTAACAGCCTATAGCCTAAAACGCTAAACTGCTGTATTTCAGGCACACAGTGCCAACCTCCAACCCATAACCCGCAACTCTCAACTCATAACTATTTGGCCGGATACTCCCGGACAGCCCGGATAAATGCTTTGATGTTTTCCATTCTGGCCGGCGGATAGATGTCTGCGGGCGGCCCCACTGTGGTGGCGCCCCGGGTAAGGCGCCGATACACCGTCGCGGCGATGATTTCAGGGCTGCCATTGGCCAGCATGTCATGGGCGCCGCAGCCGGTGAAAAGCGGCAGGGAAGGGGGGATTTTTTTTCTTGCCCCGGCCGTGTCGCACCGGCGGTCGATACCGACACCGTCCGGATCGCATGCCATAAGAAAATCAAGGGATGAATCCGATCCGCCGGTCATGGAGATGACCATTGGACAGGGTTTTTCCGTAAAAATGGCCTGAAGGTTCGGGAGCAGCAACCGGTCGAACATCTTCGGGGAGACGCTCGCCGCACCTCCCTCCTCGATCACTATAAAATCGATCCCTGCAGAGGCATAGACCGATTTCAGCATCAGAATAAAATCGGTGAGCCGCTCTAAAATTCGCCGGGCCCGCCCCGGTTTTTTCAGCAGCATGACAAACAACTCCTCGGGTTCCATCACCTGGCCGGCCAGGGTAAAGGGGCCCGGCATAAACACCCCCACGGCTCCGAGGTCCGAACCGGAATTTTTCAGTGAAGAGATAGTGCTGAGAATGGCGGGCATTCGTGCTGCGGTTTCAATATCGGCGGGGATGACAACATCCGATGCACTTGTTACCGGGCGGTGCGAGATGGTGGGGTAGACCGGGTGGCCGTCGAAGCCGTCGTGATAGCTTACACGGGCGCCGAGGATCTCCGCTTCCACGTTGAGGTCGAAGGGCACCACCGTGGATTCGAATCCCAGCTCGAAACTGATCCGGGCGGCGGCGGTCATGGTTTCCGCATTCCGAAACACCTCGTTGAACAACAGCCCCTTTTCCCGGATCGCCGCAAGGGGTAGAAACGGCCCGAGATGAAAAACGGGACGATTGCCCCTCCTGTATTTATCCATCAGGAGTATCAACGGGTTCTGCACAGTATTTTCCCCATGGCCTGGTAGCCTATTGAAAGAGAGGTTATTGTTCAAGCGGTTTTTTTTAAGCCGCTTCCCACTTCTTGACAGTTGCCTGTTCGTTAACAGTTTAGTCCGATAGCCGGGGATTTATGGTGTGTTATGAATGCACAAGGGCATATTATTGACCCCAGCGTTGCATAAATAAGTTCTATCGACGAATTCAGTATTGCTTGGACTGGTTCCTGTAATTGGACAGATACTGGATGCTTGATCCTGGATACTGGATGACCAAGAGTGCTCAAATGGTGGCATCGAAAATATCCAGCATCCAGAAACCAGAATCAGCTGGCCTCAGCAAAGGGTTTCCTGGCAATCACTTTGTAGGAGAACATCAAATTTATGCAACTAAGGGGTTGATCTAATGATCGAGCATCCAATTGCTGCTATGCGGTTGTGCAAGTTTTCCGAGGTCACCGGTTGCGTGTTCATCGTACCCTCCGTCTTTGACAAAAAATCAAAATTAAAATTTACTATCTTTCTTTTTCAACTCTATTCTATTACCATCATAAGAATATGAATTTTATCGCCATCAGAAAGGAAAAGGGATGGGTGTGAGCGAAAAACAGCATCGACAGATCGACGAGATTTTACATTCAAACGGTTATACCGACTACAAATGGATCGACCCGAAGAGGATAATCGTGTCCCAGTGGGTACGCATGAAGTGTAAGTTCGGTTGCGGTGAATACGGCAGAGGTGGCGCCTGCCCGCCCGAAACACCGTCGGTGGCCGACTGCCGGGAGTTTTTCAGGGAATATGACGATGCCCTCATCCTGCATTTTGAGGGTTTGATGGACAAACCAGAAGATCGCCACAACTGGTCGGCGAAAATCAACGCCAAACTGGTCAAGCTGGAACGAGCCGTGTTTATTGCCGGGTTCGAACGTGCGTTTCTGCTGTTCATGGACTCCTGCTGTTTCTGCAAGGAGTGCTCCGGCCGCCGTGAAACCTGCGAGCAGCCCCGCATGGCCCGCCCCGCGCCGGAAGCGATGGCCGTGGATGTCTATTCCACCGTGCGACGGTTCGGTTTCGAGATCAACGTGCGGTCCGATTTTGATCAGAAGATGGATCGGTACGCGTTTCTGATGATACACTAGTGTCCGTCCAGAAATGGCCCTTTTTCCGTTGAGCGGCGTCCTCCGCAGGTTTTCCGGCTGCGACGTACAGCAGTACGTCTCGCCGGAAACCATTGTCGATCCTTGCTCAACGAAAAAATTGCTCATTTCTGAATCGGACACTTTATAATTTCCGTCCAGAAATGGCTTTTTTCTAGTTGAACGGTATCTTTTCCTCGGTGACCGGACCGCGGGGTAGAATTCTGTTCATGGGGGGTAAATCGTAAAATGACATTTTCAGAACAAACGACCCTTGGCCGCACCGGGCTTGAGGTGGGCCGGCTGGGCATTTCTTCCAGCTTCGGCGCCCCTGCGGCGGCCTACTTGGAGGCTTTCGAGCGGGGCTGCAACTATTTCACCTGGGGGACTTTCATTCGTGGCCGGGCGGGTGCCATGCGGACCGCCATCCGCAACATCGTTCAAAGCGGAAGACGCGACGATCTGGTGGTGGGCATGCTCACCTATGCCCACAACGCCTGGCTGACCGAGCATTTTTTCGTCAAGGGGCTCAAGGCGGCCCGGCTCGAATACACCGATGTGCTGCTGCTCGGCTGGTTTCCCCGGCGCCCGCCCCAAAAGGTCATCGACGGCGCCCTGCGACTCAAGAAGAAGGGCCTGGTGCGGTTCATCGGACTCACCAGCCACAACCGCAACCTCTTTCCCGAATTGACCAAAGAGGGCATTTTCGATCTCTTCCACATCCGCTATAATGCCACCCACCGGGGGGCGGAAACCGAAACTTTCCCTTATATCACCGGTGAGGGTCGCCCCGGCGTCGTGTCCTTCACCGCTACGGACTGGCGAAAACTGCTGTCGTCCCGGAAGATGCCGAAAGGCGAAAAACCCCTGACCGCCGACGAGTGCTATCGCTTTGTCCTGTCCCACCCCGCCGTGGACGTCTGCATGATGGGGGCAAAGAGTATACAGCAGATGCAGGAGAATCTGGAGGTGCTGGAAAAAGGACCCCTCACCGCTGAGGAGATGCAGCGGGTACAGAACATCGGCCGGCATGTGTATGGGAAATGATGGGTTTAGGGTTACGGGTTGAGAGTTATGGGTGATGTGGATCGATGCCGTGAAATGTGATGAAAATCTTGAGTTTTCATAATAGATGATGCGGAGGCCGGAGAGATGGCAACCATCGAACGGTTTGAGGATATCGAAGCCTGGCAGAATGCACGAAAGCTGGTCATAACGATCTATCAAGCATCTATCGATGGCGCGTTTTCCAAAGATTTTGCCTTTCGAGACCAGATTCGCAGAGCCGCTGTATCCATCATGTCCAATATTGCAGAGGGGTTCGGGCGCAGTGGCAATCGCGAGTTTATCCAGTTCCTGTCTGTGGCAAAAGGATCAGTTTCAGAAGTACAGTCTCAGTTGTATATTGCTTTGGATGTTGGCTATATTGACCGGAAGCAGTTCGACGGTGAATACATAGAATTATTGAAACTGCTCAAGATCACCGGGTTGTGCAGTACCGGCGGGATGGCGAAAAATGTTGCCGACGAAGGCCGCGTGACCGTGGACAACCGGGTCGAGTATCGCAAACGCTGCAAAATTAGAAAAGGGCAGATCGTGGCGTTTGAAGGGAATGTCGTCGAGGTGGAATAGGCGGCGGGGAAAACCTTTGCTCGATCCCTATACCCAGTTAACATGCCGCACGATCTGTATCCCTTCCTGCATCATCTGCTTTACGGCGGCTTCAACAGCGGTTAACCCCGCAAATTTTGGGGTGGATAAATAGTTGCCCATCCTTGCACCGCACAGGCTCAAATCCACCACGACCTGCATACCCGTGCCGCAGAACTCCTTTTGGGTATCAATGGAAGACACCCGCACGCAGCTGTTCAAGGTGCAGCCGCCGATCACCAAAATATTTTTTCCGCTTTCGATGCAACGGGCAACCCACTCCCTGAACCCGTTTGAGGGGGGAAACAGGACGCTATTGCCGGGCTTGATAAAGTACAACTGGTTGCCAGTAAGGATGTCCGTAAGCCGGTCATCCCAACCATAACTTCCGGCGGGGAAGGGACAGCGCGTCAGCATAATCTCCATCTGTCCATAGTACCGGCTTAAAAGCGCTGCACAGTTGCGGAATGCCAGCAGTATCGGGACAACGTCCTTTTCGGCGCCCCTGCCGATGGACTGCATCCAGGCCCCTTCGGTAAAGGATCGCTGGGGGTCGATGATCAGCAGGGCGGAATTCTTCCTCGAAATCCCGGGGGGCTTCCAGGGATTCGAGAAGCGACCGATACCGGTTCGCAATATCGATGCCGGCTTTCATTGCCAGAGGTCCAGTTATGTCATGGAATGGGGGAACAACCGCTTTTCCGGAGCTGTCCTTGCTTTTTAGATCTTCTGCCGCTTTCTTTTTCCGGGTCGGGACCGGATTGTGTTTCGGCGGGACCGGTTGGGGAAAAAGCGGAGAATTGCGCAATACATCGCCGTAAGGCCCCATGGGATCATTTCGGATCTGTTGGATATAGGCGATGAACGCCCTTTCCGGAATCGGGCCTGAGATGCTCAGCAGGTCCAGAACCGCCAGAATCGGTGCCTCTCGCCACGACCATCCGTATCGGTTTGCCGCCGCCGTCAGTTCGGAACGTGACAGATAACCGTCCCCGTCGAGGTCAAGACTTTTGAAAAGTTCGGCTGGCATTTTTTTGTCGGTCCCTGGATGCGATTCGGCTGTCCTCGTATTGATGGCAGCCGGGATTGAATGGTATTGACGGACGATAATAAGAGTAATACCGTAAAATGACAACTGCGAAAACTTGATCGGCCCTTTTAAAGGCGAATTCTCGACTGGCTGAACGAACGCATCCAAGACTGCAAGAATTCGCGACATTTTGGAGAACCGTCTGATCCGAGGGCAAAAGGTCATATTAGATCCTATCTGGCGGAGCTTTACGGTGTCGATACAAGGACGCTCAACCAGAAACGAACAGGAGGCATAACCATGACGAAGGATAAAGATGAATTTCTGGAAAATTTGAAAAAACAGTATGACGAGTTGAATTACCAGTGGAACATCCTCAGAAACAAGATCGAGGCCAAGGCCCAGCACAAGTCGGCCGAAGCCCGGAAAGCATTCGAAGCGGAGGCGGAAGACCTGGCCAGTCTGCGCAAGCAGATGAAAAGCAAGATCATCGATCTGGAAGTGGCCAGTGAAAATGCCTGGGAAGATCTCAAGGATGGCGCCGAGACCGCCTGGAAATCGCTCAGCGAAGCCTTTAAAAAAGCGGGCTCTCATTTCAAGTAAGCCG
>CAZWAE010000264.1:0-5519 GCA_964631805.1 uncultured Desulfobacteraceae bacterium | reverse complement strand
TGCACCACCGACAGTCCGAGCCCCGTTCCCTTGCCCTCGGTCTTGGTGGTAAAATAGGGATCGTATACTTTCTCAAGCACTTCTTTCCCCATGCCGCAGCCGGTGTCGATGACTGCAAGCTCAGCGTACACCCCCGGCACCAGGTCCTGCGGAACTTCCTGCACCGCTTCGACAAGATCCTGACCGAGACGAATCGTTATGCGTCCCCCGGTGTCTTCCAAGGCATGAAACGCATTGGTGGACAGGTTCATGATTACCTGGTGCATCTGGGTGGGATTGCCTTTGATCGCACCGCAATCGGGATCGATCTCCTGGCTGATGTCGATGGTCCTGGGAATGGTGGCGCGCAGCAGCTTTATCGCCTCTTTGACGATGGGCTGAAGCTTGATGGGCGAAAACTCCTGGTCGGACTGCCGGCTGAAGGCGAGGATCTGCTGGACCAGATCCTTGGCGCGCAGGGTCGACTGAAGAATCGCCCCGACATTCGGCTGAAAAGGGCTGTCGGCAGGCAGATCCTCCTTCAACATCTCGGAATACCCCAACAGGGGGAAGAGGATATTATTGAAATCGTGCGCGATCCCCCCGGCCAGGGTGCCGATCGCTTCCATTTTCTGGGCCTGGCGAAGCTGTTCTTCAAGCTTTATGTGGGGTGTCAGATCACGGATGAAATTAATGGCCGCAGGCTGATCATTCCAGGTGGTGCGGACTGCGTTCAATTCCACCCACAACTGATCGCCGGATTTTGTCAGGATGCTGAATCGCGTCATGTCGGACACGTTCCCATTGGATGTTTTTTCCGAATGCCATCCGAGCACCTTGCTGCGGTCATCCGGATAGACCAGATCCGCAAAGGGCATCTCCGCAAGCTCCGCTTCGGCATACCCTGTCAATTGGACAGTCCGGGGATTGGGGAACCGGATCATGCCGTCCTGGACGATAAAAATGGCATCATTGGCGTTTTCCACAACACGGCGGTATTTCTCCTCGGAATCCCGCACCCGCTTCTCGCTTTCCCGCAAGCGATCGAAAGCGCTAATTTTCATAAGACATACGGCAATCTGGGAAGCAATGCTCATGAGCAGTCGCACTTCGTTGTCCAGGAACTGTTTTTCAGTCTCGATGCAATCCACGACAAACAGGCCCAGCACCTGCTCTTCATAGATGAGTGGGGTGCAGAAAAACGACCGGGCGGAATCGGTCAGGATCTTCGTCAGGAGTGAAGTGCTATCACAGTCATTTCCTTCCAACGCGCTCAGCAGGATCTGTTTTTTATCCTGGAAGGCGGAGATGAATTCGTGCCTCGATAGGTTTTCGGAAAGCGGCAGCTTCGCTTTCTTGAGCTCGGTGGTGTCGATTTCGCTGAAACCGTAGGTAGCGGCGGTAAAGAGATGGTCCCCCTTGTCTCCGACCAGGATGATCATTCCCCGGTCATACCCGGCATGCTGTTCAAGGGTGCGGCCCACGGAGGTCATAAGTTCCAAAAGGTCGAGGCTCGCCGACGTAATGTTTCCGATCTCCTGAACGAGGAGGGAGTCATTATGATGTGAATTGATCTCCTGCAACAGATCCCTTGCAGCATCCCCCTGGGAGCTCATGATCCGGATGCGCGCCTTCTTGTCAACGCGTTCGGTGTAAAAGCTGACAAAGGAGAGCAGACAGGCAATGGAAAGCGCCGTCAATCCCCAAACGTCGAGCGGCAACAAAAAGAGCAGCAAAACCCCGACTACCCCTCCCGACAGGACAGAGAGGTTGCGAACCCGCTTCCAGAACGCAAACCGCTCGGTTTTCCAGCCAATAATGTACCTGCAGCAGTCGTCACCGTCGTGAAAGCAGGACACCTCCTCAACCGTCGGCAGGCTTCCGGTGAACACGCGGCCCAGGGACTCGAACATCCCGAGACGATTCTGACACTGATTTCGCTTTTCATCCACACCGGGGTTGGGCGTTGCGGTGATCTCGACCTTGTTTTTCCCCAGCCGTTTGGATTGTATTCTCGCTCCACGGCTCATAAAGGGATAGTTTTTTGCCAGCAGCATATAATTGGTAGCAGGGTCCATAAGCCCCAGCAGCAATTGCTTCAACGCTCCCAATGCTTCGGATGACCCGGCATACCGTCCCGCCTCCCTTGAGATGTTGGCATTTCGGGTCTTTTTAAAAACGATTTCGTGAAACCGATCCGCATGGTGCTGGCTGTACCAAAAACCGGGGTTATCCACTTCGATCCTTCTGACACCCGAATAGAAAAGGATCTCATCGATATCCACCTCCGGATAACGCATTTCAAGAAACTCAACATACACCCTCATGATGCGGCTGTTGTAAATGGGGGTGTGTCCGTTTGAATATCGGTTCCCGGTTTCCGGATGCATGGAATGAGCCTGTTGTTGAGGGTGAGAGGTGAAACGTTGCCGAATGACCCGGCCAAAGCGTGGTCTTGACTATGAACCCATCAGCAAATCGACAAGATCATTATATCGTTTACGATCTTTCCTGGCTATTTGGATAAAACAGATACCGACCCCGTGTGCCTGGTCTTTCTCATCAATGCCGTAGACGTCCGACCAGACGACCTTGCCGTAGAACTCGATTGCCTGTTGGTCGTGAGGTTCAAGGGACATGTAAACAACCTCATCTATCGGAAGGGGCGTGTGGCAGATAATAGAAATGCCTTCAGAGGCAATATTGCTGGTTTCACCATCGATGATCTTTCCTTTAATATCCATCTTCACGGGCCAAATGACCTCAGCCCTGGTATGCCGACGTTTTTCCTCCTGTTTTTTCGCCTTTCTGCCGTTCTTCAATTTTTCCCCCTTCCCCATGGTTCCCTCCATCTGATTTTTTACAAATGTGGCTCAAATAGGGATCATTGTCAAGATTCACTGAACTTGCCGCCAGGATGCTGATAATGGGGTATGGCAAACCTCAGGGGCTGACCGGATTGCCTCATCCTGCCATGGAGATGAGAAATGCCCCGGTGAAAATGACAATTCCGGCAAAAAGCCTTATGTTGCGGCTTTTTTCCTTTAACAACGTCCCCCCCAAAATAACGGCAAAGACGATGCTGAGCTGGCGAAGCCCGACAATGTAGCTGACCTTCTCCATGGTAAATGCGATCAGGATCAGCATATAACCGTATACCCCCAGCAAACCGTTGGCAAGGATGGTCCGCCGGTTTTTGGACCACACCCTCATCCACAACGATTTCTCCTTGACTGCCAGCAGATAGGGCGTCAGAAACAGCATGCCGCCCAGTAGGTGAAGCACCTGGAACAGGATGGGGTGGACGTGGGAGACGGCCACTTTATCCACGACAGAGTAGAGGGCCACCGAGAGGAGTGTGAGAAATGCGAATCGGGTGGAGCGGTCGAATAGGATGGAGCGCACCGGCGCTATCAGCTCGCCTGGGGAAAGGTGTTTCATGTTGATGATGTACACCCCTGCCGCCACCAGGAGGATTCCGGCCACGCCCGGCAGGGAGACCCTTTCCCCGAGAAACAGAACGGCAAAGACCAGAACCAGGGCCGGGGAGGAGCGCATGATGGGATAGACACGGGAGAGGTCCCCTTTTTCATAGGCTTTGGTATGGAAGATCCAGTATATGAAATGGACGAAACCGGAACCGATGCCCCAGAGCCACGCATCGATATCGGGCATGCCCTCATGGTACAGGACATAAAAGAAGACCGGAGAGAAGAAAATCGTCCCGAAAACCGAATACCACCACAGGAAGATCTGCTTGTCGCTGGACTCCTTGGTGAACATGTTCCGGACGGCATGGAAAAGGGCGGAAAGGATGACTAAAACTACAGAAAGAAGCGTCATGGGGATTGACTACCGATGATGAATACAGTCCCGAACGGTTAGCATTAGACAGACAGATTGCGCCGGGTTCCGGATCGCGACATCGCCGGAAGAAAAACCCACAACCCGGAAGCCATCACCCTCAACTCTCAATCGGAAGAGTCCGGCATACCGATTCCAGAAACCGTTTCTGGTAATCGAAAAAGGCCTTTGCTTCATCGAAGTGGGCTGACTGGAAAACGGCACAATCGAACAGGGCGTATAAAATCAGGTGATCGTTCAGGAGCGCAGCATCACCTTTAAACCCATAATCGTCAAGCATCCCCCGGTACAGGGGCCACCGAAAAGCAGGCGACCAATTTTTATAATCCCTCAATAACATCATCATCGTAAACGCGAGGTCCTCGTAAAAACTGCCGACCCGGCACCAATCCAGATCGATGAAACCGCTTATCCGGTCCCCCTGCGCTAAAATGTTTCCATGGTGAAAATCGCCATGAACAAAACAGCCGGCCTGAGGTGGATAAGATCTGCAGAATTTTTTCACACTTTCAAAAGCCGATTGCAGGCGAACCAAAGCGCTCCGGCCAATATAATCGGGCGCCTTCTCAAGAGCCGGTGCCACCAATAAGAGCAGGCGTGTACGGTCAATCGTTTTTTCGTCAAAGAACCCTTTTGTCACCTCATGAAGCCGCCCCAGTGCTTTCAAAACCCGGCGGTTGACGGCCGGTTCAATTCGATGAAGATCGAACCAACTGCCCAGAGGATGTCCGGGAATGCGTTTGTGGAGGGTCCAGAAACAGTCGTCTTCGATAACAAAAAATGTTCCGGATTTGTATGGCTCGTATTGTGGAAATTTAAAACCGGTAAGTTCCGCCACTTTGCCGTATAAATGGCGTTCAGCCTCAAAACGAGCGGTGGTGTCGGTTTCAAAGGGCCTGGACCTCAGCACATAAAGATCGTCCACAAAGTAAACTTGGGCGAGTTTGGCATCCGCCGGCCTGGAAAGTCGAGGGGTTTTCAGGCCGTACCCATTTAGAATTTTTCCGATGTGAGGGTTCATTTTATTTAATTCAAGCTGGGACTCATTTTTTATGGCGGAATATGGCAGAAGGGATTTGTGGTGTCAATAACCGTATGACTTTGGAATCCTGGTTATTACAGATTAAAAGAGGGAAGAAAGGTCGCACTCTGGCGGGAAGGTAGGGTCCCGCTGCTACACGAAGATCCGTGAGTATAAAAGGTGCCCGGAGGTCCTGTCATGCTATCCGGAGCGCTACCGTAATGAACTCCAGGAAAGGACTGGTTCGCTTTTACTGCCGAATGCTCAGAATAGGTATCGGGCAGTTCCTGAACAGTTTCTTGGCGCAGGATCCGATCAGCGTGTCCATCAGGTTCGATCGCCCTTTGGGGGCCATGACAAGCAAATCCGCCTTTTGCTCCTCAATTTCCTCGATCACCTCTTGCCAGGGAACACCCCTGCGGATGTTGGTTTCCACGACAATCGCATCACAATGAGATGCATCGATGAACGTACGAAAGGATTTCTCTCTCTTCTGCCGCGTTTCCTTCAAGTATCTTTCTACGGAAAAGCCCGGAAATTGTGCGGCAATTTTGCGCGTCATGTATTCATCCCTCTGATTGATAACATTGACCAGATGCAGCTTCGCCCCCAGATCAGTGGCCAGATTCGCAGCATATTTCACTGCGGTCAGGGA
>CAZWAE010000263.1:4220-5521 GCA_964631805.1 uncultured Desulfobacteraceae bacterium | reverse complement strand
GGCCCGCCAAATCATTTATTGTGAAATGCCATAAAACCGGATAAATTAATAATAATATGTTGCTCCGGGGAGTAAAAAGGGGGCGATGGTTGTCCGAAGCTGTCGGATCCGGTCCCGAATATTCGGACAAATTCTATTTGTAACTGAAAGGAGGAGGTCATGGATGACTGCATTTTTTGCAAAATCGTTAAGGGGGAAATTCCCAGCATCAAGGTTTATGAGGATGAGACGGTTCTGGCGTTTGCCGACATCAATCCACTTTCAGAGGGTCACACGTTGATCATTCCTAAAGGTCATTTCGAAAATATCCATGAAATGCCCGAGGCCGACCTGACCGCTATACACAGAGCATCAAAAAAAGTGGCGGCTGCCATGAAGGATTCTTTGACGCCCGCCGGCATCGCCTTTTTGCAGCTCAACGGCAGGGGGGTCAACCAATTGGTCATGCATTACCATCTACACCTGATCCCCAGAGCCGAAAAGGGAGGGGAATTGAAGATTACGGCTTGGGACCTCAAGCCCGGAGACATGGATGTCATCAAGGGAACCGCAAAAAAAATCGCCGCGAAACTGGATGATCGGGGATAGGCCGCAATAAAGAACTGAAATTGAAGATCCAAAAACCTTGTAATTGGTGGAGTCGTCAATACATTTATATGACCACCGAACACACACAGGAGACCCGTTGATGCGGCATCTCATACGACATTATATGCTGGCAGTACTCGTTTTTGGCGTCATTTTCGTCATTTCAGGCTGCAGCGGATTTCGGCAGGCAGAGATTCCCGCCGAAAGCGGTGTCCCCGAAAACGATAAATGGCCCGTGCCTATCCACGTGAAAGCCGGGGAAGACCCATTGGAACCCGGCCTTTCGGTGGTGTACTACAACAAAAAGATCCGTCATATCGGTTCAATGCCGGATCCCGAAACGATGAAGAAAAAAGGGTTTCGGGGAGAACCGATTGTACTCATCGCCCACCGGTTCGGAGAAGGAAAAGTTTTCGGCAGCGGCGCCAGCCGGGGTATATGCGTCCAGATGACCGGTTTTCTTGAATTCGATAAACCCGGCAGTTACCAGTTGAAAGCGAATTCCAATGACGGCATCCGTATCTACCTGGACCGCAAAAAGATCCTCGACGATCCGGATGTTCACTCGGATCGCTTCACCCCACCCGCCTCTTTGGAGATATCGAAAACGGGTCGTTACCCGCTCCTCTTGCGGTATTTTCAGCGCAAAGGTACGGCAACGCTCGAGCTATATTGGAAAGAACCCGGTGCCGACCAGTTTACCATCATACCCG
>CAZWAE010000263.1:0-4120 GCA_964631805.1 uncultured Desulfobacteraceae bacterium | reverse complement strand
CGTCCATCGCTTCCATACTGCTCCACCTGGCGGCAAGCGACATGGGGCTCGGCAGTTGCTGGATACAGATCCGGGAACGCATGCACAGCGACCGCTGCACCGCCGAGAACTATGTAAAGGAGGTTCTGCATATCCCGGAACATCTGAAGGTGGCCGCCATCATAGCCATCGGATATCCGAATGAGATGAAACCGCCCCATGGCAAAGATTCTCTGCAATTCGAAAAAGTATCTTACAACCGATTTGGCAGTAGCGGGAATATTGTCTGATGGGACGCCGTTTCCGCAAAATGGCGGATAAGATCTCATCGGCTGTAGCGCTTCGAAAGACGGTAATGAAAAACCAAAGGAGGATGACATGTCGCTGTACCTCGTACAACATGGAAAATGTCTCTCTAAAACTGAAAATCCGGCACAACCGCTGTCACCTGAGGGAACCCGGGAGGTGAACCGAATTGCCGAAGTCGCAAAAAACTACCGCATCAACGTATCGTCCATTGAACACAGCGTGAAGGAACGGGCAAAACAGACGGCCGAAATACTTGCCGGTGCGCTCGATCCGGCTGCCGGCGTAGTAGAGAAAACCGGTCTGAAACCGATGGATGATGTCCAGGCGGTTGCTTCCCGGCTGCATTCGGGTGAAAATAAAATGCTGGTGGGACACCTGCCATTCATGGAAAAATTAACCTCGTATTTAACGACAGGATCAGTGGGCAAACCAGTGTTTAAATTCCAAAACGGCGGTATCGTCTGTCTGGACCGGGAACGCGATGATGACGCATGGTTTATTAAATGGGCGCTGATGCCCGAAATCAAATGATTTCCCGAATGGATCAATGCAGAACATCGTTTGTTGTCCATCCCGATATCCCGCCGGAGATCCGGGATGGGCGCCTTGATACCAAGGAACATCCGATACCTATCAGAGAGGCATGTGTGCAATGTCCAAAGCATCCCCTGTGTACATCGCGTCATCAGAGACCGGACTGCTGAAGGAAAAAATTCAAGCCGCCCGTGATATGATAACGGCCTGTACCCTGTGCCCCCGACAATGCGGAGTTGATCGTACTGCCGGGGAAACCGGCGTCTGCAGGACCGGGGTCCGCGCATGGGTATCCAGTTTCAATCCCCATTTCGGAGAAGAAGCCCCCCTTGTGGGAACAGGTGGATCGGGCACTATTTTTTTTACCAATTGCAATCTGGGATGCTGCTTTTGCCAAAATTACGACATCAGCCATCTGGGGCAGGGGCAACCGGTAACAGATGCCCAGCTGGCCGGTTTGATGCTGGAGCTGCAGCGTATCGGGTGCCATAACATCAACTACGTGACCCCGTCGCATGTGGTGCCTCAAATATTGTCGGCGGTGGATATCGCGACAGAAAAAGGTCTGAAGATACCCCTGGTCTACAACACCAGCGCATATGACAGCCTGGCCACCCTGCATCTTCTCGATTCGGTAATCGACATCTATATGCCGGATTTCAAATTCTGGGATCCGGGCGCGGCTGATATCACATGCAATGCGCCGGATTATCCCGAAATTGCCCGGCAGGCCGTACTCGAAATGCATCGCCAGGTAGGAGATCTGGAAGTGGATTCCGAAGGCATCGCCAGTCGGGGATTACTTGTCAGACACCTGGTGATGCCGGGCCATTTAGCAGGTACAGGTGACATCATGAAGTTCATCTCGCGCGAAGTCTCCGCTAACACCTTTGTCAACATTATGCCCCAGTATCGGCCCTGCGGTGAAACCGATGCCAGTTCATCTCTATCGAGATCCTTGACGGCAGAGGAATTCGAAAGCGCCCTTGAGATTGCAGCCGCGTCGGGGCTTACCCGGCTCGATAATCGGAAAAGAAAATTCATGGTATGGTAGATGCGTCTAACGGGTCCACCGGAGACGGGCATGCGAATTGGCACGAAGACCCATCCGAATCCGGCGGGGAATCCTCGCCAGATCGCTCCTCAGCTTTCAAATTCAAAAAGAAGTGCCACTATTGAATTATAGCGTCGATTGTGATTTAACCCCCACGAGTCACCAACATGTTCCGGAAGGGTATTTCAAATCATGAAAGCAGTTGGCGTTGACAATACGGAAAACGGCATTCAACTCTCTGAACTGGTTTCCATCGATTCTCCCAAGGCCGTCATTGACGAGGTTTCCTACCTCCTTAACCTCATGTCCAAGGATATGGATCCCCTGCCCGTCGCTTCCACGTTTTATTCCGTTCTCGACATGTTTAAGGGGAATCATCCGGGGTATCGCACCTGCAATACCGAATATCACGATTTTCAGCATACAAACCAAGTTTTTCTCACCATGGCAAGGTTGATCCATGGCGCTGTGGTGGAGGGGGAATCGATCTCCTGCCATCAGATTACTTTAGGTCTGATAGCCGCGCTGTTCCATGACGCCGGGTATATTCAGGAGACGGATGACACCACCGGAACCGGTGCAAAGCACACGGCTACACACGTGGAACGCAGTATGGATTTTTTTGAAATTTTCGGTACTCGGATGGGGCTGGATGAGGATTCGATATTGTCGGTCCGATCTGTCATCTTGTGCACAAACCTGTCCGTGGACATTTCCGCTATCGAATTTCCAAACCCGCGTATCCGGCTGCTCGGAAAACTCATAGGAACTGCGGATGTTCTCGCCCAGATGGCGGACAGGATTTATCTTGAAAAGCTTTTGTTTCTCTACCGTGAATTCAAAGAATCAGGAATCGGCGGTTATGAAAATGAAGTGGATCTTCTTCGAAAAACCATCGGGTTTTATGATTTCATCGCCCGCCGCCTTAAGACTCATCTCGGCCGCGTGGATCATTTCATGAAAAGCCATTTCATCGCACGGTGGGAGATTCATGAAAATCTATACCAAACCGCCATTGAAAAACAACGGAATTACCTGGAACAGATCCTTTCCATTCCGAATTCCGACCCGCGAACCTATTTGAAAAGGGGCGGCATCGTCGGCAGGATCGAAGACGGCGAGAAAGGTGCGTGATGATGGACCACCATTCATCAAAACTTGATGACCCGGACATCCTCAATTTATTATTTCACCCCAGGGTTGAAAGGGGTGTGTATGCAAGCGGCAAGAGATCGCTCGACGTTCAGATTCCCGTTGAAGAGTCGGTTTCCGTTGGTGCCCGGTTTCATCTGTTTTCCACGGATGCCCCCAGCATCCTCTTCTTCCACGGCAACGGAGAAATTGTGGCGGACTATGATGAACTGGCATCCTTTTACCACCAGCGGGAAATCAATTTTTTACCGGTTGACTACAGGGGCTACGGCCTGTCCGGCGGAAACCCCACGGTCACGTCAATGATGCGTGACTGTCATCTGATTTACAAGTTTGTTACTGAATGGCTGAAAACGGCAAATTACACCGGTGCCCTCATCATCATGGGAAGATCCCTGGGCAGTGCTTCCGCTTTAGAACTTGCCGGCCGGTATGGCGATCAGATCGACGGCCTCATCCTGGAGAGCGGGTTTGCCTACACCGTTCCCCTTCTCAGATTGGTGGGAATCGATGTTGAAAGACTGGGGATTGCAGAGTCGGATGGTTTCGGGAATCTTGACAAGCTGACCGCTTTCCATAATCCGCTGTTGGTGATCCACGCGGAACATGACCATATCATCCCATTTTCAGACGGCCGGGCGCTATTTGAAACCAGCATGAGCCGGGACAAATCGATGCTGAAAATTCCCGGGGCCAATCACAATGATATCTTTGCTGTAGGACTGTCGGCCTATATGGATGCGGTCACCCGGTTCGCGAACGCATTATAGGTAGTGCCTACAATCCGCCCTCGGGCCGAACCATCAGTTTCTGTCCGACCTTGAGGGCGCTTCCTGAAATATTATTCATTTGTCGCAACTGCTTGACGTTCAAATCATATTTCCTGCTGACGGCATATAGCGTCTCTCCTTTTTTAACCGTGTGGTAAATGGCCGGCAGCTTCCGAACGGTTTTAGGCGCCGGTTGCGGAACCGGTTTAACCGCGGTTTGGGTCACGGGCTTTTTCGGTGCTGGCACTGCCTTAGCCGGTTTGGTTGTCTTGAATCCCTCCACTTTTTTGGAGATATGGTCCATTCTCAAGGCCAAAGCCGC
>CAZWAE010000262.1:3386-5533 GCA_964631805.1 uncultured Desulfobacteraceae bacterium | reverse complement strand
CTCAAATCCCAATCAAAGAGTCTGAAAGAGGCCAATATCGCGTTGAAGATTGTGTTGAAACAGGTGGAGGAGAAACGCAAGGAAGACAAAGAAAACATCCTGTCTCATGTCAAGCAGTTCGTCCTTCCTTATATCAATCGTTTGAAACAAAGCCGGATGAACAAGGACCAGGCGATCCTCGTCAGCACGTTGGAGGCCCATCTCCAAGACATCACCTCCCCGCTGGTCAGCAAGCTTTCTTCCCGGTTTTTAAACCTGACGCCAATGGAGATCCGAATTGCCCAGCTGGTCAAAGAGGGTTTGACCAACAAGGAGATTGCAGAACTCCTGAGAATTTCCCTGAATACGGTCTCTTCCCATCGCTATCGCATCCGCACCAAATTGGGCCTGAAAAAAATGGGTGCCAATCTGAGGTCATATCTCATGTCTCTTGAAGAATAGTTAATTTTGCTCACCGATATCTCACCGAATTAACAGGCTTGACCGCTCTTTCGAAGCCAGGTAATAAATCTAACAAACTATATGAACGGTATTTGGTGAACCGTATTCATTGAATCCAAAAGCCGACCCATCACCATCAACCCATCTTTGAGGAGGAGCCATGGAAGTGAAAAAGATTTTTCTGCCGGAATCGGATCTGCCGCGTCAATGGTACAATATTGCCGCCGATATGCCCACGCCAATGGAACCGCCATTGAATCCCGGGACAGGGCAACCCATCGGACCGGAAGATCTGGCGCCGATTTTTCCCATGAATCTCATCGAACAGGAGGTGAGCCAGGAGCGATGGATCGATATTCCGGATCCGATCATGGAGAAATACGCCATATGGCGCCCTTCGCCCCTTTTCCGGGCATTCGGACTTGAAAAAGCACTCGATACACCGGCCAAAATCTATTTCAAAAATGAAGGGGTCAGCCCCGCCGGCAGCCATAAACCCAACACCGCCATAGCTCAGGCATACTACAACAAGGTGGCCGGCACCAAAAGAATCACCACCGAAACCGGAGCAGGGCAGTGGGGCAGCGCCCTATCCATGTGTTGCGCGCTGTTTGGTCTGGAATGCAAAGTCTATATGGTGAAAATCAGCTACAACCAAAAACCCTACCGACGTGTCATGATGCAGACCTGGGGTGCCACTTGTTCGGCCAGTCCCAGTACCGAGACCCAGGCCGGCCGATCCATCCTGGAGAAATCACCGGATTCCCCGGGCAGCCTGGGGATTGCCATCAGTGAAGCCGTAGAGGTGGCCGCTACCCATGAGGACACCAAATACGCCCTGGGGAGCGTGCTCAACCACGTCATGCTGCATCAGACCGTGATCGGGCAGGAGACCCAGAAACAGATGGAGATCGCCGGAGATTATCCGGATATCGTCATCGGTTGTGCCGGCGGGGGCAGTAATTTTGCCGGGATGGCTTTTCCGTTTATCCGTGATAAGATACACGGCAAAGAGATTGAGATCATCGCGTCGGAGCCGGCCTCGTGTCCCACGTTGACTCGCGGTCCCTTTGCGTACGATTTCGGAGACACCGTTCAGATGACGCCACTTGTGCCCATGCATACCCTGGGGCATAGCTTTGTGCCTGCTCCGATCCATGCCGGCGGTCTGCGATACCACGGAATGGCCCCGCTGGTCAGCCAGTTGGTGATGGACGATCTGATCCGGCCCGAGGCGATTCCCCAGATGGAAACATTCGAAGCCGGCATCACCTTTGCCAGGTCCGAAGGATATCTGAGTGCTCCTGAAACCAACCATGCAGTGGCCATGACCATCCGCGAAGCGCTAAAGGCCAAGGAAGAGGGCAAGGAGAAGGTAATTCTGTTCAACTGGAGCGGACATGGATTTGTTGATATGGGTGCTTACGAAGCCTACCTGGCGGGCAAGCTTTCCAACCATGAATTGCCGGCGGAAGAGATCAAAAGGGCACTTAAAGATATCGATGCCCTGCCCAAACCCCAGCAATACAAACCGGGCACTCTGTTGGACGGATAGGTCCGCCAGATGCTGCATTTCATCCGATCTGGCAGATTTGCTAAAGGCTGCCCGGAATGAATAGATGAACTGAAAGTTGTCATGACCGGTGGCTCCGACTCTTGCCGGTCATGGCAGAAACCTTTGACAAATTTCACTGAAGATGTGAAAT
>CAZWAE010000262.1:0-3286 GCA_964631805.1 uncultured Desulfobacteraceae bacterium | reverse complement strand
AAGGAAACAAACCAGCCATGTCAAACAAAGAGATCTTCTTAGGCAACGGGGCCATTGCATTGGGACTTCTGGAGGCCGGATGCCAGGTGATTACCTCCTATCCGGGGACGCCCAGCTCCGAAATTCTTCCCGAAGCGATTCGTCTGAAAAAAAACCTCGGGCTCGATCCTTACGTGGAATGGTCCACCAACGAAAAGGTCGCTTTGGACAATGCCTTTGCCGCGGCCGTCGCCGGAAAAAGGGCGGCCTGCATCATGAAACAGGTGGGGCTTAATGTTGCCGCCGATTCGTTGATGAGTGCCGCCTATATCGGCACCATGGGCGGTTTGGTGATCGTTTCCTGCGATGACCCGGGACCCCACTCCTCCCAGACCGAGCAGGATACCCGCTTCATGGCGCGATTGGCAAAGGTACCGGTCCTGGATCCCGCAAACCCCCAGGAAGCGAGGGAAATGGCGGGCCTGGCCATGGAGATATCCGAAAAATACAGTGTCCCGGTGATTCTCCGGCCGGCGATCCGTGTATGTCACGCACGGCAGGACATCACCTATGACACCGTCGAACCTCACCGGACCCTGGCGTCTTTTGAAAAAAATCCGGCCCGGTGGGCGGCCACACCCAAATTTCGTTTTAAGCTACACGGTGAATTAAACCAAAAGCTTGCCGACATGGCCGAATACTTCAATACCCTTTCGGCTTACAACCACCATGACCTGGAACCGGGCCGGGCCTATCCTTTGGGTATTCTCGCCGGCGGTGTGCCCTATGCCGTGGTGCGGGACATTCTGGCCGAAACGGGCCGGACCGACATCCCGGTATTGAAACTCGGCACCCCCTATCCTTTTCCCGCGGGTCTGGCCGGCGAATTCATGGCGGCCTGCGACAAGGTGCTGGTGGTGGAGGAGACCGATACCCTCATCGAATATCTCCTGCGGGACAGCAGCAAGGTGCTGGGCCGGCTCTCCGGCCATATACCGTCGGAAGGCGAACTGGTTCCGGAGGTCGTGTTCTCCTGCATCAACGGCGCCCTCAAGGAACGACAAATGGAACCGTTTCCGGAAAGGGCGAGCGGCAATGCCGTCGAACTGATTCAAACCCTGGAACTTCCCATCCGGAAACCGACGCTCTGCCCGGGCTGCCCCCACAGGGCATCATTTTACACCATCCGGAAAAAGCGGCCCAAGGCGATCTTTACCTCGGATATCGGTTGCTATACCCTGGGGCTGAATCTGGGTGGGGTGGATACCTGCCTTGACATGGGTGCTGCCATCACCATGGCATCCGGTTTTTACCACGCCTTTGCCCAGGACGAGGTGAAACAACCCATAGTCGCCACCATCGGCGATTCCACCTTTTTTCATTCCGGGCCTGCAGGTCTTCTGAACTCGGTTTACAACGATGCCCGGTTTATCCTGGTGATCCTGGACAATAGTATTACCGCCATGACCGGGATGCAGCCCACTCCGGGGCTGGGAATAAGGGCTGACGGAAGCCACGGCAAAAGCATATCTCTGGAAAGGATTGTGAAGGGTTGCGGTATCGATTTTATCGAAATCGTCGATCCCTATGATTTTACGGCGATGGGCAGCCTGATGAAAAAGGCTGCCGAATACGTGGAAGCACCCGACGGGGGGATTGCCGTTATCATTTCCCGCCATCCCTGCGTCATTGCAAACCGTGCGGAAGCGATTCCGGAAAAGCGCAAGGTGATGGTCACAGATGATTGTGTGGCCTGCGGTTACTGCATGAAACGATTCGAATGCCCGGCGCTCTATAATGACCTGCGGGTGGAGAAAACCCGCATCAACCGGCATATCTGTGCAGACTGCGGCCTGTGTGTGAACGTTTGCCCGAAAAAAGCGATCGTACCCATGGATGCGGCCGAAATCTGAATATGTTCATCCACGATTGTCAAGTGGACAAAAACAGTGTTTGATTCATGGAGGAAACAGAAACAATATGGAAACGGTAAACATTATTCTTTGCGGGCTCGGGGGGCAGGGCATTCTTTTCGTGACCAAGGTGATGGCGAGGGCAGCGGTGGATAAGGGATACAGCGTCATCGGGGCCGAAACCCATGGGATGGCCCAGCGCGGCGGTTCCGTGGTTTCACATCTGCGCATCGGACCCGCCCAAAGTTCCCTGGTGCGCGCCGGCGAGGCCCATATTCTGCTGGCGCTGGAAGAAAACGAAGGCTACCGGAATCTCTCTTTTATGGCGCCGGGGGCATCCATGTATGTCAATACCGATTCTGCGACCTTTCCGAGAAAAGAGGTTGCCTCCTTTTTGGCGCAGGAATCGATCGAGTGCAAAGGTGCCCCTGCCGGCAAGATCGCACTGGACCTTTCGGCACCATTATCTTCCAACCTGGCGCTTTTGGGATTTTTTTCCGCTTTCGGAAAAGGGCCCATCAGCCATGAAGAACTTCGACAGACCATCGACACCATCAGCCCCGAGCGGTTCAAAGAGAAAAATCTGAAAGTCTTTGACACCTGCCACGAGTGGGGTTTGAAGAGGAGTGTTTACCATGACACGACGCATCCATAATTTCAATGCCGGTCCGGCGGCCCTGCCGCTTCCGGTTTTAGAGGAAATTCAGTCCGAGTTTATCGATTTCAAAGGTTCCGGCATGTCCATAACGGAGGTCAGCCATCGTTCGAAGTGGTTTGACGATGTGATCAATGAGGCGGTTGAAAGGACCTGCCGGTTATTGAACCTGGATGATGCCTACCGGGTTTTGTTCATCCAGGGAGGTGCCAGTCTCCAGTTTTGCATGATTCCCATGAATCTTACGCTCCCCGGCCGATGTGTCGATTATATCAACACCGGCACCTGGTCCACCAAGGCAATAAAAGAGGCGGAGATCCAGGGGTTGGATGTCCGCGTGATCGCCTCCTCGGAAGATGGGAATTTTTCGTACATTCCGACGGATTATAAGATCGACGCCGATGCCGCCTACCTCCACTTCACTTCCAACAACACCATCAAGGGGACCCAGTTTGCCCAGTTCCCGGATGGCGGCAATGTGCCCTTTGTCTGCGATATGTCATCGGACATCATGTGCCGTCCCATTGATGCCGCGCCCTTCGGGCTCATCTATGCCGGGGCCCAGAAGAATATCGGTCCTGCCGGCACGGCGATGGTGATCATCCGCCAAGACATGCTGGACCGCGTGCCGGACCACATTCCCACCATGCTAAAATACACTACTTTTACCGACAAGAACTCCATGTTCAACACGCCGTCCTGTTTTGTCATCTACACCATCGGCCTGGTATTGAAGTGG
>CAZWAE010000261.1:0-5536 GCA_964631805.1 uncultured Desulfobacteraceae bacterium | reverse complement strand
TAAAAGGGAATCCTGTGAGAATCAGGAGCGGTCCCGCCGCTGTAATCGGGGACGAAATCCGCCGATGCCACTTTTCCGGAAACGAAACGGATCGGGAAGGCGCGGAGAGTAGGTTGATCCGGGAGTCAGAAGACCTGCCTTGAACATATAACCATCTTCCAGCGATGTTACAGGATGTTGGCAGAATAAAGCCAAGGGCCAAGAAAACTGGGTGCAGCCCTTCAAACGACATGGATTTGAAGGGCTTTTTTTAGGTTCATCCGATCCCTGACCCCTTGAATCCTTGGACCCTTGATCAAAACCGATGATTATCAAAAAGCTAGCTTCATTTTGATGAACTGAAATTCCGATATGAACACCTGTCACAAAACCATCGCCGTCTTCATCGCTATCCTGGTAATGATGCCGATACCGGGATGGTCTGAATCCCGGGATCTCATTGACCAACTGGGTCGCCATGTGAAAGTGCCGGAACAGGCGATTCGCGTGATTTCGTTGGCTCCAAGTGTCACCGAGGTGGTGTTTGAACTGGATCAGGCCCACCGCCTGGTCGGAGCCACCCGATTCAGCGATTACCCGGAAAAGGCGAAGCTTCTGCCAAAAATCGGTTCCTACGTCCATCTCGATTTGGAAAAAATCGTGGCATTGAAACCGGACCTGTGCATCGCCGTCAAAGATGGAAATCCCCTGAAAACCATACAGCGAATCGAAAAATTTAAAATCCCGGTATATGCCGTGGATCCCCGAGACCTGGATGCGGTCATGAAAACGATGACTGAAATAGGTCACCTGTTTCAAGCCGAAGAAAAGGCCGCCCTTCTGGTGCAGCGAATGCGGAATCGGATCGTCCACGTAAAAACCCGGGTGGCCGGTGCCCCTCATCGCCCCGGCGTGTTTTTCCAGATTGGTATTTCGCCCATCGTATCGGTTGGTGCCGACACGTTCATCCACGAACTCATTGAACTGGCCGGCGGCCGGAACCTGACCGGCGGTTCCGTGCCCTACCCCCGCTATTCCGTGGAGCAGGTTCTAAGGCTTGCACCGGAAGTCTTTATCATCACCTCAATGGCCAGGGGGGAAGTATTTGACCGGGTCAAAACGGGTTGGGAACGATGGCCGGACATGCCGGCAAACCGGAACGCCAGGATCCACCTGGTGAATTCCGACATATTTGACCGCGCAACGCCCCGGCTCGTGGACGGCCTGGAGACACTGGCCCGACTGATTCATCCCGACCGTTTCGAGGATGCGCCATGAATGACGGTCGGCGTTTTCACTTCCGGCGATTGATATTGGTCTCCTCCCTTCTTCTTGCAGGCCTGCTCATCGCAGCGTTTCTTGGCATGGCCGCGGGCTCTACCGGAGTGGGTATACACGACCTGATAGCGACGCTTTCGGGGGGGGCGCCCCCGGACCCGATGTTCGAGAGCATCGTTTGGCAGATTCGATTTCCCCGCGTATTGGTGGCGGCGCTAGCCGGCGCCGCCCTCTCCCTGGGAGGGCTGGTTTTCCAGGCCATCCTGCGTAATCCTCTGGCCGAGCCTTACATCCTCGGTATTTCCGGGGGATCCGCCATCGGTGCAATTATCGGTATCCTCCTGGGATTGTCTCAATTTCCAGGCGTCAGTGGCACCGCTTTTGCCGGCAGCCTTCTCACGCTGCTCATGGTGCTGGTCATGGCCTCGGGGCAAACCGCCCTGAAAAAAGACGCCTTGCTGCTCTCCGGCGTCATGGTCAACGCCTTTTGTTCGGCCATCATCATGTTTCTCCTGTCGCTGACCCAGGACTCACGTCTCCACAACATCCTCTTCTGGCTCATGGGGGATCTTTCTCTCTCGGACATGACCCAGGTCGCATTGATGTCGTCCATGCTCCTGCCCTGTTTTGTCATCCTGTTCGCCCTTTCCCATAGCATGAACCTGCTCATGCTCGGCCGTGAAATGGCCCAATCCCTTGGCATCAATATCCGCGTCCTGACCATCGTTTTACTGGTGGTCACGTCATTTATGGTCAGTGCAACGGTCAGCTGGTGCGGGCCTCTGGGGTTTGTCGGCCTGGTGATGCCCCACCTGCTGCGCCTGATACTGGGACCGGATCACCGGATCATGGTGCCGGCCTGCATTCTGGCCGGGGGAACCTATATGATCCTGTGCGACCTTCTTGCCCGGACGCTGCCCCAACACGGGGAGATGCCGCCGGGCGTGGTGACCGCCATGATCGGAGCCCCTTTGTTCATCTACCTGCTGAGAAGGTCCCGCAAATGACGACCGCCATCACAGCATCCGGACTGACCCATGGATACGGCAGCACACCGGTGCTGGCCGACCTCTCTTTTAAAATTCCAGACCGGTCGTTTTTCATCATCATCGGCCCCAACGGTTCCGGTAAAACCACCACCATGAAACTGATTTCCGGAACCGAAACACTCCAATCCGGCGACCTTGAGATACTGGACCGGCCCATAAACCGGTACGCACGGAAGGAACTCGCCCGCACCATCGCCTATGTTCCCCAACTGGTTCTGGAAGATCTCCCGTTTACCGTCATGGAGGTCGTCCTCATGGGACGATCCCCCCATCTGGGCCTGCTGGGGCTGGATCGTGAAAAGGACCGCGATATTGCAAAGCAGGCCTTGCTTTTCACAGGGGTTTCGCACCTGGCGGAACGCAGGCTGGACAGCATCAGCGGGGGTGAAAGGCAACGTGTGTTTATTGCAAGGGCCATATGCCAGGAACCGGGACTGATCCTGCTGGATGAGCCCACCGCCGCCCTGGATCTTGCCAACCAGGTCCGCATCATGGATCTAATGGAGCAACTCAGGGAGGAAAAAGGGGTGACGGTGGTGATGGTTTCCCACGATATCAACCTTGCCGCCATGTATGGCGATCACCTGCTCCTGCTCAAGGAGGGGCGCATCGTCAGCGAAGGTCCCCCGAAAAAGGTCCTTACTTACGAGACCCTGGAAACCGCCTACGGCTGTACCCTCCTGGTGGATGAAAGCCCCCTGGGGACATTTCCCAGGGTCACGCTGGTGCCCGGTCGATTTAAAACCGCTCGATAGTAAAGCATCCCAGCCCGTCAAATTTCTGTTGACGGGCACTTTGGTATGGGTTAACACGCATTCAGTTCAGGTGCTCATTTTGAGCTTAAAAGGGAACCCCGTGAAAATCGGGGACGAGCCCGTCGCTGTAATCCCATCTTTTCTGAGTAAGAAAAGAAAGCGCTTTCAGCCTTGTTTGTCACTGTCCGCTGTCATCGGATGGGAAGGCCGCTGAGAGAGCGGGAAAGTCAGAAGACCTGCCAGGACAATAACAGCCATGCTCTCGCGGACTGAGGCATGCCATGTGATCAGCGGATAAAAAGGGAAATCCCGGATCGAATCATCGGTCCGGGATTTTTATATTCCGGGCTACAGAATTCAACACTATAGGTTACTGTAGATTAAGGAGGTCGAGGAATGAAAAAGCGGATGGTATTGTTTCTCCTGTTTACCCTTTTGGGTTTGCCCGCAATTGGTCTTGGTGAAGAGCCCGCGAAACCTTCAGCCGGGGTTACGGTCCTGAAGGAAATGGTGGTGACCGCCACCAAGACGGAAGAGGAAAGAAAAGATATCGCAAACGCTATCGTCATTATCGATGCGGCAGACATAGAGGCATCTTCTGCAGAAAGCCTGGGAGAGCTCCTGGCCAACGAACAGGGAATCGATTGGCGGACACGGGGGGACTACGGCGGGGCTGCCGAAGAGATCCATATCCGGGGAATGAGCGCCTCGGGGACCCAGCTTCTCATTAACGGAATGACTGTGAACTCACCCTCCCTCGGCTCTGCCGACGCCGGAAGGCTGCCTCTCCGCAGCATTGAAAAAATAGAGGTGGTTAAAGGATCCGGTTCGCTGCTCTATGGAACGGGAGCAACGGGCGGGACCGTCAACATCATCACCAAAAGGCCGGAAAAAGGCATCACGGATTTGAAAGCAGGCGCGGGCTACGGCACCAATGACACCTATGAGGTCTTCGCCGAACATGGCCGGTTCGCCCTTAATGACTTCGGCTTTTACCTTACCGCCGCCGCCACCGATACAGAGGGGTTTCGTGATAACGGAGACGGGGACCGCCAGGAGGTAACGCTCAATCTCGTTTATGAGGGAGCGGACCGCTTCGATATCAGCCTCTATGGTGATTACATTGACAGAGACTACGGTCAGCCGGGCGTTTCCCCGCCGGACGGCACCGAAACGTTTATCGTCAACGGCGTCACCCTTTACAACAGTGATTCCGCCAACCTGCTGAGTCACGGTTCGAATGAGGATATGCACTGGGTATTGAACATCAAGAGCCAACCGATGGATCGGGTGGATATAAATGCCAAGGCCAGCTACATGGACATCGAGAGTTTTACCCATACCCGCTACTATAGCAGTTGGCCCTCGCCAGGTTTGCCCGGAAGCAACACCTGGGTGATCAACAGGGTTGCGGCACTGGAGGCCAGTGCAAACATTGAGCCTCTGGAGGCATTGTCACTGTCCTTTCTCGTCGGCGGTGAATACAAGCATTATGATTGGGAAAACAGGACCATCAATCTGGATGCCAATGGCGGTGAAATGCCGACTTCCCAGACCAGCACCAATGAAGATCTTGAAACCGTGGGTCTTTTCATCGAGGGACAATACCGTCCCAGCCGGTATGCAAAACTCATTGCAGGGGTTCGCCGGGAATACCATTCCGAGTTCGGCACCGAGTATGTTCCCCGTTACGGCCTGATCATCAATCCCCATGAGGATACGGCCATAAAATTCAACTATGGGGAGCACTACAACGCACCCACCCCCAACGATCTTTTTTGGCCCTTTGAAGACTGGGGTTTCGGAATGGGAGCCCAGGGCAATTCCGATCTGAAACCGGAAACCGGCGACCACATGGATGTCACCGTTGAGCAAAACCTGATTAATGATAAGTTGTTTATCAACGCCTCTATCTATCAGTGGGACATCAAGGACAAGATCCGCTGGTCTCCGGATGCCAATTTCTTCTACCGCCCGGAGAATCTGGATACCTATGAAGGCCGGGGGCTGGAATTCGGATTGACCTTTGAACCGTTCACAGGCTTTTCACTGGGCGCCAGTTATACCTATTCGGACACGGAGGAGGAATTGGAGGGCGGTGTCAAACGCCAGGCCCGTTACACATCCGATCATTACTTCAAAACGGATGTCAGATATTCATTTAATATAGGGCTTTCGTTAACCGCAACCGCCCGTTATACCGGTGATCGTCCTGGGTTCTACGGATCGGATACCGATATCGATCCGGAGGTGGAACTCGACGGTTACTGGACCCTGGATCTGAAGCTTGAACAGCGCCTTTTTAAACACTGGGTGATTTCCATTCAAGGCAATAACCTGTTTGATGAAGCGTACGATACTTATGTGCAAAGCTTTCGGAACCAGACAACGGGCGTGACCAGCCCGGAAGGGTACCCCGGTGCGGGCCGTTCCGTCTTCTTTACGGTTTCGTATGCATTTTAACCACCAAAGGAA
>CAZWAE010000260.1:1938-5566 GCA_964631805.1 uncultured Desulfobacteraceae bacterium | reverse complement strand
AAGTTATCTTGTCACAGAAATGTGCCGAAGCGTCATATTACCACAAATCCCCGCCATTTTGTCAATTTTAGTTGATTTCGGCCACAAACCACCGATTCCGCCATCCACGGCCTTGCCACCCGGACGGTCACGGCCCATCTCGTCCATCTGCGCACGGGACTACCGTTGCGGCGTCGCAACAAAAAGCCCCATTTATGGGTACATCCCCCACTGTGTCAACATAAAAAAGGAGATGGTATTCGTTGGGGTTCTTCCAGCGAACAGCGCAAGTATCCCTTGAAAGTTTGACCTGTTAATGATAGAGGAATTATTTTCAAAAGGGTGCGGGTAAACCATTCCACAGATCACATCAGGTCAAATGGAGAAAAGCAGAGAATGACAAACGAGATACTATTCAGTTCCTGGGGAGGGGAAGTTGTCGACAATCGGAGCAGGGAAACCGAATCGTTCGCCGAAATGGCAGCTTTTAAACTGCCGGAGTATTTCAGGCAGGATGAAAAAATAAAGGCCCTGATCGGCTGGGATGGCATCGTCATGCGCTCGCCAGAGATCGATATCGTTGATCTCTGTCGCAAATATATGGAATCGGTACATGCCAATTCCTGCGGGAAGTGCATCCCATGCCGAACCGGCACCGGCGTGATGGCCCGAATCCTCAAACAGATCTGCCAGGGCAAAGGAGAAAAAGAGGATCTGGACACCCTGAAGTCACTCTCCCGCATTGTCAGCGAATCCTCGAAATGCAGTATCGGCCAGTCGGGGCCCGTCGCCCTGGCTCATGCACTGGAACACTTTGCGGAAGCTTTTGGTAACGCCCTGTCAAACGGCGGCGCGAAGGAAAATCAAGCCACCTACTCCAAACTGACCGCACCCTGCATGGATGCCTGCCCCATCCATCTGGACATTCCGACATACGTGGAACATATCAAAGAGGCCAAGTTTGCGGAAGCCCTTGATGTCATAAGGGAAAAGCTCCCTCTGCCCGGCATTGTGGGACGCGTATGCGTCAGGCCTTGCGAGGAGAACTGCCGAAGAGCCAACCTGGACGATCCCATATCTATCAAGTACCTGAAACGATTCGTGGCAGATCAGGAACTGGCCCTGAACCGAGGCCCGGAGTACCATATCACGCCATCTGAAAAAACCGGTAAAATCGCCATTGTTGGTGCCGGACCCGCAGGCGTTACCTGTGCTTACCATCTGGCCGGTATGGGCCACAGCGTAACGATTTACGAACGTCTTGGGGAACCCGGCGGCATGTCCGCCATGGGCATTCCGGATTATCGCCTGCCCCGACATATCCTGCGCGGAGAGGTGGAGTGGGTCCAGAAAATGGGGGTGACCATCCACTACAACACCAACATTGGGGATGACATCAAGCTATCCGATCTTGAAGCGGATAACGATGCGGTTTTCATCGCCATCGGCGCCCAGAACAGCTCATCCATGCGGGTCAAGGGAGAGGATGCCGGTTATACGGGTTTCATCCCCGGGGTTAAATACCTGCTGGATATCAACGAGGGCCGGGATCCCTATCCGGAGGGGAAAAAAGTGGTGGTCATCGGCGGAGGGAACGTGGCCATCGACTGTGTCCGATGCTCCTTCAGGATCAATAAAGAGGATGTCCATCTGGTCTATCGACGGACACGGAACGAAATGCCCGCCGACGAGGTCGAAATCGTGGATGCCGAAGAGGAGAAAGTTCAGTTTCATTTTCTAACGACACCGGTCCGCATCATTGAAGAGAACAACGTGGTAAAGGGCCTCGAATGCATCAAGATGAAGCTGGGTGCCCCCGATGCCAGCGGACGCCGCCGACCGGTGCCGCAGGAGGGTTCGGAGTTCGTTTTTGATTGTGATACGGTGGTTCCCGCCATCGGCCAGCGGGTGGACCTCTCCATGCTGGAGGGCACAGACGGCATCGAAACCACCGCATGGCAGACCATCATTGTGGATGAATTCACTAAACAGAGCAGCCGGCCCAAGATTTTTTCCGCCGGCGACTGTGAAACCGGTCCCGACGCCCTGATCACCGCTTGTGCCGGCGGACGGAAAGCCGCAATCAATATCGACCGGATGATCAATGAAAAGCCCCTCGAATGGAAAGAGGAGGATTATTTCGACAAGCTCTTCGGTGCCGTCAAAGTTTACGATAAAGACGAAGATATCGGCATCCCCGGAGGCCAGAAACGGAAACACCTTGATATGCTCCCACCGGATACCCGGAAATTCATCTTCGATGAGGTTGAAAAGGGACTCACCGTAACAGAAGCGATGACAGAAGCGGCACGATGCCTGAGATGTTACAGGGTGGCCACCGTCGCGATTTGAAACAACTGATCGGATGGCCGCCATGATAGCGGCCGTATCAAAGGCTGGCCGGTCCATTGAAACACCTGATAATCACACCCGGCATCCCTCTTTGGGGGATGCCGGGCTTTTTTTTAAGAAAGACCCAACGGTTTCCTGTTAACCGGAAAGTGAGTGAAAATGATGAAGAATCAATTGGTAAAATGGATACTTCAATTGGCTGTGGTATTCGCCGTCGCATCGATTCCAATGACGGGTCTGGCCGGGGATAAAAACCCACCAGCAGACACCGTTGCCTCGGTCGATGAAGCGGCGATTACAAGGGATGCCTTTGACCGGACCATGGTCCGCGTCAAGAAGCGACTGGCGAGAAGCGGCCGGAATCCCGCCCCCGAGGATCTGTCCCGAATTGAAAAAGAGGTACTGGAACAGTTGATCGGTCAAAAGCTGATCCATCTGGAAAGCCGGAAAAAGGGATTTTCCGTCCCGGCGACTGAAGTGGATGCACAGTTGAAAAAGATGAAAGGTCAATTCCCATCTGATGCCGAATTCAAGCAGGCCCTGGACCGGATGGGTTTTTTAGACACCGACCTTGCACCCCAGATTCAGGAACGCATGGAGGTCCAACGATTTATCGACGCCGAGATCGCAAGTAAAATTAAAATTCCGGACACCGATGCAAAAGCTTTTTATGATGGCAATGCCGGTTATTTTAAGAAAGAGGGAAAGGTCAAGGCCAGTCATATCCTGATAACAGTGGCACCGGATGCGGAGAAAGAAAAGAAGGAAAAGGCGCGCCAGGATATCGAAAAAATATTGGAAAAAATAAAAAATGGTGAGGATTTTGCCGCCTTGGCCAAATCCCATTCACAGGGTCCGAGCGGGGCAAGCGGAGGAGACCTCGGATTTTTCGGCCGGGGGCAGATGGTCAAACCCTTTGAGGATGCCGCTTTTGCCCTGGAAACCGGGGAAATCAGTGGGGTGGTGGAAACCCAATTCGGGTATCATATCATTAAGGTCTTTGAAAAACAGCCGGAGCTCATAACGCCGTATGCGGAGGTGAAGGAACGGATTGCCCAACATCTCAAGAGCCAGGAGATCCGGACTCAAATTACGAAATTCGTTGAAGAGCTTAAAAAAACGGCCAGTATCCAGCGCCACCTCTGATCATAAAAAAACACCATTGCTTAGTTTGCCATCACACGGGTTCAACCAGAATATCGTGATGGCAACCGGTATCAATAGAAAACCCGGCTCCGTAGTAAGCCGGGTTTTCTGTTATTCGGCAATTGATTTCGTCTCGAACGGACTGCTCTAC
>CAZWAE010000260.1:0-1838 GCA_964631805.1 uncultured Desulfobacteraceae bacterium | reverse complement strand
AAGCCGGGTTTTCTGTTATTCGGCAATTGATTTCGTCTCGAACGGACTGCTCTACATCAATTTTCATTTATGAAAACCGATGTCGGATATCCATTCCCTTTAGGCCGCCTTGGATATCTTGACGGCACACACCTTAAGCTCCGGAATTCCGGAAACCGGGTCCAGGGCCGCGTTGGTGAGTTTGTTGGCAGCGCCGGTGGCAAAATGAAAGGGGATGAACACCGTCCCCGTCACCGCCTTATCGGACACCTGCAGGCGGGCATCGATCTCTCCCCGCCGCGAGGCGATGCGGACCATGTCGCCATCGGCAAAACCCAGCTTCCCGGCATCCTCGGGAGATATCTCCACAAAACTTTCCGGAGCCCGTTCGTTCAGGCCGTCGGTTTTCATGGTCATGGTACCGGTGTGGTACTGGTAGAGCAATCGGCCGGTGGTCAGATACATGGGATACTCGTCATCCACCACTTCCGCCGAGGGCCTATAATCGATGGCATGGAACATCCCTTTGCCGCGGGTGAATTGCTGGGTGTGCAGAATGGGCGTGCCGGGATGTTCCTCGCTCGGACAGGGCCAGTGGAGGCCGTCCTGCTCAATACGGGCATAGGTGATGCCGGCATAAGACGGGGTCACTTTCCGGATCTCCTCAAAGATGGCCTCGCTGTCGTCGTAGGTCATGGCGTATCCCATTTTGCTGGCGATCTCACCGGTGATCTCCCAGTCGTACCGCGCTTCTCCCGGCGGTTCCACCGCTTTCCGGATCCGCTGGACCCGGCGTTCAGTGTTGGAAAAGGTCCCCTCTTTTTCGGCAAAACAGCGGGCGGGCAGCACCACGTCCGCCAGTTTGGCGGTCTCAGTCAGAAAAAGGTCCTGGACCACGAGAAGTTCGAGGTTGGACAGGCTCTTTTCCGCATGGTTGAGGTCGGGATCGGAAACCAACGGATTCTCACCGATGACGTAAAGCGCCTTCAGTTCTCCGTCGTGGGCCTTTGGCACCATTTCAGTGGCTTTGAGTCCTATTTCTGTGGAAAGGCCGGTGGTCCCCCAAGCCTCCTCCATCTTTTTGGCGATGGCGTCATCGGTGACCGGCTGATAGGCAGTGTAAACATTTGGCAGGCCGCCCATATCGCACGCACCCTGGACATTGTTCTGCCCCCGCAATGGATTGACCCCTCCGCCCCTTTTCCCCATGTGGCCGCAGAGCATGGCGAGATTAGCCAGGCTTTTGACATGGTCCGTCCCGGAGGTGTGCTGGGTGATCCCCATGCAATAAAGAATGCTGCCCGCCTTGGCACCGGCATAGAGTCTTGCCGATTTTTCGAGGTTTTCCGCCGGGATGCCGGTGATCGCCTCCACATAATCGGGGGTGTATTTTTCGACAGTTTTTCTCACCTCTTCAAACCCCTCGGTCCTTTCCTGAACGAAAGTCTCATCGTAGAGGTTTTCCTTGATGATGACGTGCATCATGCCGTTGATCCAGGCCACATCGGTACCCAAGTTCTGCCGGAGCCAGTAGCTGGCAAAATCAGCGATCTTGATACGCCGGGGGTCTACGACAATCAACTTGGCCCCTCTATGGTTCACTGCCCGCTTGACGACGCTGGAAAGCACCGGGTGATTCTCGGTAGTGTTGGAACCGGTAATGAGGATGACATCGGATTCTTCGATGTCGGCGATGGTGTTTGTCATAGCGCCACTTCCGAAAGCTGCGGCCAGACCGGCCACGGTGGAGCTATGTCAGAGACGGGCGCAATGGTCGACATTGTTGGTTTTAAGTACCGCCCGTGCAAATTTCTGGGTGATGTAGTTCTCTTCGTTGGACACCCTGGCCGACGTCAGCA
>CAZWAE010000259.1:0-5594 GCA_964631805.1 uncultured Desulfobacteraceae bacterium | reverse complement strand
GGCTTTCCCAGGCCGGAGACTATTACCGGTTGAACGACGATCTGGTCAAATACGAAAAGGGCTGGGGAAGCGCCGAGTTTGATGGATGAAACGTATGCCTCCGCTGATCCCGAGCGGAGGCAAACCCAATCCCACCCGTAACAGTGCCGGATCTTGAGTTGTAAAGAAAGGAATCTTCGTGACTTCAGCCGGTAATGGCAATGAGATATGCACCCAGAAAGATCACCACGGAGGAAGCGATACGGACAAACCGATTCCCTTCCTTTAAAAAATGCCCTCCGAGTATCACGGCAAAAACGATGCTCAACTGTCGCAAGCCGACAATGTAGCTTACCCGCTCCATGGTGAATGCCATCAGGATGAGAAAATATCCGAAGATGGAAAGCACACCGCAAGTCAGTATGGAGGCCTTGTTGTCGATCCATTCCCGGAGGAGCTCTCCATTACTTTTGGTCTTCCGAATATAAAAAGAAAAGAGAAAAAGACTCACAAAAGGATAGATATAGGCAAAAACGACCGGGTGCATACGCGCAACGGCGACCTTATCCACCAGGGAATATGCCGCAACGGACACAAGGGTCAACAGGGCAAACCGGGTTGATCGGTCGGTACGAACGGCGCGGAGCGGACGGGAAAGCTCCGATACGGACAGCTTCTCCATGCCGATTGTGTAAACGCCGACGGCCACCAGGAGAATCCCAAAGACACCTAACGAACTGACGTTTTCCCCTATAATGGTAACGGAAAATATCAGCACAAGCGCCGGCGAAGAACGCATGATCGGATAGACAAGCGATAGATCCCCGTTTTCCAGGGATTTGGCCAGAAATAGCCAGTACAGGAAATGCAGGAATCCGGAAATTAAAATCATTTCAGAAAAGACCAGGGCATCCATTCCCTCGCTCATGAGAGTCAAAACAAAAACCGGAGTGAAAAAAACCAACCCGAATATTTCATACCACCAGACAAAAGACTGCTTATCGGCGGCCTTTTTTGTGAGAAAATTTCTGAGCGCGTGCATTGCGGCGGACAGTAGCACCAGGAGGATGGCGGTTTCGTTCATGGCATTTGAGTTCTTTTGTCGTTGGCAGTCGGTCGCGGCCTTTACGTGGATTAGAGTATCTGATCCAGGAAAAGGCGGGTCCGGTCGTATCGGGGATGGGTAAAAAGTGTTTCCGGGTCGTTTTCTTCGACAATTTCCCCCATGTCCATGAAAATCACCCGATGGGCGACAGTACGGGCAAACCCCATCTCGTGGGTGACGCACACCATGGTGATACCGTCATCGGCCAGTTCCACCATGACGTCGAGCACTTCGCGGATCATTTCCGGGTCCAGGGCGGAGGTGGGTTCGTCGAAGAGCATCACTTCCGGATTCATGCTCAGCAGACGGGCAATGGCCACCCGCTGCTGCTGCCCGCCGGAAAGCTGCCCCGGGTACTTATGCGCCTGTTCCGGAATCTTCACCCGTTCCAGATGTTTCATGGCCATGTCCTCCGCCTGTGCCCGCGGCGTTTTTCGGACCCAGATGGGTGCGAATGTCATATTTTCCAGGATGGTCATGTGGGGAAAAAGATTGAAGGTTTGGAAAACCATGCCGACTTCTTTTCGAATTTTCGAAATATTTTTTGTATTTTTCGTCAGTTCTGTCCCCTTTACGACAATCCGCCCCTTCTGATGCTCTTCCAACCGGTTGATGCAGCGGATCAAGGTGGACTTTCCGGAACCGGAGGGACCGCAGACGACAATCCGTTCGCCTTTCCGAACCGTCAGGTTGATGTCCTTGAGCACATGAAAATTTCCGTACCACTTGTTGACATCGATAATTTGGATCATGACTTCCGGAGATGCCATGTCAGGTTTGTTTTCCATTGTTCTTTTTCGCAGCATCGGCCGTCTTCTATTCCGCTTCTTTTTCCCGCAATTCTTCAAGGGAACGCCCATATCGGCTCATGCCGAAACAGATGATCCAGTAGATCAAAGCACAAAACACATAGGCTTCGGCATCGTGGCCGAGCCATTCGGGATCTTGGGCAGAGGCTTTGATCATACCCAGAAAATCCAGCAGCCCCACAATGATTACCAGCGAGGTGTCCTTGAACAAGGCGATACATCTCCCGATCAGGGAGGGCACCACATGGCGCAGCGCCTGGGGCAAGATAACCAAAAAAGTGGTCTTCCAGTAATTGAGTCCGATGGATTTGGCCGCGTCGTATTGTCCCCGGGGAATCCCCTGAAGACCGCCGCGCACCACTTCGGCCATGTAAGCGGCTGAGAAAAGAATGATACCGGCCTGGACGCGAAGCAGGTTGTTGACCTCCATGCCCACCGGAAGGAACAGGGGCATCATGACCGAGGCCATAAAAAGAATTGTGATCAGCGGCACCCCTCGAACCGGCTCAATAATTCCGATGCAAAGCGCCTTGATGACGGCAAAACCGGACCGCCTTCCCAGAGCCAGACAAACCCCCATGGGCAGGGAAACGAGAATACCCACCAGGGCCAACCCCATACTCAACATCAAACCGCCCCAGAGTGACTGATCCACCGGCGCCAGCCCCATCCCGCCGTTGACAAGCCAGAACAGAAAAACAGGGAGGACGATCCACAGCGACACCAGCTTCCGGGTGGACAGCATCCGCATAGCCGACAATAGGGAAAGGACGATAAAAATCGCCAAACTGAGAATCGGCCGCCACAGATATTCGCGCGGATACAGTCCCACCATCAAAACACGAAACTTGTCGACGATAAACGGCCAGCAGGCACCTTCGGCACCCGCCGGACAGGCCGCCGCCCCCCCGACCCAGACCGCATCGAAGATAGCCCAGGATAGCAGCGGCGGGATGGTTTTGTACAAAAGCAAACAGGCGGCAAATGTCAAGACCGTATGGATCCACCCCTTGAACAGATTGACACGCATCCAACCGATAATCCCCACGCTCTGCAGGGGCGGCGGCAAATCCGGTTTGGGCTGAAAAACAAGCAGGTCCCCCTGGTTTCCGGATGTCAAAACGCTCATTCCGAGCCCTCCTTCAACTGAATCCGGGAATTGATCAGATTCATCAGGGAAGAAATGAGAAGATTGATTGCCAGGTACACCGCCATCCAGAGACCTATGATTTCGATCGCCTGGTCGTTCTGGCCGATAATGGTCCCGCCCACGGAAACCATGTCCGGATAGCCGATGGCCACCGCAAGTGAGCTGTTCTTCACCAGGCTGGTATAATCGTTGGTCGTAGCCGGAATGATGATTCGCAACGCCTGGGGCAAAATGATGCGCCGCATGATCACCCCGTTGCCGACGCCGAAAGACTGCGCGGCTTCGAGCTGCCCGATGTCCACCGCCTGGATGCCGCTGCGGACGTTTTCTCCGATAAATGCGGCGGTGTACAGCACCAAACCGATCATCAGGGCCGTAAACTCCGGGCGAAGAACCATTCCGCCAGAAAAATTAAAACCCTGCAGGACCGCTCCTTCCCATCGGACCGGAACCCCGGTCGTAAACAGAACGATGGCAGGCAAACCGAACAGAACCATTACGCCGATCCATCCAACTGGGATGGAAACCCCGGTCCGGTCATGGTATCGGTCCGCCCATCGGGACAATACGAAGACGATGACCAAACTCAGAACAAAGGCTGTCATCACCAGCCCGAAACCTTCCTGAAAAATGGGCTTGGGCAGATAGAGCCCCCGGTTATTCAAAAAACACCCGAAAAACGGGTGGATGCTGTTGCGGGGGCTCGGCAGGCTGGCTATAGTGACGCCGTAGCTGAAAAACAGGGTCAGCAACAACGGGATATTTCTCAGCGTTTCCACATAAATTCCAGCCAGTTTAGCGATCAGCCAATTACCTGACACCCGGGAAACACCGATCAGCACGCCAATAGTTGTCGCCGCAAAAATTCCGAGGATGGCCACGTACAGGGTGTTGACAACCCCGATAAAAAAAGCATAGCCGTAGGTGTCGGCGGGCGTGTACGGAAGAAGGGTATTGCTGATGGGGAGTCCGGCTTCGGTAGAAAAAAAACCAAAGCCGGATGCAATGTTCCGCGCCTCCAAGTTCGCCTGCGTGTTCAGGAACAGCAGATATCCCAGGTAAATGACACCTGCTGTAACCGCTCCCTGCAGGAAAAGACCGGTAGCGCGACTGCTTTTAATCATGGACGATTACCGAATCGGTAGTGCATAATGCAGCCCGCCGTCTTTCCAGCTTTTATTCAGTCCTCTGGGAATTTTCAACTTGGCATCGGGGCCAAAATGACGGTCATAGATCTCACCATAATTCCCAACAGCTTTGATAGCGCGCACCAGCCAGTCGTTGTCCAAACCAATGAAACTGCCGACGTCACCGGACGCACCGAGCATTCTGTTGATGACCGGATTTTTCGAATTCGCTTTCATATCCACCACATTGGCAGCGGTGATGCCGTTTTCCTCAGCTTCCATGAGACCGTTGACGACCCATGTAACGATGTCTTTCCATTGATTGTCACCGTGGCGAACCAGGGGAGCAAGCGGCTCTTTTGAAATGATTTCGGGAAGAATAAAATGCACGGATGGATCGGCGACCGTGCTTCGAAAAGAAGCAAGCTGGCTCACGTCCGTGGTAAAACAATCGCAACGCCCGGATGCATAGGCACCCCAAGCTTCTTTTTTGCCATCGAAAACGACCGCTTCCATTCCCAAATTGTTGGCTCGTGAAAAATCAGCCAGGTTCAACTCTGTTGTGGTCCCGGCGGTCACGCATACCGTTGCGCCTTTGAGTTCTTTTGCAGAGGCAACCCCGGCTTTTTTAGAAACCATGAATCCCTGTCCATCAAAAAACACGATCTTTGTAAAATCCACACCCTGCTTGGCATCCCGTTTCATGGTCCATGTCGTGGTCCGGGAGGTAATATCCACCTGGCCGGAAGAAACGGCCACGATTTTCTGTTTCGACGCCAGAGGAACGAATTTAAGCTTTTCTGCGTCTCCCAGCACTGCGGCCGCCACAGCACGGCCCATGTCTACGTCAAACCCCACCCAGCGTCCGGTGGAATCCGGGATGGAAAATCCGGCGACCCCTTCACTTACACCCAGCGTCAGGTATCCCTTGGTTTTCACATCATCTAGGATGCCGGCGGTAGCTTGTGCTGAAAAAACCGTAAAAATCAGGAACAACACAAAAACAAAACATATTCTTCTCATGGCAATCTCCTTTGCAGTAATTAAATAAAGGGAGGTTTGAATTCCTATGAATCGATTTGCCGCGCTGGCAGGAAGAAAAACACAGAATGCGCTTTATCCATCGCCAACCTGAAATAGGATGGCCATTCTGTAACCGGGTGCCAACAACTACATCCGAATATCGAATGCCGGCAGGATTGTCAATGCGGCATTTTTGGAATGGAAGTGAAATGCCGAAATCGCTTTTTTGGTATCTTTGTGTATGATAGCAATATAGTTGGAGATGACTAGATAGTGCCCATCCATAAATGGTCTTTTCCCGCGATATCGGCGTCGGACGCCATGATTTAACTCCTCAAAATAGCAAGCTATTCCTCCGGGTTAAATCTGACGTCCTCCTTGATCTCACGTAAAAATCCCTA
>CAZWAE010000258.1:0-5594 GCA_964631805.1 uncultured Desulfobacteraceae bacterium | reverse complement strand
TTGCCGCCAAAGCGGGTCAGTGCATCGATCAGCGCATCTCTCTCGGCTGTTTCCAGCATTGAGGGAACGGCGGTTTTCTCCGGGCCATGGTTCTTCAGGGACTTCTCCTGAATCTCTTTTTTGAGATGTTTAATTCTGATCGCATCGTCGTGGCACAACACGAACGCAAATTCGATGATGTTTTCCAGTTCCCTGATATTCCCCGGAAAATCGTATTGCATCAATACACTCAGGGCATTGTCGGAAATTCCCCTGATCTCCCTGCCCTTCAGGGCATTGAATTTCTGGATAAACCGTTCCACCAGCAGGGGGATGTCCTCCCGGCGCTCGGAAAGTGGAGGAAGGACGATCTTGACCACGTTCAAACGGTAGAAAAGATCCTCGCGAAAAGAACCCCTGGAAACCAGTTCTGACAGCGTCCGGTTCGTGGCGGCAATGATGCGTGCCGTAACCGTTTCCGCCCCCGTGCCCCCCAGGGGTTCGTACTCCTTTTCCTGGAGCACCCTCAGCAGTTTCACCTGGAGGGCGGAGGAGATATCACCGATTTCGTCCAGGAAAATAGTGCCCTCCCGGGCACGGGCAAATCGCCCGGGTTTGTCCGCCTTCGCCTCGCTGAAGGCGCCCTTCTTGTATCCGAAGAGTTCAGACTCCAGCAGCGTATCGGGAAGAGCCGCACAGTTTATCGCCACAAATTCACCCTTTTGCCCGCTGACATTGTGGATGGCGCGCGCAAACAACTCTTTCCCCGTTCCGCTCGGCCCTTCGAGAAGCACGGTACTGCCGCTGGTGGCCACATCGGGCAGGATATCGAAGATTGTTTGAATTTCGTGGTTTTTACTGATGATGTCATCAAACCGATACCGGTGGTGTATCTCTTTCCGAAGGGTTTCCATGACCGACAGATCCCGGAATATCTCCACACCCCCGATAATGTTGCCCGGTTTATCCCGGATCACGGAGGTGCTGACACTCGCCGGAACGCGATATCCGTCGCTGTTCAGGATATTGATGGGCAGATTGATGCGCTGCCTGCCGGTGTTCATGGTTTCCCCAAGGACACAGGCTGTCTGGCAGATATTGGCGCGGAAGACGTCGAAACACTTTTGTCCCATTGCCTGCTCGCGTGCCACGCCCGTGATCTTTTCTGCGGCGGAGTTGAAATAGGTGATATTGAAGTCAAGATCGATGGTAAACACCCCATCGGCTATGGAATCAAGGATGGTTTCGAAGCTATCATTTTGGTGTTTACCATTGTTTGAACGGTTTTCCATGGAAATCGAATCTCCTGAAGCCGGTTAAAGTCGGACAGATAATATTGCCAAAATGCAATCTTTCGCAACCTTTTGTTTCATAAATGCATTATTTTGCAGCCACCACAACCACCCGATAAACCTATAACCCTTTGTAATATAAATATTTTTTCAATTAACCGGTCCTGCCCGACCGATCTGGCACATCCTTTGCTCTACCTGTTGCCAGGAAACAGGGGATAGGCGGGCAACGGATGATGGCATCCAAAAGAGGCCCGGAACAATCCCGGGAGAAGCAGAATGAAAATCGCCATACCGGTTTTCCACACTAAAATTTCACCGCGGTTCGACCAGACCCGGGGGTTCGTTCTGATGGAGGTCGAAAGAAACAATATCGTCGAGCGGGAAAATCTGCATACGGGAGGCTGGACCCTTTCCGCCATCATCCGCCAGTTGATGGACCGGCATGTGGATACCGTGATTTGCGGGGGAATCGACCGTCTCTCCATGCAACACTTGAGCACCCGCGGCATCCGGGTCTTTTCATGGGTGACCGGAGAGGTGGAAGACGCCGTCTCCTGTTTGCTCAATGACAAAATGGAACCCGGCATCATCGTGGGAAACCGGGGAATGTGCAAAGAGCGATGGCGATTCAAATCGGGATGCCCGCGATGGATCAGGGATTACCGGGCCGGAATCGGCGGTAAAAAGGAGGAATCAGATATGGCGCCTGATAATGAAGGATCAGGAACTATGGGACGGGGTGTGAATTCAGGCCGCGGATCCGGGCGGTGCAAAACAGGCCAAGGCGGTGGTGGACGCGGCCGATGGAAAAAGAGAAGCGAAAAAGGCGGCCGTGATGGAAAGGGCGGAAACAACCGAGGACGCAACATTGGCAGTGGCAATCAAAAGGCCTGAAGGCACTGGAAGAAAACAGATGACTCGCATACTGATGGCAGGCCGAAACACCGCATTCATATCTGCGTTTGCAGCCTTTGCAAAAGAACTTGAAGAAAACAACATACGGGTCACAACGGTGGATCATGGCCGCAGGGCTCTCTCAATCATGACATCGCAACCCTTTGATGTCTTGATCGCCGATGAAGAGGTCGGCGGCATGACCGGGCTCCAATTGATTGAACAAGTGGTTTCCAAGAACCCGATGGTCAATTGTGTTGCTGTTAGCACCCTGTCGCCGGAGGATTTCCACGAGGCATCGGAAGGTTTGGGCGTCATGATGCAGCTGCCCGCCGAACCGGATAGAAAAGAGGCGGAAAAGATGCTCCTGAAATTGAAAAAAATCAAAAACCTCATGAAGGAAATGGGTTAGCGCGATGATTATCAGTGTCGCAAGCGGTAAAGGGGGGACCGGCAAGACCACGGTGGCGACCAACCTCGCGGTTTCCCTTGGGGAGGGGGTGCAGCTCCTGGACTGTGATGTGGAGGCGCCCAACGCCCACCTGTTTTTAAAGCCCCGCATCGAGCATTCCGAAACGACCTATGCCCCGGTTCCCGAAATCGATTTGGACCGGTGCAATTGGTGCCGGAAATGTGTCGACATCTGCCGGTTCAACGTGATCGCCATTGCAGGGCAGGCCGTTCTGACCTTTCCGGAACTCTGCCACGGTTGTGGGGGATGTTTTGCGGTATGCCCCGAAGATGCCGTCACCGAAACCGGACGAGAGCTGGGTGTGGTTGAAACCGGCGGCGTCGGCGCCATCGATTTCGTTCACGGACGTCTTCGGGTGGGTGAGGCGATGTCGCCCCCCCTGATCAAACAGGTCCGATCCTATACCCGGCCCGACCGGATCACCATCATCGATGCACCCCCCGGCACCTCCTGTCCGGTCATAACGGCCATGCAAGATACCGATTTTGTGTTGATGGTTACCGAACCGACCCCTTTTGGCCTGCATGACCTGAAGCTTGCCGCCGAAGCGGTAAAAATCCTGGGGATTCCATGCGGCCTTGTGATCAACCGGTCCGATATCGGAAACGGCGGCGTCGCCCGGTATGCCCGGGAGGCGGACATCCCGGTGCTCATGGAGATACCTTTTCACCGGAAGGTCGCGGAAGCCTATTCGAAGGGGCATCTGTTGGTGGACGAGATGCCCGAATGGAAAAACAGCTTTACTGATTTGTACCATCGGATCGAAACGGTGGTGGAAGGGCATATAGGGGATCGATGAAAGAGGTGGTCATATTAAGCGGAAAGGGAGGAACCGGCAAAACCAGCCTCACGGCGGCACTGGCGTATCTCTCTGAAAGCAGCGTGCTCTGCGATGCGGATGTGGACGCAGCCGATCTTCACCTCCTTACGGCTCCCGACATCAGGCAGCGCCATGATTTTACAGGGAGAAGCGTTGCCGCCATCATCCGGGACAGTTGCACCGAATGCGGTCAGTGTCTGGAACTGTGCCGTTTTGACGCCGTCGGGGATAATTTTGAGATCGACCAGATCGCCTGTGAAGGCTGCGGCGTGTGCGTGGACCTCTGCCCGGAGCAGGCCATCGACTTTCCGGTAAAAACCTGCGGACAGTGGTTTATTTCAGACACGCGTTTCGGGAGCATGGTCCATGCGCGGCTGGGCATTGCGGAAGAAAACTCCGGAAAGCTGGTGACGCTGGTCAGGCATGAAGCCAAAAAGGTGGCTGAGACAAAAGATCTGGATCTGATCATTACAGACGGTCCTCCCGGAGTGGGCTGCCCCGTCATTGCCTCGGCCGGTGGCGCCACCGTCCTGGTTATCGTCACCGAACCCACGGTTTCCGGGATTCATGATATGGAAAGAGTCCTGGAACTGGCCGCCCACTTCAGCATCCCGGCAATGATCTGCATCAACAAATACGATCTGAATATGGATCAGACGGCAGCCATCGAAAGACTGGCCAAGGAGCGACAGATCCCGATGGCGGGCAAAGTGCCCTTTGATCCGCTTTTTACGACGGCCATGGTCCGCGGCAATACGATTTTCGAAGAAAAGGGCAGCAGCCGTTTAAAGGCCATTGTAAGACAATTGTGGAAAACCATCATCTCCTCATCCCCGATGAGCAGATAATTTAGAAATCATAATGATGACAGAAAAGGAGAAAATCGAATCATGAAAGACGGAAGAATAGCAATCCCCTCCAACGGAAAGGGCGGTGTGAACGGAACGAGAGCCGGGCACTTCGGCCACTGCGATGTATTCACCTTTGTCGATGTCGAAGAGGGAGAGATCACAAAGGTGTCGACCCTGCAAAACCAGGAGCATGTCCAGGGCGGATGCATGGTGCCGGTAAACCTGCTCGCCAGTCACCATGTAGACGCGTTAATCGTCGGGGGAATCGGCATGAGACCGCTCATGGGCTTCAAACAGGCCGGCATCCGTGTTTACCATGACGACCAAAGGCCCGATATCCAGCCGGTGGTGTCGGACATGATCGCAGGCAGGCTTCCTGAGATCAGGGATGACCAGGTATGCGGCGGCGGAATGAACCGGGCATAGGGCAGCGGAAAGGGAGAACTTGAAATGAAAATTGCCATCACCTCTAAAGGGAAGGATCTTGATTCACAGGTGGACCCCCGGTTCGGCCGGGCCGCATACATCCTGATTGTCGATACCGGCAATCTTACCGTGGACGCCCTGGACAACTCAGCCAACGTCAATGCTTTTAAAGGTGCCGGTATCCAGGCCGCGGCCATGCTGGGGGACAGCGGTGCACATGCACTGCTGACCGGTTTTTGCGGCCCCAATGCTTTTAAGACCCTTCAGGCCGCCGGTATCAAAGTGGTTAACAACGTGACCGGAACGGTGAAAGATGCCGTTCAGATGTTTGACCGGGAAGAGGTCGCCTATGCCAGTGAGGCCAACACCGACGGTCATTGGTAACAGGGATTCAGATTCGCATAAACGAACTTTTCCATTAGTGTAAAGGACATCATGATGGACGATAAATCGTTTGATTTTTATCGGGACCATTCGACGCAGTTTTTAAAGATGGCGCTGGCGAACGATTGGTGCGAACGCCTGGCGGACCCGGACGGATACGGACGGAGAACCGGAGTATGCGGTGATACCGTGGAGTTTTTCCTGAAGGTGCGAAAAAACACCGTCGACACCCTGTCATTTGTCATGGATGGGTGCATCCACACCCGGGCCTGCTGCAACACCGTCGTCCATCTGGCCGGGGGAAAACGGGTGGAGGACGCCTGGGAGATCGGGCCGGACGAGGTGGCGGACTATCTTGAAACGCTTCCCCCGGATCATTTCCATTGTGCCGAGCTCTCCTTGGGCGCCCTGTACCTGGCCCTGGCGGACTATGTGGAACGCCGGCGGGCGCCGTGGAAAAAGATGTACGGGAC
>CAZWAE010000257.1:0-5603 GCA_964631805.1 uncultured Desulfobacteraceae bacterium | reverse complement strand
GAACAGGGGGCATCCAGAAGTATGCGGTCATACAAAGGATGGGGAAGCTTTAGATCGGGCCGGGCCAAATCTCCCTGGCAGGTCGTTACGGTGGCAAATCCCAGCCGCCGCATCTCCGATTCCAGGCGATCCAGTTTATGGCGTCGATGGTCCAGGGCCACTACCCGGCCCGTGCCGCCCATCATCTGGACAATATGGCCGGTTTTACCCCCAAGACCGGCGCAGGCGTCCAGGACCGTTTCATCCGGTTTGGGGTTCAGATAGAGCGTTACCAACTGAGCGGCTTCATCCTGAACCTGAAACAATCCTTCCCGAAACGCGTTCATTTCAAAAATGGCGGTCTTCAGCCCGGACAGGGATACACCATCCGGTGCGTATGGCGTAAAGGAGACATTTTTTGCCTCCCGGAGGAGAGCCCGGGCCAGATCTTCTTTTGTGGCACGCAGCCGGTTCACTCTCAATGTCAGCGGCGCGATGCGATTGCCGGCATCGCATATGGCTTCACAGGTTTGGATGCCAAACCGATCGACCCATTTTTCGATCAGCCATTCGGGATACGAGCGGGTCACTGCGATCGCTTTTACCGGGTTTTCATCCACGGACGGAAAGCGGACATCCCGGCGACCCCTGTCCGCGTTCCGAAGGACACCGTTGACATATCGGACCACCCACGGGGGGGCGACCGTTTTGGCCAATTCAACGGATGTATTGATGGCCGCGGACACGGGGATCTTGTCCATAAACAGGATCTGGAATAGGGCAATGCGCAGAATATTGCGGACGGACGGGTCGATTTTACCCATGGGGGTTTTTGAAAAACGGCGGATATACCAGTCCAGGCGTTTTTGCCACCGTATCACGCCATAGGCAAGGGCATAAAGCAGGCGGCGATCCCGGCGCGACAGCCCCGGATTTTTTTCCTGGATCTCCTCCAGGATACGATCGAGGGTATATCGCCGTTTCTCAAGGGTGTCGACTGCCGTTAATGCCCATCGGCGGGGATCGGAGTTTTTCATAGCCTTTCATTCCAGCCGGGCTCCCGGCTTAATCGGATGCCCCCGCAGGAAATCTCTTACGGGCATCCTTTTCCCGGAAGCGCCCTGAATGTCAAAGATGGTCAATACGCCACCACCGGTGGACACCCTCAACTCGTCGTCGAAGCCTTTTAAAACAGTGCCCGGCATCTCATCCGTTTCGGCTTCGATGATACCGGCCGACCAGATTTTAAGGCGTTTGCCCTCAAGGTGAGTAAATGCCCCCGGCCATGGATTCAGACCCCTCACCAACGCTTCGATGCCGGCCGCGTTCTGACGCCAATCGATCCTGCCGTCGTCTTTGCACAACATCGGTGCATAGGACGCAAGCTCATGGTTTTGGGGAACCGGCTGTATGCTGCCCGATTCGTAAGCGGTCATGGTATCCGTCAGAACGGCGGCGCCGAGACCGGCGAGGCGATCGTGAAGCGTTGCCGTGGTATCGTCGGGTTTGATGGCCGTTTCGCGGCTCAGCAGCATGTCCCCGGTATCCATTCCTGTGTCGAGGAGCATGGTGGTAACGCCGGTTGTGGCTTCCCCGTTGATGATCGCCCAGTGGATGGGGGCAGGCCCGCGATATTTGGGAAGCAGGGAGGCATGAACGTTGACGGTGCCGACGGTGGGAATGGCGAGCAGATCCGCTGTCAGCAGGGCACCGAAGGCCACCACCACAAAAAAGTCGGGTGCGATCTGTTTCAATTGGGTAATAAACGCATCATCCCGGATCGATTCCGGCTGACTGACCCGGCACCCGAGCTTAAGGGCGGCGGTTTTAACCGGCGGCGGCATCATTTTTCGCCCCCTGCCCTTGGGACGATCCGGCTGGGTGACCACAAGAGAAACCCGATGGTTGTCACTGCAAAGCGCGATCAATGAGGGGGTGGCGAAATCGGGGGTTCCGAAGAATACGATGCGCTCTCTTTTCATCTGTTTTTCATCTGCTTTCGGATGCGTCTCTTGTACAGCTCCCGTTTGAGGGTACTGATGCGATCGATGATGAGGATGCCGTTGAGATGGTCGATCTCATGCTGAAGCACCACCGATAAAAATCCGTCGGTCTCGATATCCACCGGCTGCCCGTTCCTATCCAATCCCTTGACCCGGACGGTGGCGTATCGTTTTACGTCCGTTCTCAAATCGGGCACACTCAGGCAGCCCTCGCTTTCGGAAATGGTGGAGCCATCGCTTGAAATGATTTCAGGGTTGATGAGTACCTGTGCGTCCCTGCCCTCCTCCCGGGCGGTGACGTCATAAACGATGATGCTTTTTTTGCTGCGCACCTGAATGGCGGCAAGGCCCACCCCCGGTTCATCGTACATGGTTTCGATCATATCATCGATGAGGCACTGGACCTCATCGTCGATGGTTTCCACCGGCCGGGTGGGTTGGCGTAAAAATTTATCGGGGTATTTGACGATTTCGCGTACGGCCATGGGAGTATCCTTATTCGTTCAACAATTTAATAATGAGCGTTTAAAACCCAATCTAATGCCTCTCTCGGGTGTTGCAAGCTTTTTCGGAAATCATCCCATCCCGCTTTTCCTGCTTAGGCAGGTGCCGGATGTTGATGCCGGTGACAAACGCGGAAACCAATCCCAGGAGGATCACCGGCAACATCTGAACCGCATGACTGGCCAGTGTGTACCCGGCGGCATCCTTCTTGGCGACGCCGAAAAGGAGAAGGGCGAAAACCCCGGCGGCCTCCCAGATGCCCCAAAAGCCAGGCACCGAAGGCAGGGCAATAAAAAAACAGATGATAACCATCATGGCCACGATCTTGGGAAAGCTCAGATCTATACCGGGACACCCCACGGACATGGTGTAATAGGACAAACCCGCCAGCAGCCAGATAAACGTGGAAAGCAGCAGGCACAGCAATAATGCCTTTATATTTTTCACCTGGTCGAATCCCGACGCGAAACTATCCACCAGCCGGTTCAGGGGTGTGCATACTTTCTCCTCGACCCTTCCCCTGCCGGTTTTCCCGGCAAAGAAAAGAAGGCGTGGAGCGGCCATGATAACACGCTTGATCATCTCCCGGGGTTTCCGGAATCCAACCATGGCGATGCCGGCAATCAGGACAATACTGATCTTCAATATACCGTCTGCGATCAGCATGAGTACTTGTTTATTGAGATGATACTCACCGAAAGGAATGGAAAATCCGGGATCGATTTCCACCGATACAATCACGGCGGCAAACATGGCCATGAGCATCAGCAGATCGAATACCCTTTCTGCCACCACCGTGGCGATACCGGTAGTGAAGGGCACGGCGGATTTCTGCCGCAGGATGACGGGCCGGGCGATCTCTCCGACCCTTCCCGGGAGGATGCTGTTGAGCATAAAACCGATGATCAAGGGGTGATAGGCTTCCCACAACTTAACGCCGTTATCCGGGCCCAGTATGACCTGCCAGCGGTATGCCCTCAGGACAAAGCTCAATATCACCAGACCCATGGTGACCGCAGCCCAGAACCAGTCGATCCTGCCCATGTACCGGATCAGTTCTGCAGCCGGTACATTTTTTAAGGCAAAGTAAAGGGCAACGGCGGAGGCCGCGATCCCGATGGTGGTCATCAAAATGGTATTTTTTTTCATGGATCACTTCGGAAAGGATTGGAATCGCAGGTACTTGGAAAGCCGTATATCATGATCGTCCTGTTTGACTCCCATCAGCGGATCAGTCGCCAAAGGGTCCGCTGGACAGAATTTGACGCCCCTTGCGGATATCTGCCGTGATCTGATCGGACAATTCGGATATGCTGGAAAACTTAATCTCGTCCCGGATGCGTTCGAAGAAATTCACCCGTATCTTTTCGCCGTAGATATTGTCTGAAAAATCGAGAATGTGGACCTCGACGGTGAATTCGTGATCGTCGAATGTCGGGCTGTAACCGATATTGGCAACCCCTTTGTAATGGCTGCCCCGGCATTCGACACTCACAGCGTATACCCCCATCTTGGGACAGAGTTCATCCTGCAGATTGATGTTGGCCGTGGGAAACCCGAGAAGCTTGCCGCCCCTGTCCCGCCCTGTGGCCACCGTTCCGCGGATCTGGTAGTGGCGCCCCAGCATCTTCTCCGCTTTTTCCAAATCCCCCGCCATGACCAGTTCGCGGATACGGGTGCTGCTGATCCGTCCTCTCGATGCATTGGCGGATTGGATCCAGTCCGTGGCGATGACCTCGAAAGCAAGTTCCCCGGCCATCTCCTTGAGAAGGTCCAGGTTCCCCTCGCGGCCTTTGCCAAAAGTATAGTCTTTCCCCACCACAATGGTTTTCATGCCGATCCGGCTGACCAGGATATCCTCCACAAATGTTCTCGCGGTCAGCGTTGCAAAGGCGATATTAAAGGGGACGACAATGATGACATCGATACCGGAGCTTTCAATCAGCTCCAGTTTTTGTTCACAGAGGGTGATCAAAGAGGGTGAGCCCTTCTTGTTTAAAAATCGGATCGGGTGGGGATCGAAGGTCATGGCGATGGAGGTTCCGCCCATGGCATCCGCCCTTTCGATCACCTCATGGAAAAGTGCCTGGTGGCCGATATGGACACCGTCAAAATTGCCGATGGTGATCACCGCATTGTCAAACGGGGTCTTGATATCATCCAGATTTTCATACAGCTTCATGACTGATGTTTCCAATATGCGATAGGGTTGCGGGGATGCCCGTCCCTTCTGTTTTCTTTACGAAAACATGCTGTTTTTATTCCGCCAGAACGGGGCGCTAAAATTTTTTTTGGCCTCGATAATTGGCTTGACTTGAATCACAAATAGATATATGTAGGGCACCTTCAAGATTAAAGCAATCTTTTTCCGCATGTTCGTGCCGAAGTGGCGGAATTGGTAGACGCGCTAGGTTCAGGGTCTAGTGGATGTATGTCCGTGGGAGTTCGAGTCTCCCCTTCGGCACCAGAATTATGAAAGAGCCGCAATCTTAAAAGGTTGCGGCTCTTTTGTTTTGGCGGGTGTTTTTTGCACTCGTTAGGCGGCCGTGAACCTAATCGATAATCTCTGCATATTTCTCTTCAATCACCTGGATTTCATCATCAGTCAACTTTTTAAATTCCCTTTTTCTTGCACGTTTTGATAGCTTACCGTCGTTTTGGGAAAGAAATCGTATAAGCAAATCAACAAGCTTATCAGGCATATCGATATAGTTTTTGATGAATTCATTAAGATTACCATATTTTCTAAGGTATGCAATTTCATCAGGAAGCGTTTTGTTTACTGTTTCTTCAACACATTCAAAGAAGAATTCGGCCTGTTTGGTTGCGTCAAAATAACAATATAAATCGATAGTTTCGTTCAGTACCTCAATATTGTTTTTCCCTGTTGGGCGCCATTCGACAAGATCAAGCCGTGGCTTTGAGAAATGCTCCAATACTTTCCTGTATTCCTCTATCCGGGCCAAAATAACAGCAGATACCGGGAATATCAATCCTTTCGGAACAAATGCTTTTTCAGCCAGAAGATGGTGGAACAAATAGCGGTGAATCCTGCCGTTCCCGGCGGTGGTCCCCAAAAACTGGACAATGTGTTAAGCTCTAAGTCGGCCTAAAACG
>CAZWAE010000256.1:0-5611 GCA_964631805.1 uncultured Desulfobacteraceae bacterium | reverse complement strand
TATCAGAGATAAAAAAGGTGCTTGTCACCTGCTCAGCAGGCGATCATTGCATTGTTCAACTATTTCCCAACCCTGGATTCCAAGTTGCTTTCTCGAAAGATCGCTGACATTGCCGGTCACCCAAAGGGCTTTTCCGGTTAGCCCGGAAGAGGATTGGACATGCCGGTTGAAAGCACCGATGAGGCGGGCGGTTTTCTCGGTCCATACCAGGTGGTCCATGGGAGCCATAAAAACCAGCCGGCCTTTTTCGTCTTGAACGGTGGCCATTTGCGCCACTGTAGCAAACTGTTTTATGGCACCGACTTTTCGGTGATAGCCAGCGTACATCTGTGCCATGCGCTGCCTGAAGAAGGCGGTATCCTCGTCCATGGTCAGGACGGCGAACTTGACATATGCTTCCCGGTCCGCGGTTTCTTTCATCTCTTCCAGGGCGGATACCAGAATCGTTTGATGGCGCGGCGAAAAAACCGTGTTGTTGATGAACAGGTCGGTAATATTGGGACCAACACCCATGGCGAGGAGCTTATTCCGGTTCATTATGCGAAGATCGGTTGGTGGTGAGTCAGCTATCGTTTCCTTCAGCATGTGAGACGTTCCGAACAGAGACACGGTGATGCCGGCAGCGCCCGGGATGGCGGCAGTTGCCGCAGTGACACTCATTCCGCCGGTATATCCGGCCCAGGCGATTTTTTCCAGATGTTCCTGAAGAATGGCATTTGAGGAGTAGACATCCACGCCGAACTGCCGGGCATATACCCTTTTTGTTTTTGATAAACCGATGAGCGACTTAAACTGATCATCCTCCCGCTCACTGGCTTTGCTGCCGAACAATGCCTCTTCGGTTCTTCCAAACGCCCTGCTGACCCCTGACAGCGCACCGGATACCGAATCAACCGGATGTGCGACAATATTGACCGCGCTCTTGATGATGTCTACGCCGCCTTTTTCCATGGCTTTTCCGAATTCCTTTGTTCCCTGGACTTTTTCCATCGCTGCAATGGCCTGGATCTCCTGCATTCGGATCCTGAGCGTTTCCGTGGATACCGCCCTGAATTCACCGAACCGGGACTTTATAGAATAGATGTTGACATAGCCGTCGTTGGCGATTTTTTCGTCCACGTTGTGATTGGGGCCCATTCTCATTTCCGGGGGTAGAATAGCGGAGGCCTTGAAAACAGGGAGGAGCTCATAACGCTGTTCAGAACTGAGTACAGGACTCGCCCTTAAGACAATAAAGGATGCAGCGAATAAAAAAACCCCCAAAAGGCCCAATGCTTTGAACACTTTTTCCAAACACATGGATAATTTTCCTTTCTTAAAGAGATCGTTTTCGATTTCATGGCGTTTGACAATGTTGTTCCCCTATGGCGAGGTCTTCGGGGACAATGATGCTAATCTTTAGGGAATGATTATAGTGATACATGAATAATCGCATGGTCACCTTAAAACATACTACAATAATTGCTACAATATGTCACAATGGAAAAAAATAATCGTCGTTGTCACCTTGATGACCGCTCTGCTCGTGATTTCGGTCTATGGGTATCTGACCTTCTATGGCTTGAACCAATTCAAGCCAATGATTGCCGAAGCGGTTAGAAATGCCACGGGGGGTGAACTGGCCATAGACGGTGGCATCGAGCTTGATCTAGGGCTGCGTCCGAAACTTGTGATTAATGAGGTTTCGATCAGCGGCAGATCTGCGACAAAGGGATCAAAATGGGTGGCAGTGAAACGGCTGGAAACGGATATCGCATTTATGTCTGTGTTTACGGGAGACATCGAGGCGGGACTGACGGTGGTGAATCCGGTTGTCCATGTTGAGATCGATGAAGACGGAAAAGTCAACGTTCCATTTGTCGCCGGGAAGACAAAAAAGGAAGATGACATCAGCACTCCTCCTCCCATCCTGTTCACCGACATTCATATCGAAAACGGTCGTTTTTCATACAGGGACACCCGGACGGGGGTCGCGTTTTCCGTGAGTATCGAGCGCCTGGGGGCAGCATTTCCCGGATTTAATAAACCCGTTCAACTGGAGTTCAAAGGAGCGGTCAATGGTACGCTTCTGACCCTCGACGGCACGGTTGGCCCCATTCAGGCGTGGATCCAGCCGGGGCATGTCGTATCTGCGGACCTTGCGGTAACCTCCGGCGGGACCACAGCAAAGATCACCGGGGAAATTCATGACCCCATTCATTTTAAAGATTGGGCATTCGATATCGCTGCCCAGGGAAGATCGGTATCGGAAATTGCCCAACTGGCGGGTTTTTCCGATATGCCGGCACTCGGCGCCTTTGAAGTCAGCGGCAGGGTATTTGATGCCGCTGGCCACCCGGCCGTTGAAAAGCTGGATCTCCATATCGGCACGGAGGATGTTGCCGCTCTTTATCTGACCGGAGATATCCGCGACCTGCTCTCCCTACAGGGGATCAATCTGACGTTGACGGTCCGCGGAGAGGATTCGGTCCGGTTGACACGGTTCGGCCTGCCCCCGATACCGGAACAGGGGGCTTTTATGCTGTATGGTCATATTTCAGATCCAAAAGATACGGTTTATGCCCTGAGCGATTTGAATCTCGTATTGGGGGAAAACGTATTTGACGGTCGAATTCAGATAGATATGACAGAACAGGTTCCTTTTCTAACGGCCCGGCTGAGTTCGCAAAAGTTCAGACTGGGTCAATTCGATCTCGACTTTACACTCTCGGGACCGGTTGAAAAGCCTTCCGTCAGCAGGTTCGACCTCAGATGGGGGGACGGTGATCTTGCAGGGATAAGATTAAGCGGCCGCATCGGCGATCTGATTGGATTGAATGAGGTGGATCTCGATTTTCAAATGGAAAGCCGTGATCTGGCCGAATTGACACAAGCCACTAACCTGCCGATCCCTATAAAAGGTACCTTCAGCGCGGCGGGAAAGGTTGTCATCCCGGCTCATAAATACCTGAAGATCCCCAGGCTGCAAATTGCCATCGGTAAAAATAGGGTCGACGGTTCTGCGGAGCTGGATTTGAGGGGGGAGAAACCACTGCTGAGTGCACAATTATCTACCCAGAATTTGAAGATCGCGAGTCTATTGACCCCGAAAATGGCAAAACGCTCCTGGGTAAGATTTGTCGACAGTATGAACCCCATTGAACTCTCTGCGACCATCGCTGGCTTTGTCGGGCAGGTATCCGTCGACAACCTGCATCTGAAGGCAGGCGGGAAGCGGTCCCAGATTGCTATAGACGGAACGATAGCGGATTTGTACGCCTGGAAAGGTGTGGAACTCGCTTTTGCCATGCAGGGCGGTGACGTTGCCATCCTGCAGCCTTTTTTCGATCAGCCGCTGCCGGTGCAGGGGGAATTTGCATTGTCAGGACGATTCAAGCGTCCTGATGTCCATTCGTATGCCCTTGATGATTTACAGGTTGCGTTAGCCGACAATCGCCTTTCGGGTGAATTGCATGCCGATCTGACGGGTGAGATCCCGCGGTTGACGGTGGATGTGTCGGCAGAAAGGTTCGATCTGAAACCCCTGTCCCCCATCGACAATGAAACATTGGCGAAATTGAAAAAGGTGGAGGATTTGGGTCCACTGTATGCGAGTGCCAGGTTTTCGGACAACGGGGCAAATGTCGATGTGGATCGCTTGATGCTCACTGTGGGAAAGCAGCAACTGGCCCAAATCAAACTCACCGGCAGGGTGGGAAATTTATCCCTGTTTAAAGGTGTTGATTTGAACTTTGAAATCAGCGGCGAGGAGATTTCGAACCTTTCTGCATTCTCTCGCCAATCCTTGCCGATCAACGGCGTTTATAGAATCTTCGGACAGTTATCCGACCCTGCGGCAAACGAATACAAATTGAGCAACTTGTCTCTTCAGATAGGGGACAATAAAATGAGCGGCCGGCTGGGCATAACTTTGGAGAAAGATGGACTGACGGTGACCACTGACCTAACAGCCCAAAAGCTTATACTTCCGCCGGTATCCATCCCTGCAAGAAACTCCCTCACCCCTATACCGGATTTAGGCCCCATCAGTTTGGCAGCCAGCCTGTCCAGTTCTGGTAAAAAATGGTCACTGGAAACGCTGGAGCTCCATTTTGGAAACGAAAACCTGATGGACGTGAACCTTGCAGGGGAGATCAAGGATTTGTCTGCATTTCAGGGAATGAATTTGAGGGTCAGCATCAAGGGCGGCGATATCGCAAACCTTTATAAACAGATGAAATTTAAAACACCCCATTACAAGGGTACGTTCGACTTTTCCGGCCGGTTCTTCGATCCGTCACCCGGAATCTATAAGATCTCCAACTTGAATGCCCGTTGGGGAGAGAGCCTGGGCACGGGCTGGCTGGCGCTTGATCTAAGCGGGAAACGACCGCAGGTCACAGGGAATGTTTCTTCAGGAACCTTCGACCTCCGGCTGCTTGTGGGCGGAAAAAACGGTGAGCACGAGACCGAAACGATTCCTGCCAAACCCAACCCCGCAGGGGAAAAGGTTTTTTCAAGGGAACCGTTCCATCTGGATGTGTTCAAAACATTCGATGCCGACGTGAGGTTTAGAAAGACGCAGTTGATTTTCCAAGGTTTAGCGTTGGACGATACGACGGCGCGATTGCTTCTGAAAGACGGTAACCTGACGATCAAGCCTATTAATTTCCGGGTAGGCGGCGGCAGGGCCGGTGCACAACTATCATTGTTTTCCCGGGATGAATCCCACCAAATGACCCTGAACATGGATATCGACCAGCTTGAGATCGGTCCGATGCTGGATCATCTGGGAAAGCAGCGCTCTGTGGAGGGCATTATGGATACGGATATTCGGTTGCGGGGTTCCGGTAATTCAATGGCCGCCCTGATGGCGGGATTGGATGGTAACATCCGCATCGATATCAGCCAAGGGACGGTTGCCAGCAAATACCTGGATCTGCTCGAAGCCTATTTTGGCCAAAACATTCTGCAATTGATCAATCCTTTTCAGGAAAAAAGGGAATCTACCTCTCTCAACTGTTTCGTTAATCAAACCGAGATCGTAAACGGACAGGCGAATCTGAAACTGTTTCTCGATACCGACCGGACACGGATTGTTGGGGCGGGAGATATCAACCTAAAGACTGAAGCACTCGACCTGGGAATAAAGCCGACGGCCAAAAAGGGACGGGGCCTTAACCTGGTTGGTTTCAGTTTAAAGGAGCTGTCACAGCCCTTCCGGCTAGGCGGTACCCTTGCAAAACCCGCCCTTGCAATGGATCCCGGCCGGACATTTCTTACCATCGGAAAGGCTGCCGGGGCGCTGGCGCTGGGGCCGGCCGGCATCGCAGCCTTTTTTACGGATATATCCGTGGATGAAAAGAACCCGTGCGCCAACGTTTTGGAATAGAAAAGAGGATCAAGGCAAGCTTTTTTCATGTCCTTTACTGACTTGAAATACCGATATTTGCTCCTTAGATTGTTAGAATCGGCATTGAAGCTGGTAATATTATTTTGGTTTTCAGGATGACTTAACGTTTTCATCCTTTTACACCAATTGGAGGATATGATGAAACAGATAATTATAAGTTTGATACTTGGGGCCGCTCTGGCCCTTACGGCCTGTGCCCCGGGCACCTATTACAAAAAC
>CAZWAE010000255.1:0-5647 GCA_964631805.1 uncultured Desulfobacteraceae bacterium | reverse complement strand
GGAGGTGGCTGAATTTGTCCGGGACAATGCCGGAGAATACACCCTGGAGGAGTTGATGGAAACGTTCACCACCGCCGGGACGGCCATCGGTCTTTTCCTCGAATTTCGGGACGCCAAAAGGATCTGCGAGGAAACCGAGGGGAATAAGAGCGTCTGACCTATTGCCCGGGCCACCCCGATACATCCAGTTGCCACCGGTCCGATGAGACTCTGTTCAACAATTTGGCAAGGCGGGTTTCGGATCCTTTGTTTACGATCTCCTTGACCACCGCATACTTCCCGAAAAATGCCTTTTTTTGACCCAGCATCAGAGCAGCGACGAGATAGCTGAAATCGGACTGATACACGTTTTCAAAGGATTGCTGGAGATCCGCGATAGGGGTACTGAGCAGGTATACCTCCTCCAGGAGCCGGAGTAGCTTGCCGTCCGATCCTTTAAGGGGCCTCCGGGGTTCGACTTCCCCGCAATAATCGATATCCATCACCACCTGTTCCACCGGAATGTCCACACCGAACCGCGCCCACATCTCCACCACGGCCTGTTGGTTGTCACGATTTTTCCGGGTCTGCTCCCTGCCGTTCTCCGGGCTCCATAATCCATATGCCCTGCATGCAAAGGGCCGGACGGGATAAATGGAACAGAAACCTTTCAAGCGAAAGGGGCAGCCGGGCTGGCGTATGGGGTTGGTCAGGTAAAAGTATACGAATTTCCGCAACAGCCGCGATCTTTCATCCGGAGGCAACAGGGTGATGGTGCGACACCACGAAAGGGCTTCCAGGACCGTCATCTCGGGTAGCGAGACGCAGCAAATACCAATGGTGGCGCAACGGCATACGGTTTCCGGAAGTTTTTCGTAGGTTTTCTGCAGTGTCTGAAAGGCGGTGCCGGCTGCTTTCCCTGCGTTTTCCAACATTTTAAAATCGATCATCGCCATCTTCCTAAGCATCCGGTGTGGGCGTTTTTTAACAACACTTGTAGAGTCTCAGCAGGCGTTCATCCATGAGGAAATAAAACTTCATAAAGGAGGAACCGTCAAACCGGGTCCTGATGCCGTGAAGGGTGTCCGCCAGTTCGATGGTGCTGCGCAAGTGCGTAATCATGATGAGCTGTCTGTCGGAGGCCACATCTTTTAAAAACGTCTGCATCGATTTGTGGTTGCTGTAATCCAGAGAGGGTTCCACTTCATCGAGAAGGTAAAACGGGCTGTCGAACAGATGAAAAACCGCCAGTTTCAATGCCAGGCTGGTGATCGATTTTTCTCCGCCGGACAGCTGGTGAGCCCTCCTGATCCTGTTCCCCGGCAGGGTCACTTCGATATCGATGCCCCGTTTGCCGTTTTGCGATATGACATCCAGCCGAACTTTCGCACGTGGCATGAGAAAGGACATGTATCGGTAAAAGAGTGGGGAGACCGTATCCCGGATCTGTTTGCCCAGATCAGCTTCGATTTTCATTTCAAGCAGCGACTGAATCGCGGTGAATCGCTTCCGGGGAGAGAGTTGGAGAAGATGGTTGATCTCCTCCTGACGAATTATGGTTTTCAGTGAATGCTCAAGCCTGAGAGATGCCAGTTTATTGGTAAAGTCCGCCCTGCTGCAGGATTTCTCCTCAAACCGAAACCGGTTTCGACCGCCGTGAGATATCTCCCTTGAAAATTTAATAAGTGGACTTTTATTTTCCCGGTTTTTTCGGAACAGGAGTTCGACCCGTATCTTTTCGGCGGGGGGGTAAGTTTTGCTGCCGCTGAAAAACAGTTCATCGCGACTATAGCACCTGAGCCGCTCGATATCATCTTCGCCCATGGCCCATACGATGGCATCCAGGATATTGGATTTGCCGACACCGTTGTTTCCCATGATGACCCCGATACCGGGCTGGAATCCCATGTTGGTCTTTTCGGAAAACGATTTGAACCCCTCAATATTGACCTCTTCCAGATGCATGACTGCAGCTCCCTAATGATCTCCGTATCGTCGCTTGATCTCTTCTATCAGCTCTTCCTGACCCGGAATGATGGATTCGTAGACGAGATCCCCATCCAGCGCGACGCTGGGAAGGGATTTTGCCTTCAGTTCCCTGAAACGTTCCACACCCTCACGGGTCCGCATGTCCCATTCATGGACCTCAATAATACGTTGAATCTCCTCCGGTAAAACCTTTACCGATTCCGCCATGTAGACGCAGGCGATTCATTGGTTGAAATCGGTCAGGAGTACATCCACAAGCACCTGCTTTTCCATCGGTTTCTCCTCTATCATGCAATGTTCGATTAATGCCTCAATGGAGCGGGTTTATCATGCCGTTTCTTCAACGATTTCCAATCGCATTCCCGCAGAAGTGGTTTCCAGAAATCCCCACTTTATTTTGCCAGCCTCTTCAGAAAGTCCCAGACTGACAAATTCTTTTCCCCCAATACGCCATCGGCCCCAATCTCCACTTTGGCCAAAGAGAACGAAGTCGGCCTGGAATTGCGGGATCATCGCTTCGAGTGCGGGAAAAACCGTTTCATCCCTCATGAAATCTGTCAAGCCGCAAATCATATTGATTTCGAGGCTATAAGGGGAAAAGTCCGAATATCCGGGTAGATCCTGAAGGTAATTTCCATAAAATGCAACCGCCTTACGATTTCCCATCCGAAAGGTCAATAGGTGTGGGAGCATGGCGATCCAATCACGATACTTTGACGCCAGAGGCAATAGACTGTTCTCTTCTAAACTGGCGTATAACCGGTCTCTTGCGCCTAGGATGCAGTTGACCTGTTTGTGCCGCCGTATCAGTCGGAGAATATTCCTGTTGTCCGGTATCTCTCCAGTAAAATTGCCAATGCAATAGGCCGCTTCTACATTGCGGGATTGCATGCTTGATATGATCGTTTCCAGAATGTTCGGATCCCCGTTAAGACTGCCGATGAGGCCAACCCTCTGTCGAGGAATCGGGTCGTCCTTGATGCGGATTGTATCGGCGGGCAACAGATTTCCATTCACAGCGGATTCCAGGGCCATTGCCAATTGATCGGGACATGAACTTTTCTCACGGCAGTCGATGCCATTCAAAATGGGGAGGATCTCATCGACGGTTTTTCCCCTGATGAGGCGGGATACCAAACGGGCGTTTCCAGGGCATCCCCCCCCCGACAAACCGGACATCTTCAATGACACGGTGATCGAGTTGAAAGTGAATTTCGGGAGGACATACCCCATGGGTATGAAAGATGTATCGACGACAATCGTTTTTGGTATTCATCGGTAGCGTGGGTACCTCATTTTCAAGTTTTGCCACCATACTACATCCAGCCGAGTAAGGAATCGTCCAAAAGATGAATTTTAAGAATAAAGCAGTTGGTTTTGTATCCGGATTCAGCACCGATTTCCAGCGGTGCTGTCGATCTGATTGGAATCCGATCTCATGGAAATGCCCGATAGGGGCGGATCGGTATCGGTATGCGCATTGCCGCCCACCTCATCCAGAGCCTGGTTTTCAGGGTTTACAAAGCGCATTTCGGTGTCTTGCCAAAGGAATATCCCCTGTGTTAGAGTCGCTTTCCATCCATTTAAGAATGGCAAAATCAAGTTAAATTGTAATATTAACTAATTAATCATAACAAGAAGATATCATATAAAAAATGAAAAAGAAATTGGCGCCCTGTATAGCGGTTCTCGGAACAGGATCAGATGTGGGGAAAAGTATCGTGACCACGGCGCTATGCCGCATCTTGTCCAATATGGGGTATCGGGTGGCACCGTTCAAGGCCCAGAACATGTCCAATAATTCGGGGGTTACCCCCGAAGGCCTGGAGATGGGACGCGCCCAGATCGTTCAGGCAGAGGCGGCACGGGTGGCACCCCATGTGGATATGAATCCCATTTTACTCAAACCGACGGGTGAGAAGGGCGCTCAGCTTGTTCTTCTGGGGAATGCGGTGGAAAACAACACCGCTCTGGAATATCACCGGAAAAAGGAAAACCTGTTTAGAATTACCAGTGATGCGCTGGATCGGTTGAGGGCTGAATTTGACGTCATCGTAATGGAGGGGGCCGGATCCTGTGCGGAGGTCAACCTGATGGACGGGGATATCGTCAATCTCCGGATTGCCGAATATTCAGGGGCGCCGGTGGTCCTGGTGGGAGATATTCATCGGGGCGGCATCTTCGCCCAGTTGGCAGGAACCCTGCTTTGCCTGACAGATTCCCAGAAAGACCTCATATCCGGATTTGTCGTCAACCGGTTCAGGGGAGATATCCGTCTCTTTGAGGACGGTGTCCGATGGATAGAGGAAAAGACCGATAGACCGGTATTCGGCGTTCTACCCTGGTATTCGCATATCCGAATCGAGGCCGAAGACTCGGTGGTCATCGAAAACCCCCTGTCGGTGTATCCGGGGAAGAGTGAACATCCGGCCGTGGCCGTCATTCGAATTCCCCACATCTCCAATTTTACCGACTTTGATCCGTTGAACGGACTGGCGGACCTGGATGTTTATTTTGTTGAAACGGTGCAGGATCTGTCCATTTTCAACGCTGTTGTGCTTCCGGGATCCAAAAATACCCGGTCCGACCTTGATTGGTTCAAAAAAACGGGATGGGCGACAGAATTGAATCGGTATGTCAAGCAGGAAGGTCACGTTCTTGGAATTTGCGGGGGGTACCAGATGCTGGGCAAAGCGGTCCATGATCCGGACGGTTTGGAGGGCGCGGCCGGCACAACCCCAGGATTGAACCTTCTTCCGGTGGAAACCACCTTGAAAGCACCCAAAATCACCACGCGTACGCGGTTCAACTGGGGGCGCGACCGGGGGTTCGGATACGAAATCCATATGGGTTCCACTCTTCTGACGGGAGGCGCACCTCTTTTTTCCGTTTTTGAACGAAACGGGATCCCGACGGAGGATTATGACGGCTGCCGTTCAGACGATGATCGGATCATCGGTACCTATGTACACGGTATGTTCGATTCGCCCGGGGTGGTCCGTCGATGGTTGAAGGGGATCGGTTTACCGGGGGTGAAGGTACCGGAGGTTTTGGGGCCCGCTGCAAGGGATCTGGAATATGAACGTCTGGCAGATCATTTCAATGAATACATCAACACCGACAGCATCTTGAAATTGATCGATCTGGAGTAGATATGGTAAAAGAAACCATTTTTGTCATCGGGGGATGTCGAAGCGGGAAAAGCCGGCACGCCCTTGAATTGGCGCAAAAGATGAAAGCCCGGCAAAAAGTTTTCATGGCGACCTGCGTGCCCCGGGACGAGGAGATGAAAAAACGGGTGGCCCGGCATCAGGCGGAACGAAGCGACAATTGGAATACCGTTGAGGTGCCTTTGAAACTGCCCGGGGCCATTTTGGCGCACAGTCAGGATAGCGACCTGATTCTGGTGGATTGCCTCACTCTCTGGACCACCAATCTTCTCATGGAGGAAGGGGATCCGGACCGGGTTGAAACCCACATCCGGGAACTCTCCAGTGCCCTGAAGACAGCTCATTGTCCGGTCATTCTGGTATCCAATGAAGTGGGGAACGGCATCGTACCTGAAAACGACCTGGCCCGGCAGTTCAGGGATATAGTCGGATGGGTCAACCAGGGGGTTGCCGCCTGTGCGGACCGCGTGGTCTGGATGGTGGCGGGGATTCCGGTCACCATCAAGTAG
>CAZWAE010000254.1:0-5667 GCA_964631805.1 uncultured Desulfobacteraceae bacterium | reverse complement strand
ATTTAACCCTAGCAATCGCAAGGCGAATGCTTGCTCAAGGAATAGCGGGCTATTTTGAGGAGTTAAATCATGGCGTCCGACGCCGATATCGCGAAAAAAGACCATTTATGGATGGGCACTCCCGAGAATGGCGCAGATATCACAATTATTATCCGAAAGCAATCGATGCGGACCGGACCATTTTCGGGGTATCTTGTCTTCAATCTATTGGCGGATGCTCTAAGTATCCATAATTATTGACGCGACAAAATGGTTCTGATAACCTCCAGATTCAAAATTGACGGGGTTTATATCGGGAGCGCCCATGTACCGTGAAAATTATATCAATTCCCTCCGGGCAGAGTTGTTGCAGATGGTGGAAGAGCTGCTGACGCCGGTTGCTCTGCGTTACGGTTACAGCGACACACCTCTTGAAACCAATATCAAATGGCGACCGCTGGTCCTGGTCCTGGGAAATTACTCGTCCGGGAAATCAGCGCTGATCAATGAATTTTTGGGCGCCAACATCCAGGCAACGGGGCAGGCGCCTACGGACGACTCCTTTACGGTCATTACCTTCGATGAAACCGCCTCATTGAACAGCAGATTACGGGTGACCGAGGAGCGGGACGGAAAATTTCTGCTCAACGATCCCGATTATCCATTTGAATCCCTCAAAAAACATGGTCAGCGATTTTCGGCACACTTTCGCCTTAAAAAGGTAAATTCTCCTTTTTTGAGAAATCTTGCCGTGATCGACACCCCCGGGATGCTGGACAGCATCAGCGAGCGGGACCGGGGCTACAACTATCAGGAGGTGGTGGGCGATCTGGCCCAGATCGCCGATCTCATCCTTGTGCTTTTTGACCCCCATAAAGCCGGTACCATTCGCGAGGCTCATATCAGTCTCCGGGACACGCTTCCGTTGAAGACATTCGAAGACCGTGTAATGTTCGTACTGAACCGGATCGACGAATGTGCATCATTAGTGGATCTTCTGCGGGTATACGGCACTCTTTGCTGGAACCTGTCCCAGATCACGGGACGGAAAGATATTCCCACGATACATCTCACCTATTCACCGCGGGCGGCTGCGGAATCCCAGGCCCGGTCAAATCCGGAAGACGGTTATCTGCCCCATCTGGAAAATCAGCGGGAGCACCTGAAGCAGGCGATTTTGGAAGCCCCTCGCCATCGCCTGGATCACCTGGCCACTTTTATGGAAACCCACAGCGAACGGCTTTCCCATTTTGTGGAGGCCCTTGTGGGTTATCGAAAATGGCGCCGGTCGGTTCGAATTAAACGCAACATTACAGGATTCCTGGTGAGTCTTTTTGCCGGCACCGCCGGGGCTGCCGCAGGCATGACCTTTGGCCCCCTGGAGGGGTTGAGCATGGAGCTGCTGGTGGCTGTGGGCGGCGGTGTCGCTTTGGTCGTTTTCTTCTTTTGGGTGGTGGTGTTGATGAAGATCTTCATGCGCCGGTTTCACAGAAACCGCCTGCGTGACCTTGAGAGCCTGACCATTCTGGAGAACCAGACACGGCGGGATAGCTGGGAGGCGGTTCAGGACCTGGTGTACGAATACCTCAAGAAAACAGGCGGGAATTACTCCCTGGGGGATGTCAAACGGGATTTTCAGACGGTTCGCGAAGTATTTGTAAAGGGAACCACTGAAATTCGTGAAGCCCTCAACGAACTGTCCACCATCAAAGAGGACGGCCCCGGTCCCATCCTTTCCTCCATCGTCGGAGAAGATGGACACGACAGTGCTCCGGTCGTATCCATAAACAAAAATGCCTAAATCCTAATGAATGTGCCTGCATTGCCGGTGAGAATTGAATAGGATCTACCAGTTCTACTGGTTATGGCTGATATATATTCGTTAGGCCCAATAATTATCTCCCAACGTTGGAAAGTCGCAGGGCATAGTGTCCGGAGACTACCGACCTCCTGAAAATGAACGATCTCATGGGGAAGAAAAAGAAAATTTTAGTGGTGGATGACAACCGTCTTATTCGCAGATTCATGAAAGAACTGCTGAAAAAAGAGGGCCACGAGGTGTTCACGGCGAATGACGGCCACATGGCGCTTAAAACCATCATCATGGAAACGCCGGACGTTTTGTTTATAGACCTCTTCATGCCGAAAATCGGAGGAGACCTCCTGTGTAAGATGATCCGGAAAATGCCGCATATGGACGATAGTTACCTGGTGATTATCTCTGCGACCCTTGCCGAAATGGAGTTTAATTACCGAAAAGTCGGCGCGGATGCCTGTATCGCCAAGGGGCCTTTTGGACAGATGAGCCAGTATGTTTTGGCCGCGGTGAAGGCTTCTGAAAATTTCCGGGACCGGCGGAACGAAACGGCAAAACCGATTATGGGACTGGGACCCGATGACGAAGCCTGTGTATATCCGAGACAGATTACAAAGGAATTGTTATCAAGGAACCGGCACCTGGAAAGCATTCTCGACGGCATGAATGAGGGGATACTGGAACTCAATGCCCGAATCATCATTTATTCCAATAAATATATTGAGACTATTTTTGGAGCACCCAGAGAAGAAATCATCGCCCGTGATTTTCTCCAGTTTTTCGACCCGGTGGACCAGTGGCGGATAAAAGGTCTTTTCAATTATCAGAATCGTGAAAACCCGGAAATCAGCGCAGACAATCCTATCTCTATCAATGGCAGACAGGTCGCGATCCGGACGTTTATACGGAAAGGCAAAATTGCTTCAACCATTGTTCTGATGACGGATGTGACGAAGCAGCAGTGCAGAATATTTCAGAAATCCCACGCTGAAGAGCTGCATGCCGTGTCCGTTCTGACCCGCAGCATCGCCGGGACGCTCAACACGCATATACGGGAGATGGGTCAAGTGGGTGAAACGTTGACAGGAGCCTGCGGCAAGGACACCCCGTTTGCCTTAAAAATGGAACGCTTGGGCAGTTATGCCCGGGCCATGAAAAATTTCAGCTGCAATCTTACAGCCCTTGCCGATGAGAACAAGAAAACATGCGATGATTACGATACACCGATAAAAACGGGTAAGGAGAGGATTTTGATTTGCGATGGAGATTCTCTGGCCTTGCAGTTTAACCGTTTGACGCTGGAGGCTCTGGGTTACCAGGTGAAAATTGCCAAAACAGGAGAGAATGCCATTGCTAAATATCTTACGCGACACGGCAAGCCCCACATTGGCATCGATCTTGTGGTTGCCGATTCGAAATTGCCGGACATATCGTCTGCTGAGTTGACGGATAAACTCAGGCGTATCGATTCGGAAGTGAAGATTCTCATCACATGCGATCTGCAGGAAGAAGCCGGTTCAGGTTCCGATGGGGATCAGGGGTGTTCGTTACAAATTCAAAAGCCATTTAATATCAGAGTGGTATCTGAAGCCGTTAGAGATGCATTGGATCAGTGACGATCTATTGGATCCGGTAGTGGTCATGATGTGATGTCACCCATCAGGTATGGTGTGCGGCATCCCCGACGACCTCCCTGTGAATCTGCGCGCCAACAGAATCTGAAAATTCAGATAACTTCGGTATGATCTTGAAAAAGAACAGGTGCGACCGGCATCGGCAGTCTGATGATCCGAAGCCGGGATAGGGGCAACATCCGCCCATCTTCTTCATGGCCCCCGCCCATTCACACTCCCGCCGCTTTTTCCCGCCAGCATGCCAGACTTCGATCAAAGTTGTCTTTGCCCTGAGATAGTCGATATGCCAGCGATGCTTCTTGGTTTTTTGTATATGCCGGCCGACTCTGGCTGAGAGTCCCCCCGGCCCCCGAGCGCTGCCCACATAGATATAATAACCGGGCTGAACGGAAATCCGCCCCAGCCTCCCTGCGCAAACCCAGGATGCTTCTTCGGCTCGAAGGATCAACATATATGTGCCGGGATTTGGCTCCAAATTTTTCCTCCAAATTTGTTGCGTCATCGATGGAATCAATGGAAAACTGTTGCCGATGGATCTTGCATTGAAATTATACACGTTTGGGGGGTATAGTAAATGTTCATGGGCAAACACTGACAGACGAACAGAGCGAGCAACATCACGGATACGAAAAAAGCAACATGTACCACCGGAGTTGAAAATAAAACCAAAGGGAAGGAATGGGAATGAATGAACAAAAAAACGGTGAACGTTCCGATCCGGAAGTGACCGATTGTGGACATGGGCCGTCGATATCCGGCAGCGGCCCTTCCGGAGAGGAAATGCTCCATTTTTTCAGCCAGCCTATTGGGGACGTCTGCTCAAAAGATGTGCTGTCGTGTTCTTCCGATACATCCATCCGGACGGCATCTGAATTGATGACCCGACACCATTGCAGCTCTATTCTGGTAAAAAACCCGGAGGGGGAATTTATCGGGATCGTGACCGATCATTACATGAGAAAAAAGGTGATTGCCGATGGGTATGATCCTCATTTTACGGTGATGGATATTGTGGCTTCACCGCTGCACACGCTTCCGGGCCGCGCCCTTGTCTTTGAATCCTACATCGAGATGATGAGGGAAAAACTTCGATATCTGGTGGTGACGGATGACAGTGGCGATGTCATGGGCATATTGACCAGCAGTGATCTGGTTGCGGCCCAACTGCAATCCCCCTTTTTCCTGATGCGAGAGATCTTTGAAGCCCGGTCTAAAACCGAAATTATCGACAAGCATGGACGGTTGCCTGAAATCATCAGGGCATTGATTCAAAATGGCGCCAAGGCCAGGAATGTCTGTACCATCATCACTGCGGTTTCGGATGCGATATTGAGGCGGCTGATATTTTTCGCTCTGGAAGAGGTCGGCCCGTCCCCGGTCCGGTTCGCATTTATGACCCTCGGTAGTGAAGGCAGGAAGGAGCAGACGCTAAAGACGGATCAGGACAACGCCATCGTTTATGAAGATGTCGCCGGCGATCTGGAAAAGACGGCGCGCGATTACTTCTCTACCCTAGGGAGGACGGTCTGCACCTGGCTTGACGAGGCCGGTTTCGATCTTTGCAAAGGGGAGGTGATGGCGAAAAATCCAAAATGGTGTCAGCCGCTATCTGTCTGGAAAAACTATTTTAAATCGTGGATTTTCACCGCCGATCCGGAAGATCTGCTTCGGGCGAGCATCTTTTTTGATTTTCACAGGGCTTATGGAGACAAGGATATGGTCCGGGAGCTTCGGAGTTTTCTGTTCAGCTCTCTGAAGGGATGGCCGGGATTTTTTCGTCATCTGGCCGAAAATGCACTTCATGTCAAACCGCCCCTCAACCTGTTCCGGAACATCGCCGTCGAATCCAAAGGGCCCCACCGTAAGGAGTTCGACATAAAAAAGGCCACCCTTCCCATCGTTGATATTGCACGCATATACGCACTCAAGCACGGCATCGCAGAGACCAACACCCAGGAAAGGCTGCGCCGGCTCCACCAAAAGAAGGTTCTCTCCCTTTCAGATTATCTTGAGATTGACAAAGCGTACGACCTGCTCATGCACTTGAGATTCACCCATCAGGTGGCCACGGTCATCCAGGACCGGAAAAAGCCCGACAACTATATCAGCCCCGGAAAGCTCTCACGCATCGAAGTGACCATGTTGAAAGAAGCATTCAAGTGTATTGAAAACTTCCAGGCCAAATTGCGTTTTGAATTCATCGGGGACGTCTAACCAGGAAATTATTGCCGTTTAATT
>CAZWAE010000253.1:0-5715 GCA_964631805.1 uncultured Desulfobacteraceae bacterium | reverse complement strand
ATTTGAGAGGGATGTGTCAGCATAACCTAAATCGGTACTAAAACACAAGATCTGGTAATTTGACGATTTCGAAGTTATTTCGATACGGATGAAGATAGAATATCAGAAATTCACATATCACATGATTTCACCATGTGTTTGTTTCTTGCCAAAATCTTGCCTAACGTCGGTTGGTCAAATTAGGCATGTTTGTTTTGGCTATCTTATGAATTCCTCCGTATGAATTGCTACTCCCGCGTTCAGAATAAGAAAAGCGCCAACATTACTGGATTTTGACCACCGGCTGACCAACCGAAATATCAGGTGGTTAGAGAGATGTGGGTTTATAAAGTATTGAATTTATTGAAAAAGAAGTGGTGGAGGCGGCGGGAGTTGAACCCGCGTACCCCTGCCGTCGTGCTTGATGCATGCCGAGCCGTAGCTTGGAGCGATGGTTAGTAAGGTTGAGAGTAAGCCCGACTTCGCTCTGGCGAACTACGCCGCGGCAGCCTTCGCTTTCCGCAAGTTCCAAGCGAAGGCTGTTGGATGCGGCGTTGGACCATCCGCTAATATGAACCGTTTCTACCTCCGTAGGCTTTTTATTTGACTTTTTCAACAGGATTTTTGGCCCCTTTCCAGGCAAAAATACCGCCGGGGTATCGGTAGACATTTTTGTATCCCAGCTTGACCGCCCATGCCGCACCATTGTGGCTTCTGGTGCATTTTACAAACCCGCAGTAAATGATGACTGGTTTGTTTTTATCAATGCCTAGAAGTTTCATGAAATCTTCCCGGGATTTGCCGTCGGTTTCCTTGATGCTCCATTCCGGCATCTCGGGAATGGGAAAGAGAAATTGAACCGCTCCGGGCACATGCGCTTTTGTGTAGCTGGCCGCAAAAGGCATGGTATCCACGATCACCATATCTTTTCCTGCATCGATCCACTGCTTGACCTGGTCCGTTGTCAACAGCCCATAGCCGCCCCGCTGAACCTCTCTAACGAGTTTTACGGCACCGGTTTCCTTTTCCAACTCCTTCTCGAATTTGTCTTTGGTCATTTCCATCGCACTGCATCCCAGCAACAAAACAACCAGCACCATCAGTTTTAGCATCGATTTAACTCCGCCCATCTTCCATCCTCCTTTTTTTCAATTTGAATTAAGCGTGATTATTTTTTCCGAGGCTCTCTGACCACCTGCGCACCCGCCATCGGTTGGATGGCACGGTATCGGCGCCACCCGAACAGAAAAACGATCCCTGCGAGCATGACCAGATCGCGGTAAAGGGAGGTTCTGAGACCGTGAAACGCATCGGCCTCGGGGTCCCCGGCACCAAAGCACCCGCAATCCACATCCAGTCCTTTCCATATGCCGTAACCCAGGATCGCCATTAACATCAGCATTAAAACGGTTATCACCTCGAGACTGCCGCGGAGATCGAAAATCAATCCGATACCGGCCGCCACCTCCACAGCCGGCAGGATGACGGCCACCGGCAGCAGCAGGCCTTCCGGGACGATGCCGTACGCCTCTATCAAAATGGCAAAGGTGACGGGATCCAGCAGCTTAATACTACCGGCGTAAATGAAAATTCCGCCCAGGCAGAAGCGCAAAATTTTATCAATCCGATCGAGCAGATGCATCATTTCCAAAATTCGGACAGACCCTTGTTTTTATTCGGATTCTGAGCATCAGAACCGATGGGCCGGTCACTTTTTAAAATGGGTTTGCAGCTCATTTTAACGAAGATGGATCCCGATTGCGTCTAACAAACCCGGTTAGCGTGAATGGATGCCGGTCAGGTGAAGCCAAATTCGTTAATCATTGGGGGGGACCTTTATAAAAGGTAATAGGTGGAACGTGGGCTCTATGACACGGATTTTATCGGGTCGTCAAATCGTTAGTTTCGATAAATAATAAAAGACGCATAGAAAAAACCTATAGCTCAAATTTTGTTATTGATATCAAATGTTTTTGTTCATCAGTTTGAGGTTTTTTTAACCTCGTGTTATAGAACGGCGACATTTGAAGGTGTTTTTTTATATCTAAATTTGTCTCTTTTCGGTAAAGAAACCAATTCATCCAGGAAGGTGTGCCCTAAACACATTGCAACAGCTAAAGCATGAGGTGAAGGATGTCCAGGAAGGTTCGTGCGGCAGTGATCCAGGATCGTTTTGTGATGAATGACCCGGAGGCGGCGACGGCCCATGCATCGGCGCTTATTGAAAAAGCCGCGGGAAAAGGTGCGGATATTGTCGTATTTCCCGAAGCGTTTATCGGCGGGTACCCCAAGGGATCTCATTTCGGAACGGTTGTGGGAATGCGCACCCTTGAAGGCAGGGAGGAGTACCGGCAATATGTAAAAGGCGCCATCGAAGTTCCCGGCCCGTGGGTGGAACGTCTCTCCGAGAAGGTGGCCGCAGCCGGACTCCATGTCATTATCGGTGTGATCGAACGGGAGGGCGGGACCCTGTATTGTTCGACGCTGATGTTCTCCCCGGACGGCGGATTGGCGGGCAAGCACCGCAAACTGATGCCCACCGCATCGGAGCGTCTGATCTGGGGGTTTGGCGACGGCTCGACTTTGCCGGTGGCCGATACCCCCATCGGGAAAATTGGCTCGGTGATCTGCTGGGAAAACTACATGCCCATGCTGCGGATGGCAATCTATGGAAAGGGTGTTGAACTGTACTGCGTATCCACCGTGGACGACCGGGACCAGTGGCAGGCGACCATGCGGCATATTGCGCTGGAGGGCCGCTGTTTTGTATTGGCCAGCTGTCCCTATCACCAGCTGAAGCATTGTCCGCCGGAGCACCGGACGGTCCAGGGGCAGGATCCTGAAACAGTCATGATCCGGGGCGGAAGTGTCATCTACTCACCTCTCGGAGAGTGCCTGGCCGGTCCTGTGTACGGTGAGCCGACCATCCTCACGGCGGATCTCGATATGGGCGATATCGTTCGGGGCAAGTATGATTTCGACCCGGTGGGGCACTACGCCCGTCCCGACGTGTTCCGTCTTTCAGTCGATGACAGCCCCCGGCGTGCGGTCTCCTACACACCTGAAAAAGTGTGAAACTTTAATGAGATGATTTTGACCTGATCTTTGTGAATCCCGGGAAATAGGATTCAAAGGTCCGGGCTTAAAATCGGAGGCGGTTTGAAAACACGTTATTTTTACGGCTACAACATCGTGGCATCCGGCTTTCTGATCCAGAGCGTGGTTGTCGGCACCATGTTTACCTACGGTGTTTTTTTCAAGGAGTTTCAGGCGGTGTTCGGATGGTCCAGGGCAATGATATCCGGCGCCTCCTCCCTGGCATTCCTTATGATGGGCGTCGGCGGCATCGTCGCCGGGACCCTCAACGACCGCATCGGTCCCCGGATCATCATGACCGTTTCGGGGATCTCCCTGGGGCTCGGCTACCTGCTCATGTCGGGCCTATCAGCGCCCTGGCAGCTCTATCTGCTTTACGGCGGCCTGGTGGGCATCGGTTTTTGCACCCACGACGTGATCACACTGTCCACCATTGCGCGCTGGTTTATTGTCCGTCGCGGCACGATGTCGGGCCTGGTCAAGGTGGGAACCGGGGCCGGGCAGTTTGTCGTACCGCTCCTCGCGTCGATGCTCATCGCCGGCATGGGTTGGCGCCACGCCTACCTGGTGATCGGTGGCGTCGCCCTGGGATTGATGGTGGCTGCGGCCCAGGTGCTTAAAAGAGATCCCCAAGGGATGGGCCTTTTGCCCGACGGCGGCCCACCAACCGATAATGCCCACATTTCCCGGAGCGAAACGCCCAGCATACCTTTGGGCGCTGCGGTCCGAACGCTCCCCTTCTGGACGCTCTGTATCACCGAATTCGCCGTGTTTTTCTGTCTGCTGACCACCATCGTCCACATCGTACCCCACGCCAGGGACCAGGGCATGACGCCTGCCACCGCGGCCGCCGTACTCTCGATCATAGGCGGGGTGAGCATGCTGGGGCGCATCGTGATGGGCTCGGCCAACGACCGGATCGGGGGCAAGCGCTCCTTCATGGTCTGCCTGACCATTCTGATCTCAAGCCTCATCTGGCTCCAGTTGGCCGACACCCCCTGGATGCTGTTTCTCTTTGCCGTCATCTACGGTTTCGGCCACGGCGGTCTTTTCACCGTAATGTCTCCCACAATCGCCGAATTCTTCGGCACCGGTTCCCACGGGCAGCTCTTCGGTCTGGTGCTGTTCAGCGGCACCCTCGGCGGTTCCGCCGGGCCGATTCTGGCAGGTTATATCTTCGACCGGACCGGGAGTTACCAGACCGCTTTTATACTGCTCACCGCTCTGGCAGTCATGGGACTGGCATTGATCGTTTTTCTGCGGCCATCGCAGATAGCTGCCGCCGAGCAGTAACATCGGATGTCCGGCATCGAAATTTCGAGTGGAATCAAAACGGCAGGTGGGAACTTGGTGGCTTAATTAACCGATATGAGCTTATTGGGTCATGAAATTTAAGACTAACCTGATCTGTTTTTTCGGCGAAATTGTTCCTGACATAGAAAAGAAATTGACAGAGCGCACAGTATAGCGTACATGTAGATGTACGCTATGCAAAGATGCAATAAATTTTTTCTACCGGAGGGTATATCCTTGCAGAAAATACCGATCACCGAGGCCAGAAACAAGTTTATGAAGCTCCCTGACCAGGCCGCCAACAACGAAATTCTTGCCGTAACCAGAAGAAACAAGGAAGTACTGGCCGTCATGAGTTGGGAATTATACGAGGGGTTGCTGGAAACCATAGAGGTTTTATCCGACCCCGACCTCATCGGTCATCTGAAAAAGGCGGTAGATGACGTTAATGCCGGTCGGACTCATTCATTGTCGGATGCTTATGAGAGGCTCGGACTTTGAAATACGAAATTCTGCTTACCGAAACCTGCCTGCTTTTGATCGAGAAGATACGGGATAAAAAGATTCAGCAGGCGATTCTCAAGCGAATAGGGGGGTTGTCGGAGGATCCGGATAAACAGGGAAAGATGCTTGTTCGGGAGTTGTCCGGTTATCGTTCCATACATGCGGCGGGAAGATATCGAATTATCTACAGAATACAGAAACTGACCGTGATGGTTCACATCCTCGCCACGGGAATACGAAAGCAGGGTGACAAGAAGGATATTTACCGTATTACGAAAAAACTGCTGAAAGCCGGTCTCCTGGACATAAAATCCGATGAAAGCTGAGGGAAGTCAGCAGATTATCCCTATAGTGTCCGTCCAGAAATAGGGATTTTCGCGTTCTGCCAAGGCGGGTGTCAGATTTAACCCGGAGGAATAGCGTGCTATTTTGAGGAGTTAAATCATGGCGCCCAACGCCGGCAGGGCGTGAAAAGACCATTTATGGATGGGCACTCTCTAAAAGCCGCTGCTGCAGGAGTGTGACCATATGCAGTCAACATCACAATGAAAGACATCGTTGTCTTCCTTTGCGCTCACTCCCTGAATTTTCCCCCTATTTTCGCCGTGGGTCAATGTTCATATGCACCCGGGCTTTAAATAAGCACTAAAGAAAGTAATGTTATTGCCGAAGACAGTTTTAACCAGGGACAAACCGGAGACAGGCCATATGCTTCCGGAAGGAATGGTGTCGTGCATATAAGAAAACTATTGCATCGTTGGCAAGGTAAAAATAATTGCCGGGATTTCGAACGGCGGGAAACCACCCGGTTGATCTATCCGGCGGACCGGCGCCCCCTGCTCA
>CAZWAE010000252.1:3416-5719 GCA_964631805.1 uncultured Desulfobacteraceae bacterium | reverse complement strand
AGGTGATCCGGCCGCCGTGGTTTTCAACGATGCTGCGGGATACGGACAATCCCAGGCCGGTTCCCTTGCCGGTGGGTTTGGTGGTGTAAAAAGGATCGAAGATTTTCTTCAGGATCCCGGGATCGATACCCTTCCCGGTGTCGGTGACCACCGTCTCTACCGTTCCGTCAACCGGCCGTATTTGGACATGCAATTTCTTTTCGTCACTTTTTTTAAGGGAATCCAAGGCATTGCCGATCAGATTGAGAAATACCTGTTGGATGCCCGTTGTTTTCATCAGAATCGACGGCGTGTCCATCTCGATGTTCCGGGTGATCCGGACGTTCTCTTTTTCCGTGCGATAGGCCAGCAGCCTGAACACCCGGTCCATGATCGTCACAAGGCTCTCCTCCTGGTAATCTTCAGTTTCCGGATTATCCACCCGTGTGAACGTCAACAGGTTCCGTACGATATCGCTGCACCGGGTTACCTCGCGGATGGTATCCACCAGGACCGGATACCGCCGGTCTTCCGAATCGGTATGCTTCAGGCAGTACTGGGCAAAATTGAGGATCCCCATCATGGGGTTGTTCAGCTCGTGGGCGATGCCGGCTGTCAGAACGCCGAGAGCGCCGATTTTTTCTGCCTGGATGAGCTGAGCTTGAGATTCCTGATGTTTCTGGATCAACCCTTCAAGCTCCTCTTCAATCCGTATTCTCCTGTCAATCTCCTGTTTCAGTTGCTTGTTCGATTCCATCAGTTCGAGGGTGCGCTCGAACACTTTATTTTCCAGGTCGTTGTGTGCGTTTTGCAAACCTTTCTCCATGGCCTTGCGAATTGAGACATCCCGGATGACCCCGACGGTTCCAATGAAATTTCTATCGTGAAAATCATTGCTGATCTCATACATTCCCGAGCTGTTCACCTCGACGAAAACCACCTCGTCTCCGATGGATTCGGCCATCGCTACTTTTTGATTCAACCCTTTCTTTGTCGCCAGTCGTATTTCCAATCCGGTCGTTTTTCTCTTGCCGGTCCTTCTCTCGTCAAACAGCAAAGGGGCCTTTCCATCGCCGGTATGGCGGCCCTCCATATTCTTCAACACTTTTTCACGGCTGACGGGGGTGACGTCTGCCGGCAGAATGATTCTGCTGAAGTGCTCTCCGATCAGTTCCTCGGCGGTGTATCCAATCCTCGTGACGGCATCGTTTATAAAAGTAAATCTTCCGTTGACATCGACCCTGTAAACGATATCGGGAACCGTTTTCACAAGAACCCTGAACTTCTCCTCCGATATCTGTAATTTCTTGTAGTTGTCTTCAAGCTGTTCATTGAGGTTTCTCAGCGTTTCCTTTGCCAGGGAAAGATTCCGGTTTTGAATGACGGCGTTCTCATAAGTGGATAAAAGAAGATTCAATACCTGTTTCCGGCTTGCTTTTATCACATGGGCCCTGCCTGCAAAATTTACCTCTATTTCGTTGTCTTTTACCTTGGTTTGCGGTGCATCCACGCTGTCGAGAACCGACCTTACTTTTGAAAGCAAAAATTCAGCGTCATAGGGTTTGGTGACATAAAAATCCGCTTTTGCATTCAGCCCTTTGATCACATCTTCCAGGTCCGTCAGAGTGGTCAGCAAAATAACCGGTATCTCTTGGGTGGACGCATGGTTTTTAACCGCCTTGCACAGTCCGAAACCATCCATTTCCGGCATCATGATATCGCTGATAATCAGCTGCGGTTTGATGTCGAGAGCCCTCGCCACGCCCTCTCTGCCATTGGTGGCCGATCTTACCTTGTAGCCCTCTTGTTCGAGCAGAAATTTCAGTGTGATCGCCTGCGTCGGACTGTCTTCGACGATCAATATCTCACAACCGTTCTGTGTGTTCATAGCGCCCCTCTTGAAAAAATTCATTCAGCGTTCAATCGGCCCGAGATCGATACAGGCAAGCTGTTTTATCCTGGACAGCAGGTCACTCTGCCAGTCGTCGGCACTTTCCGTGCCGAAATTATCCGGTTTGGTCATTACATCCAATGCACCGGCCTTCATGGCTTCAAAGACAACGTTGAGATCATCTGAATCCGTGTGGGCCGTTACGATGATAATGGGGATGGGGTTGTCTCTCATGATACGCCGGGTTGCCTCCAATCCGTCCATGTCGGGCATGACGACATCCATGGTAATCAGATCCGGTTTGAGCTGCCGGGCCTTTTTCACAGCCTCTGTGCCGCTCTCCGCGCATCCCGCAACCTTGATTTCAGGGTCCGCTTCCAGGAAGTGAACCATCAATGCCTGCAGGGTTGGGGAGTCTTCGACTATCAATACC
>CAZWAE010000252.1:0-3316 GCA_964631805.1 uncultured Desulfobacteraceae bacterium | reverse complement strand
GCATCCACCGCGCCCAAATCGATGGCCACCTTGGGCATTCCGAAAACGATGGAGGTATCCCTGTCCTGCGCGATGGTATATCCGCCTGCATCCCGGATCATCTTTAGTCCTCTGGCGCCGTCACCGCCCATACCGGTGAGCAGCACGCCGATGGCGGATGATCCGAAATTACGGGCGACCGAGTCGAACAACCGGGTTGCCGAGGGACGGTGTCCGTCAATCTTGGTGGACTTTTCACACCGGATGCGCCGATATTGATCTATCGTCATGTGCCGATCATCCGGTGCCAGATAGACGGTTCCCGAAGCCAACGGCGAGCCGTTAATCGCAACTCTGGTACGCATGGGTATGTTGCTGTCAAGCCACCTGGCCAGACCGGTGATAAACCCGACGCTGATATGCTGAACAACCGCCACCGGCAGTGGAAAATCGATGGGAAGTTTTTTTAAAATGGCCTGAAGTGCCGGCGGTCCGCCGGTAGACGCGCCGATAACCACAACCTTTGCATCCCTGATCCTTTCAGGGTGGTGCATACCGCCCGGTTTTCCCGGAAGATCATTCAAAGCAACATTGCGCCGCCCCACGACCTTGACACCGGCCATGGCTTTGATCAGATCGATGAAATGCTTTCTTTTATCCCCCGGCACCAGCAGGTCCGAAGGTTTGCCGATCACCATGAGTCCACCGGCTTGGATGGCCCTGAAGGTGATGCCAAGCTCCACATCGGATTGAGGGCTGGTCAATACCACAATGGGACGGGGCGATTCCGCCATGATCCGGCTGATGGCCTCAAAACCATTCATTACCGGCATGCGGATATCCATGGTAACGATGTCCGGATCCAGATGCCTGCACTTGAGAATTGCCTCTTTCCCGTTTTGGGCCTCTCCGACGACCTCTATTTCGGGATCTCCTTCCAAAAGGGATCGGACAACCATCCTCAGCGTGGGGGAATCATCGGTAATCAGAACACGGATCATGGAAAACTCCGGTTTGGGATTGACTTAAGGGCCGCGGAAAAATTGTTTTATCCCATTATGCATCCCTGCTTCACGCCACCTTTGGACGCTCTTCAGTTGAAAAGTCCTCGGAATAGAACGACTATTCCTGTGGCTTTTCGCCCTCAGATCGTCCAAATCTGACGCAAATCAGGGCACCTTCCGGGATAAAACATTTTTCCCCGGCCCTAACCCATCAACTCTTCAATGGTCTCCAGCAGTGCCTGCTGTTCGAACATCTGCTTGGTGATATAGGCATTGGCACCGGATTCCATGCCCCTGATCCTGTCTTTTTTCCGGTCCATGGAGGTTACCAGTACCACCGGGATGTTTTTATAGCGGTCGTTGTTTTTAACATTTTGGGTAAGGTCGAACCCGTCCATGCGCGGCATATCGATATCCGCCACGATCACATCCGGCGGATCGTTTTGGATCAATGCCCAGGCCTCCTCCCCGTCCGCGGCCGCCAGAACGCTGAAACCGGCATTTTCCAGAATATTCTTCTCCAGGGTCCGGGTGGTAATGGAGTCGTCCACCACCAGCACATTGCGCCGGCGGATCTCACGCACCTCGGCAGGTTTCCGTTTGGTGATGGCGGGGCTTATATGGGCTGACTTGAGAAGATCCGTCACGTTGAGGATCATCACCACCCGGCCGTCACCCAGGGTCGTGGCACCGGCAATATTCGGCACCCGGCGCAACTGGCGGCCCATGGTCTTTATGACCACCTCCTGGGTACCCAGAAATCGATCGACACGGAAGGCGACGCGTTTCTCGCCAAGGCCCAGTATGACAATGGGCACTGTCCGAATGAAAGATTCCGGTCTTTCCAACGCTGATGCATCCAAGCCGAGGAAACGCGCCAGGGATACCAGCGGCAAAGCGGTGTTGTTGATGCTGACGGCGTCCTTGCCGTCGATGCAGCCGATGTCGCTGAACGCGATCCGTTGGATGCGCTCCACGCTTGTGATCGGCACGGCGAGGGTCTGGTCCGCAACCGCCACCAACAGCACCTGGCTCGTGGCCAGGGTGAGGGGAAGTGTCAGGGTGAACGTGGTACCGCGACCCGTGAACGTGTCGACCCGGACCAGTCCGTGCAACACCTCCAGGTTGCGCCGCACCACGTCCAGCCCCACCCCGCGTCCGGAAAGATCCGTCACCCTGGTAAGGGAGGAAAGCCCGGAGCGGAACACAAGCTCTACCGCTTCCTGATCGCTGAGAGCGTCGATTTCATCCACCGTCAGGAATTTACGGTTTACGGCGGTTTCTTTCAGAGCGTCAATATCAATTCCTGCGCCGTCATCGGATATGTTAAGGACAATGGTATTGCCTTTCCGGACGGCCCGGAGAAGAATTGTTCCCCTGCGGTTCTTGCCCGCCTTCTCGCGCTGGTCCGGCAATTCAATACCATGATCCACGGCATTGCGAAGGAGATGGATCATGGGATCCTTTATCGATTCTATAATATGCCGGTCGAGTTCAAATTCACCCCCCTCCATCCGGAACGAAATCTCCTTTTTCCGCTTTCTGGCCAGATCGCGAACCATGCGGGGAAAGAAATCGAAAAGGGTGTCGATGGGCAGCATTCGCACATGACGCACTTTATTCTGCAGATTGTCGGTCAGAAGGGCCAGGTGATTGTGATCGTTCTTGAGGCTGCCGATCAGACCGTTAATTCCCTGGTCCAGGGTCTTAAGGTGCTCCCGGTTGTGGCCTAAAAATTCGAACAGGGGCGCTGCCAGGACAGATGACGATGACTTCTTGCGCCGGAGCGCATGGTAGTGGTTGCGAACCGAACGCCAGCTTTTTTTCCAGCGAATCAGCTTCTGCTGAAGCGTTTTCACCTCCTCCAGGCGCTGTTCGGCAAACATCCGGGCCACCAGCAGTTCACCCACCCCGTCCATGAGCGTGTCTATCTTTTCGGTTGCGACGCGGATGGTATCGGTCGAAAAGTCCAACAGGTGGGATGGCTGCACCGTGGTATACGAGTCATCTTTTGGGAGGAGGGATCTGTCCTGCACCGATCCTTCCGGCGACGTTTCGATTTTTGGCGGTTCCGCTGATCGGTCGGCGGGTGGTTGCTCCGGGCCCTTGGCTGTGGGATGCGGGATGTTGGGCTCCGGATCCGATGCGGCTGCAGGATCATCTCCTTCTCCCGGCACCGCAGCGGCGCTTGCCGGGGCCTGTTGCGCTTGAACCGCTTCTGCAAAACCGGAGCGGCCGTCCTTCTGCTCCGCAGACCGGTTCCCATCTCCCGGCTGGACCGCCATTGCCTGTTTCATCATGTCCAGATATGAGAAGAGGGTGTCGAAAATCTC
>CAZWAE010000251.1:0-5776 GCA_964631805.1 uncultured Desulfobacteraceae bacterium | reverse complement strand
TTGATCATAGTTGGCATTTTTACCGAAAAAATGCCATGTGTCAAACCATTTTTACTAAAAAAGAAGGCGATCACCTCCTTATCCGAAAGGCAACGGGAGCAGCTTTTGGCGATCTTGAGATCGAACTCGCCGTTTTCCTCCGCCAGCAGGCGGTCATCGAAAACCTCCATGGCCGTCAGCAGCCGCATTTTCAATTTCTGCTTGTACGCCTTCATGGTCCGCTTTCCCTTAAAACCTGTCCGGTCTGTCCGATTCGTCCGATCCGTCCCATGTTGTTTTTATTGTCAATGTGTCATATTTATATTATTTCCAGTAGGTTATATGTTGGCACCCCCAATACCACCACCGATAATGACAGGCATGGATATCGGGAATCATATAAGGGATTTTTTCTTTAAGGTGTTTTCGACGTTGTATCGGTGCATGCTAAAAGTGGGAAAACATGGGTAGCGCCCCGGTCACATCGCCCAATGGATCCAACGTGCCCAGGTGGGCGTTAGCATCATACCGAAGCGTGTTGTTTATCTCCCCTGGGGCTTGCGTTGCATTTCTCCCTGAGCCGCCGCAGGCCCATAGAAGCAGCAGGCACGCCGCCCAAAAGAAAACGTGTCCGGCCGCACGAAGAAAAAATTCAATTCCGTTTTTTTGCATTTCAAGCCCGAATCGGATAAGCGTTTTAAGGTTGAACGCGACAACCCATCATATCCCAATTTCAAAGCGCGGTTCAATCGGATAATGATTTAAAAATCAAACCCTTCGCGTCAAAAAGCACTTCGACTCAATGAATTTTCCTGGATTTGACGTTTCACAAGATTGACATTGTAAAGTCGATATGGCGGGCTTTAGAATCGGGCTTGCAGAAATCTTTTATGCCGGTTTCTGATCGATTACACCCGCTTTCAATCGGAGTAAAATATATAATAGTCTGTTACATCAATATATTATATAACTCTACTGCATAATTGCCGGAATGATATTTTTGTTCGTCAGGAAGTCTGAGCCCGTTAAACAGGGAAAATGCGAATGTTCATGTAAACATAAAAAACAAACAGCTTGACATGTAAAGTTGACATGATTATGGTGGAACCGAGACGCTTCTTTTTTCAGAAGCACTTCTGAATCTTTCCCTGCCAATACCGTCTTTTTGTCTGAGGTGATCTGATGAGCAACCTGACCGCATTGGGTGAATATCTGAGGACAATTCTCGCCAATTTGAACATCACGCAACAGGAATTTGCCGAAAAGATCAATGTAAGCCGTCAGGCTATTAACGGTCTAATGTCTGGCAAGCTTCCCTTGTCCGAAATCATGGCACTCCGGTTGTCGAAATTCAGTGGAGATACACCGGACTTCTGGATCCAACTGGAAAATAGTGATAAGGCAATCCCCGGTTCCAACCTACCCTTTCAAACCGATAACATTGCCGCGTCAAAATTCATTGCCGGCCTCCATCAGCATCATCAGCACATTCTTGTAGACCATCAAATAAAAGCAGCGCATCGATGCGGAATTTTGGGGATCGAAAACTTTTTTGAGAAAAACGTGCAACCATCGAGCTATGATCTGAGGGTCGGCAGTGCCATTGTCCGAGACGGTGAAGATCTCAAGGGACCGGACCTCACGGAAAACCCGCTCGTATTAAATCCCGGTGAAAATGCTGTCGTAGAAACGATTGAAAACTTCAGCATGCCGCCCTGTTTTATGGGCCGTTTGGGCCAGATTGGCCGGCTGGCATCGTTGGGAACCATCGTATTCCATGGTCTGCAAATAGATTCGGGTTATCAAGGGCCTATTTATGTAACTGTAAAAAATATAGGTAGCAAACCGTTTATAATTAGTTTTGCCCGCCGTATTTTGAGTGTGGAAATCATATATCTTTCCATTCTCCCGGAGAAGATTTTTATTAATGATGGTAGTAACGTTGAGCGTTTGCCGAAGGCAGCGGCTTCCACGATTGGAAGTGACCGCAAGGCCGGTCAAGTTCAATTGAATCACAAAATTTTGGCCTTGTTGGAAGAGATTAAAGAGATCGTTGCGACGGACCCTTAATGGGTTCCCATTCATAACAGTTGTGGGTCTTGCTGAAGATCCAGGTTTTATCTTGCCGGTCGGTCGTCCGGGAAGGGCCGTTTGCAATAATTCCCTATTTTCGCCCCTTTAATGCCCGTTTCCATACCTTCCGCCCGCCATCGAAACCCGGTAGATTCAAACCATCAGCCGATCGAAAAAAGGCACAACGCTAAATCCTGCAGGTTCAACACTCAAACCCGTTTAGCCAGCTACGGTTCAAGGGGCAGGACAGATGATGCGATTTATCGCAAAAACATCCGATACGCGCGGCATTGTGGGAGAAAGCACGTCCATGCGAGAGGTGGGTGACAGGATCCAACAGGTGGCGCCCTCAAATGCCACGGTGTTGATAAAGGGGGAGTCCGGAACGGGCAAAGAGTTGGTGGCCCGGGCCGTTCACTTTCTGAGCCAGCGGCGTAACGGTCCGTTTGTGGCGCTGAACTGTGGCGTGATAACCGAAACCCTGGCCGAGAGCGAACTGTTCGGGCATGAAAGGGGGGCTTTTACCGGGGCGGTTTCAAAGAGAGCAGGAAAATTCGAAGCTGCAGGCGGGGGCACCCTGTTTTTGGATGAAATCGGCGATATGTCCCTTGGGCTTCAGACCAAACTCCTTCGGGTTCTCCAGGAGAAGAGGGTGGAGCGTATCGGCGAGAACCGACAGATCGAGGTGGATGTCCGTATTCTTGCCGCCACACACCGGGACCTGGAAGCGGGTGTCCAGGAGGGCTGGTTCCGGGAAGACCTCTACTACCGTCTGAATGTCGTGCCCATAACGGTCCCGCCATTGAGGGACCGTACCGGGGATATCCCCATGCTGGCTGACCACTTCCTGGCCCGGCATGCCGATAACAACGAAAAGGGTAACATGATACTGGGCCTGGACGCACATGATGTATTGATGAGGCATTCGTTTCCCGGGAACGTCCGGGAACTGGAGAATCTGATGGAACGTCTGGTGGTCCTTTCCACAGGACCGGTCATTACCGCAAAAGATCTTCCCGAAGAGATCACCGGCCATTCGGTAAAGGGAGATGGCGTTGCCGCCGGATACAACGGCGCAGGAGAGGCAGTGAATAAAGCCTTGAGCAGCATCACCATCGGAGGGGGTGGCGAAGGTAAACCCTGGCATAAGACTCTGCGTGACAGCAATATTGAAGACATCGGGACATTTCTTGCCGGGCAAAACGAAGAGTGGTTCAAACGGTCTGCGTTCGCACTGTTTCTGCAGCGTCACTCGCCATCGGGAAGGGACAAATACAAAACTGCGGGGGTTTATCTGAAATTGCTGAAGGAAAGCCGGATCCTGGTTCACAACGGCAAGCGGGCCAACCGGTCCCGCTACCGCCTGGCGGAGCGGTATTGCGAATCAGGTCACTGATGAGGTGGAATCCCGGGTGTTAACCTTCTTCCCTAGAAGCGGTACTCCACACCGGCTTCGATCCACCGGCCCGGTTTGGGCCATACCTCCCGGTAGAGGTAATCGGTGTCCAGCAGGTTGTACACGATGGCAAAAAAATTCGCCCGCCCCCACTTTTCCGGTACCGGCAGCTCCGCCCTGATCTGGTAGTCGAAGATAAACCGCTCATCTTTCGTTTCAGGGAAGGTGGAGTTATGGTCGATGTACCGCCCCGTAAGGGAGTGGGTGGTAAAGCAGTAGCTGTAGCGGGCTGCAGCCTGGTAGGTGGTGCGGGGGATATCCTCGATCACCCGGTCGGTGACCGCGTCCCGGACATCCACATAGCTGCCGGAAAAAAAGAGGGAAAGCCCGGAATCGAAGGTAAGCCCGATGGCGCCCTCCACGCCGCGGCGTTTTGCCTCATCGATATTTTCGTACCGCCGGGTGTCGAAGTTGTACCGGATCAGGTCCTTCACATCGGCCCGGAAAACATTCACCTCCAGACGGACAAAGCGCCAAAAGCCCAGTTCGAGACCGAGCTGATAGTTGACGGCGGTTTCGGGGTCAAGAGCAGGGTTGCCGAAATTGGGGTCATGGATCCAGGAGGCCGGCGGGGCTGAGAAACCGCGGGCCACCTGGCCTCTGACCAGACCGATCTCTCCCGGCAGCCGGACCACCAGGCCGCCCGACGGGCTCACCGCGCTGCCGAACTCCCGGCTGTCATCGTAGCGGATGCCTGCATTGAAGGAATACCGGTCCCAGGACACCGTGTCGTTGGCGTAGACCGCCCGGGTGCGGGTTTTGTACTCCCGGTCGAAATTGTTCCAGTCGTACAGGCCGTCGTCCGCGTCAACCCCGGCATTAAAGGTATTCATCCCGGCCGCTTCCCAGGTCAGCCGAGCGCCGCCGCCCCAGGTTTTCTCCACATAATCGCTGAACACCTCCCGACGATCGGAAAAGACATCCTCTATAAAGCTTTCAAACCGCTGATGTCGACCCTCCAGAGTGAACATCAGATTATCGGCAGGGGCCATTTCCAGCATGAGCCGCTGGTAGGAGCGCTTCCGGTAGATCTCATCGTAGAAGTCCGGAAAATTCGTCAGGGGGTCGCCATTCTCCCCTTCATCGTAACTGTATATAAAGCTCACCCGGCCGGTCTCCCCCACATCGCGGAACACTTTTGCATACACGGCGTCCTGCTCATAATCAGTATGGTCGATAAACCCGCCGCTTCTGTCCGCAGTCAGCGAAAGCAGGTACCCCGTCCGGCTTTTGGTACCGCTGACGCTCGCCCGGTTCTTAAAGGTATCGAACTCCCCGTAGCTGGTTTGAAAACCAACCGTCACCGCACGGCCCGGGGCCGGCTCCTTTGTGATGATATTGATCACCCCCCCAGAGCGGAACCCCACGCGGATGAGGCGGCGCCTTTGTACACTTCGATCCGTTCGATGGTGTCCACCGGAATATAGGAAAGATCGGTTCTCGGTGTGGCCAGCATGTTGAGCGGCACGCCATCCTGAAAAACCGTGACATGCCTGAACTCCGAACCCTGGATTCGCACTGCGGTTTCGCTGCCCAGCCCGCCGTTGGCCTCCACTGTGACACCGGGAATATACCGAAGTACTTCAGACAGGTTGGATGCCGGCAGTTCCTCCAACTCCTTTCGCGTGATCACGGTGATGTTGGCGGCCACCTCCGCCCTGGGCATTTCCCAGCGGCTGGCGGTGACCACCATAGTTTCCAGGGTCACCGGTCCGGAGTTGTTGTTCATACCGTTATCCGTGGCAAAAACAGGAAGGGCAACAGCAAGAAATATTATGGCACACAGAGTTGAAAGGGCTGGGAGAATCGGTCTTTTGTTCATTTTCTCACTTTCTGCAGAATGTTCTGCATCGAATCCGGCGTGCTGGAATTGAGTGCCTGAATTTATACCACCCTGTACCGGAATTTCAAGAAATATATTTACCGATCCGATACGGATGTCATATAGGTAATGAAACGCTTAACCACTTAATATTACAAGTGATAAATTATGTAATAAATACGGATAGGATTTACAGATAGTCTGCGCGGTTGTTGCGATTTCCGGCGTTACCCGAACCGGAAGGGCAATCTGTTATAACCCAATCGTAACGGAGTTTTGCCGATGTTTCTGATCGGGAGGGGGAGGCGTAAAAAGAATGGTCGGTTAGGTTGGAACACCCGCCGGCTTCCGGTCCGCCGGACGGCAACACGGCCGAACCAGCAACCGGGGGCTATAGCGTATATTTCCGGATCTTTTCGATCAGCGTTTTCCGGGCGATGCCCAGC
>CAZWAE010000250.1:2049-5801 GCA_964631805.1 uncultured Desulfobacteraceae bacterium | reverse complement strand
AACCTGGCCTGTCTGGTGGCGCGTGATGCAGAGGCCCGTTTTGAAGACGGCATACTCGAAGCCGCCGGCCTGTTCGACAATAACTTTACATTCGATTACAACGGACCGTGGGCGCCGCACAATTTTGTAGATATACAACTGAAACTCTAAACGGAATCCGGATGGTTGAAATCGGCTTTACGCCTAAAATCCGGGATCCAGAATCCCAAACGGTAAATCGTAAAGATGTTTGTCGTTGACGATATACTGCTTTCACCGTTTCGCGGCATCCTTTGGATATTCCGTGAATTGCACAACTCCGCCCGGCAGGAGATGGAAAACGAAGCCGGATCCATCACGGCCGAACTGGGCGAGCTTTATATGATGCTGGAGACCGGAAGGATTACCGAATCCGAGTTTGACACCCGGGAAAAGGAACTTCTCGACCGCCTGGACGAGATTCAGGATCGAGGACCCGATATCCAAAATGAATATGACGATAAAGAAGAGTGATGAGAACGAAACCGGCATGGCAGAGCCCTCTTTTCTGCATGACCGCCGGCAGCGCCTGGTATTTTTCGGCGGCAAGGGCGGCGTCGGCAAGACCACCGGTGCGACCGCGGCAGCACTCTGTTATGCCCGCCGTTATCCCCGGGGAACCTTTCTGCTGGTATCCACCGATCCGGCCCACTCCCTGTCGGACAGCCTGTCTGATCTTACGCTTCCCCGAAACTTAGAGTGCATCGAACTTGATGCCCGTCAATCGCTGTCTGTCTTCAAAAAGAAGCATGACAATGATCTCAGGGAGATTGCCGCCCGCGGAACCTTTCTGGATGATGAAGACATCAGCCGGTTTCTTGACCTCTCCATGCCCGGCATGGATGAACTCATGGCCTTTCTTGAAATTTCCGGATGGGTCCGGGATGGGACCTATGACCGTATCGTCGTGGATACCGCGCCCACCGGCCATACGCTCAGGCTCCTGGCCATGCCGGAGATGATTAAAAAATGGCTCGATGCCCTGGATGCCCTGCTGGCCAAGCACCGCTACATGAAACGGTTGTTCAGCGGCGCCTACATTAAAGACGAACTGGATCAGTTCCTGTTGGGTCTGTCCGATTCCGTCCGGCAGATGGAGGCTTTAACAGGGGATCCGGATCGCTGCCGTTTTGTACCGGTTATGCTGGCAGAGGTCCTGAGCATCCACGAAACCCTGACGTTATTGCATGAACTGCGACAATCAAACATATTGGTCACCGATATAGTGGTCAACAGGCTCTATCCGGAGAACGATTGCAAGGTCTGTTCCGACAGACATGCGCGTCAATTCGGAGAGATCAGACACTTTCCCGGGAAATTATCCGAATATTCTCTTTGGGGCATTCCCATGTATCCGGAGGAGGTGAGGGGCCAAGGACCGCTCAATAGATTCTGGGAGGGGGTGCTCCCGTTAAAGATTGAAGGTGCGGCACCCGGCACCAGGAACCCGGTATCCGCCATCCGGCCCCCTGTATCCGGTGTGGCATCGCCGGTCGATCTGCCCGGAAATCTTCCCTCTTCCCAAATGGAACTCCTGCTGTTTGCCGGAAAGGGCGGTGTGGGAAAGACCACGCTGGCTTGTGCCACGGCCGTAAGGATAGCCAGGGATGCAAGGCCAAAAGAGGTCCTTGTCTTTTCCACAGACCCGGCCCATTCCCTGTCTGCCTGCCTGGATGCCGACATCGGACCCGGGCCGACCCGTCTGGCCCCCGGGTTTTCGGCCATGGAGATAGACGCCCGGGCAGAGTTTAATACATTGAAGAACCAGTATGCCGATGAGCTGGAAACGTTTTTAAGTTCAATTTCGACCCATCTTGACCTGACCTTCGACCGGGAAGTGATGGAGCGTGTGATGGATCTTTCGCCGCCCGGTTTGGACGAGGTTATGGCCCTCACGTTGGCCATGGAATTGCTGGCAGGCGACCAATACCACGTTTTCATCCTCGATGCGGCGCCCACGGGACATCTGATCCGGCTTTTGGAGACGCCCGAACTCATTGACCAGTGGCTGAAAGCGTTCTTCGACCTTTTCCTGAAATACAAACGGGTCTTCCGGCTCCCTGGGGTCTCCCGGCGCATGGTGCGGATGTCCAAAGATCTCAAGAGGCTGCAAACGCTCCTGCGGGACCCGGGGCGGTCGTCACTGGTCACCGTTACGATTACAACGGAGATGGCATTGGCGGAGACCAAAGACCTGATAGGCGCCTGCAACCGTATCGGTATCCACACACCGGCGCTTTTTCTCAACCTTGCCACCCCGGACAGCCAGTGCTCATTGTGCTCCGCCCTTTACCGCCGGGAGTCGCAGGTAAAAGAGAAGCTTCGGCAGGCCTTTCCCGGGATGCATCAAACCACGGTTTATCACCGGGCAATGCCGCGAGGCCTTGAGCGATTAGGGGAATTGGGGGACGCGATTTATGATTGATGATTCAGCCGCCGCAGCCGTACCGGTTTTGCGGTGGAATACTATAAAAAAGGGTTTAAAAAATGCAGAATTCCTCCTTGAATGAAAGCGAACACATCTCTCTTTGCGAAGCCCTTGATCGTGTCCTCAACAAGGGGGCCGTGGTGGTGGGAGAGGTGACGATTTCGGTCGCCAACATCGATCTCATCTACCTGGGGCTGCAAGTCATGCTCACTTCCGTGGAAACGGCCCGCACGATTGCATCAAATCCTGATAATTCCCCGCCGATCAGGTTGGGCTCAGGTGCCGGGGCGGGTTTGGAGACGAGGTTTTAGGAGCTTGAATATTCAATATTCAATATTCAATTAAAAGGTGTACTATGGAGTTTAACGAACAGTCGAAAGTAGAGTCCCCGGCCCTCGGAGATTTTGTCAGGGTTATGGAAGCGGGAAACGCTGCCCCGGCTGAAACTGCCCCGGAAAGTATCAAAAAGGGGGGGCGGCTCAACCTCGATCCGGAAAATGTGAAGAACGGGCTGGGGCAGCTGGTGCTGACCCTGGTGAAGCTTCTGCACGAGCTCCTGGAACGCCAGGCCATCAGCCGAATTGACGCCGGGTCCCTGAGCGATGATGAAATTGAAGATGTGGGGGTAACGCTGATGCGGCAGTCTGACGAACTTGAAAGGCTTCGCCTGGAATTTGGATTGGAGGAAGAAGACCTCAATATGGACCTGGGGCCCCTTGGGAAACTCTTATAACCAACTATCATCAATCGCCAACCTTAATGGGGGAGATAAAATGGCTATTCAACGTGCCCCAACGCACTCCATCGAGAGCTCCAGTCTTGCCGATCTGCTTGAACGGGTTCTCGACAAAGGGATTGTTATCGCGGGTGATATCAAAATCAGTCTGGTCGAAGTCGAACTGTTGACCATCCAGCTTCGCCTGGTCATCTGTTCCGTTGACAAAGCCAAGGAGATGGGCATGGACTGGTGGGTAAACAATCCCTGCTTCAGCAGCAATGCGCCGCGCAAAGAGGTGGCCGATTCCCTGGACAGCATCGAGAAACGGCTTCAACGGCTGGAGGGATCCGCTGCTAAAGGTATCGACCGGAGAGAATGACCATGGAACGGGTGAATGCAATTTTGATGGGTCGGTTGAAAGACAAGGGACTGTTTTCCGTTGAAATCGCCCTGTTTATCAAAGATGCCGCCCGTGCCGTTGAAGATGATTCCCGTATGGGACTGCAGGAAATGAATCGACGCCTGCATGTATTGGGGTGGGACAGTATTGACCTGGATGATCACACACTGCAATTGATGATAGCGCAT
>CAZWAE010000250.1:0-2039 GCA_964631805.1 uncultured Desulfobacteraceae bacterium | reverse complement strand
AGACAAAAACCGGCCGGCGTGAAAGCAGATACCAATGGCTGAGGTCACGCTTGCCAGGGCGCAGAAATGGACGCATCATTAAACCAAAAGCCACCAGTAAACCTGCCGTCAAAGGCGTTGACGCTCCGACAAATCGCTGCGGCAATGATTGCCGTTGCGTATGTCTGTGTCCTTCAGGGGTATCAAAAGCCATTTACCGACCCTTACCGGGAACAAGGCCGAATTGAGCCGGCAAATGAGATGCCCCTTGTAACGGGTCCGGAAATCAATCCCCGCCGCGCAAAGAGCAGAAATCAAAACATTTCGAGGACCGCCTCCGGCGGGAAAACTTCACACCTGTTTCAGTCGATTATTCTTAAAGCGGCCCAACGATACGAGATCGATCCGGCGCTTATCCGGGCTATTATCATGGCGGAGTCGATGTATAACCCGCGGGCCGTTTCCAAAATGGGTGCCAAGGGCCTGATGCAGCTGATGCCCGCAACGGCAGAATCCCTCGGTGTGGTGGACAGCTTCGACCCTGAGCAGAATATCGAAGCGGGTGTGAAGTACTTCAAGCAGATGCTGGATCGATTTGACGGGGATGTCATCCTGTCACTGGCGGCTTACAATGCCGGCAGCAGAAAAGTCAGGGAGTATAAAGGTGTTCCGCCTATCGGGGCTACCCGGCATTATATCAAGAAAGTGGTTAAATATTATGGACTCTACAAGAGACCGACGGCAGAGAAATATACATATCCGGAACGCTTTTGAAAAAGCCGGCGCCATCACCGCAGAACCGGAAGACCCCAACCCGGACACCAGAGGGTTTAAAGATCTCCTGGACAGGATCTATTGCGAACGGGGAGTTGATTTCAGGGGATATGCACGGTCCACGATAACCCGCCGCCCGGCCGGATAAGGGCTGCCACTCACATCCACACCAGGGCAGAAAAGATTGAAGATTCTAAAATCCGTATTACGGATTCTCATCGCCTTTGCCCTCGTTGTTTTTCCTACCGTTGCGGCGGTCCGGTCCATTTCACGCGAAACGTCAGTGGTTGCAGAGCATTATATGGAGGTAGAATAAATCGGGTATCTCCACATTTGATAAATCGACGGGAACCTGTAGCGATGGAGGTTGAAATGACTAAAAGTATTCTTGTGATTGACGATGAAGAGGCCATCCGAAAATCTTTTCTTCTGGCCCTTGAAGATACCGGATACCGGGTGGATGTCGCAGAATCGGGTGAAAAGGGCGTCGAAATGCAAAAGATGAGGCCCTACGACCTGATCTTCCTCGATCTTAAGATGCCGGGGATGAATGGTTCTGAAACGCTACGGACCCTGCGGCAATCGGATGAAACGACCCCTGTCTACCTTATCACCGCATTTTATGAAGAATTTTTTAATCAGCTGAAAAGTGTCGAAGAGGATGCCCTCTGTTTTGAGGTGATGAGAAAACCGTTCGGGAGGGATCAGATCGTTCTGGTATCAAAGAGCATACTCGAAGGTCCCATGGTGCATTGAGCGGGTTTTCAATCGACCCATGATGAAGCGAATAAGATCTCCGGCTATCAAACCCCGGAGTGTTATCCCGGCAGGTTTCAGGGCTCCGGGGAAAATGGATCTTAGAAACCTGTGGATTGGGAAAGGGGGGAAAGGATAGATGATGGGATGAACGAATACAGACTCTATATAGCCGGGCGGACGCCTAAGTCGAAAGACACCATTCAGAAACTGAAAAAAGTCCTCCAGGATAATAATAACCATCGCTTCAGACTCGTTGTTATCGATCTTCTGATGAATCCTGAAAAGGCTTCTGCTGATAATATCATCGCAACCCCTACGCTGGTGAGAGTTACACCGTTGCCGATCAGGAAAATTGTGGGAGATCTGGCGGGGAGCGGTGAACTGCTTCGAGAGCTGAACCTTTGGGAGAAAAAGCAAGGGTGTGATGTACGACAGAGGCGATAAGCAGCGCAATCATTCAGCATCCGGAATTCCGGCCGGGAAGCGGCGCCTGAGTCCGAAGGAATTCCACATGGAAGAAAAAGTCA
>CAZWAE010000249.1:3911-5814 GCA_964631805.1 uncultured Desulfobacteraceae bacterium | reverse complement strand
CACCCCATACTGCCGGCGGCAATCACACAAAAAGCCCAAAAGGATACATTGAGTTGCGTTCCGGGATGCCGCGCCATGTAGGTGGTAAGAATTACCGGGATAAAGGCCCACAGGGTATAAAGTTCCCACATATGACCGAAATATCCGAAAGCCGAAGAACGAAGTGCCCTTGATTTAAAAATGGTGACAAAGGCACCGATTTCAAAAGGTTTGCCTTTGACAAGGTAGGGTCCGTCCGGAATGAAGAAAAGCACCAGGAGGCCTCCCACAGATCCGATCCCGGATGTCATAACAATCACCACTTCCCAGGAAACGGCCTGGCCCGCCGCTTTCAGCAGGTGCGGCAAAGCGGTGCCCAGCACAAGGGCGCCAATCAAAAAGCCAAGGGCATTCCCCAGGCCTTTTTCATACCAACCCGCTGCTATTTTCATACCCACGGGATAGATGCCGGCCAGGAAAATACCGGTGACGAATCTAAGTACCAACAACGATGCCAGTCCATCGGCCGCTAGGTAGATCATCAGGTTGGATACCGCACCCAAAAGGGCGCAGACAAAAAATACTTTACGGGGAGAAAAATGATCCGATATGGCAAGAACGGCAAAAATCAGTGTGCCTGCGATAAAGCCCAGTTGCACCGAGGAGGTCATGAACCCCAGGGCATGGGTCCCCAGGGACCACTCGCGCTGAAGCTCTCCCAATACTGCATTTCCCGAGAACCACAAGGAAGTCCCGGCAAACTGGGATACGACAATGATGGGCAATATCCAGACCGGTCTATGAACCGGAAGCTTCCCCTGTCCGGTCATGAAACCGGGTCCAACGCCTGGTCCAGATCCTCAATCAGATCGGCCGCCCTTTCGATGCCGACGGACAACCGTACCAGGCTTTCGCTGACGCCCGCCTTGGCCCGGTTCTCCGGGCTGAGCCCCGCATGGGTGTTGGTGATGGGCTGATTCGCCAGACTGGTCACCCCCCCTAAACTGGTGGCCAGTTTGATCTTTTTCAGCCGGTCCATGAAATCCTTTGTCCCCTCAAAACCGGTATCCAATTCAAAACTCAACATACCACCGTAACCGGTCATCTGGCGGGCGGCGATCTCGTGGTCGCAATGGCCGGGTAATCCGGGATAATGGACAGCACGAATCCCGGAATGCTTTTCAAGAAAAAGGGCAATCTTCATGGCGCTTTCATTCTGGCGCGTGATGCGCAGCTCCAGGGTTTGCAGCCCGCGCAGGGCGAGAAAGGCGGTCATCGGATCCATCACCCCTCCCAGGATCTTCCGGTGGGACCATATCTTTTCATAATGCGCTTTATTGCAGCAGGCAAATCCGGCGGTGATATCGTGGTGGCCGCCGATAAATTTCGTGCCGCTGTGAATCACGATATCCACACCCAGATCCACGGGGTGCTGATTGATAGGAGAAGCAAAAGTCCCGTCCAGTATCACCACGGCCCCCTTTTTCCTGGCTGCTGCGGAAAGGGTTTTGAGATCCACCACGCGCAGCAGCGGGTTGGTCGGCGACTCGAGATAGAGAAGAGTGAGTCCCCTGTCGATCTCTTGCTTCAGTTGCCGGATATTCCCGCAGTTGACAAAGGCGGTTTCGACGCCAAGATTCGGCAACAGATCGTTCATCAGCTCAAAGGTGCCGCCATAGATCTCCCGGGTGGCGACAATACGATCTCCGGCCTGGACATGGGACAGGACGGCGGTGGTAATGGCCGCCATTCCGGAACCGAAACCCACGGCATGATCATACCCCTCGAGGTCGGCCATGGCACACTCCACCTCCACTACCGAAGGATTGTCCCAGCGCGAATAGATATACCCGCTGCGATGGTTTACCACATCGATCAGATCATCCGAACTGTCGAATTTATAGGTGGCGGTCAGATGCACCGG
>CAZWAE010000249.1:0-3811 GCA_964631805.1 uncultured Desulfobacteraceae bacterium | reverse complement strand
TGCCTGACGTTTCTGACAGAATTTCACGGATAGCTCAAGTGTTTATGTGATTCAGGAACAGGTGAAATGGGCTCTTTCGGTTTGCCATCTCTCGAATCGATATGTTATTAAAGAATCCTGGTCCAGAAAACCAGGCTTTGGGTTACCCCTCAAAGGGGATGTCTTCCTGTTGAACGGGCTAAAACCGAATTCGAATATAGAAATCCGAAATAAAAGGGCATGCCGGAAAAGCAATCCGAGGAGCGTCTTCATGTTTAAAGCGGCACTGATTTTCACGGACAGGGTGGGTATCGTAGCGGATATCTCAGCGCTTCTTGCCCGGCGTAAGATCAGCATCCAATTTATGGAAGTGGAGATAAAAAAGGGCCGTGCCCATGTCTACCTCCAGGCCGACAATCCGGAAAACGTGCCGGTCCGGGAGGAGATCGCCGGGTTGTTCGGGAAAATTGAGGGCATCGTCGAAATCCGGTTTATAGACACTCTGCCCCATGAGGAGCGGGAAAACCGTTTTCGGGTGGTCCTGGACAATGTCAGCGACGGTGTTTTGTCCATCGACACAAAGGGACGGATCACCACCATCAACAGCATGGCCCAAAAGGCCTTGGAATGTGAAGAGACCGAAATGATCGGCAGGCATATCCGCGAACTCAACCCATCCGATCATTCAATTCTGGAGTGCCTGAAGGGAAAAAAGTTCAGCAACACCAAAAAAAATCTGATCGGCCGGTCCGGCCGGTTTCAGTATCTGGCGACGGGCAGGCCCATCAAAGACACCGAAGGGCGGATCATCGGGGCGGTGGAGATCGCCAAAGGGGTCCAGGAGATCAAGCGGCTGGCCAAAACCATCGTCGATCCTGTGCGGGTGAGTTTTGGAGACATTATCGGCAGGAGTCCCCTGATTCTGGAAGCGATTTCATTTGCAAATAAAATTGCCAAGACCGAGGCCATGGTATCCATTCGCGGGTCGAGCGGAACGGGGAAAGAACTTTTTGCAAGGGCGATCCATACGGCCAGCCAGAGGCCCGGCACTTTTGTCCCCATCAATTGTGCAGCCCTTCCGGAGCAACTGCTGGAAAGCGAGCTGTTCGGGTACAGCAGCGGTGCATTCACCGGCGGGCGAAAGGAGGGCAAACCTGGGTTGTTCGAAATTGCCGGCAACGGCACGGTCTTTCTGGATGAGATCGCAGAGATGCCCGGTTTGTCACAGGCCAAGATACTGCGCGTCATTCAGGACAGGCGGATTCGCCGGATCGGCGGTTCCGAAGAGATTCCGGTGAACACCCGCATCATCACCGCTTCGAACCGGAACCTCGAACAGCTGGTGGAAGAAAACGGTTTCAGGAAAGATCTGTATTACCGGATCAATGTGCTTCCCATCCATATCCCGCCCCTGACCGCAAGACTGGATGACATTCCACTACTGGTGGAGCATTTTCTGTTCCGATTGGCAAACAAACTGGGCAAACCCGTTCAGACCGTATCAGAGGATGTGCTGGACAAGCTGGGGCGCCATGACTGGCCGGGCAATGTTCGCGAGCTTAAAAACGTGGTTGAACGGGCATCGATTCTCAGTGAAGGCAGACAAATTGAAAAAAGCGCCATTTTATTCAGTCATGAAATCGGCAGATCAAAGGGTGACCCGCCCAGCTACAGCGGTCACGCACTGCCGAAAGACCAACACCTTAAAGCCGCAGTAGCTGATGTTGAAAAGCGGATCATCATGCAGGCGCTCAACAGGTGCGGCAGCATTCGCAAGGCCGCTGAATCTGTGGGAATATCCCACCCCGCGCTCATCAATAAAATTAAAAAATACGGGGTAAAGCGCGGTAAAACAAATTACCATCTATAGCAAATCCTACCAAATCAATTTTATACCTTTACTTTCAAATGGTTACACCCTATTTCAGATAATGATGGTAGTTTTTATTACCGCCCATCCTCCCTACCGGCCGGTTGCGGGATGTTGCCGCCACGCCCAAGCCAGTCCGCCCCGTATGGCCACTTTCCACAACCTTGTCTATATCATACAGGATTTATTAGTAAAACTAACGGAAGAATCCCGGCACAATCATTGAAGGTCATCCAAATTCGTGGGCAAAAATTATTTTTCCCACCTCGCTGCCAACATGGCAGGTATCTTGCTATTCAGTGACAGATGACATGAACACTGTCTGGTATCCCCATTTTATCAAATCAACACTACACGAGGAGGCACAAATGATTGTCGGTATTCTAAAAGAGATCAAAGCTGAGGAAAACCGCGTGTGCATGACGCCGGCGGGCACAGAGGTGATGATCCACCATGGACATACGGTACTGGTGGAAAAAATGGCCGGCAGCAATTCCGGTTTCGATGATGAATCCTACGTCCGCGCCGGTGCCGAGATGGTGGACACCGCGCAGGAGATATTCCAGCGCGCCGATATGGTGATGCATGTCAAGGAGCCATTGCCCTCTGAGTACGATATGATTCGGGAGGGACAGATCGTTTTTACCTATCTCCATCTGGCAGCGGCGGAAGAACTGACCCATTTGCTGGTTAAAAGCAAATCGATCTGCATCGCCTATGAAACCATCCAGAAAACCGATGGCTCTCTACCCCTGCTCACCCCCATGAGCGAGGTCGCCGGCCGGATGGCCATCCAGGAGGGGGCCAAATACCTGGAGATGGCACAGGGAGGGCATGGGGTGCTTCTGGGCGGCGTACCCGGCGTCGATCCGGGAAACGTCGTGGTGATCGGGGGCGGTGTCGTGGGGGTCAATGCCGCAAAGATGGCATGCGGCCTGGGTGCCAAAGTTTACCTCCTCGATATGAATCTGGATCGGCTTCGCTACCTGTCCGACGTGATGCCCGCAAACTGTTTCCCGTTGTACTCATCTCCGGCAACCATACGGGATTTGGTCCGGACCGCCGATGTGGTGGTGGGGGCTGTTCTCATCCCGGGCGCCAAAGCGCCCAAACTGGTCACAAGGGAGATGCTCGGTACGATGAAACCGGGTTCGGTCCTGGTGGACGTCGCCATCGATCAGGGCGGGTGCTTCGAGACATCCAAAGCGACCACCCATAACGATCCCATCTATACAGTGGACGGCGTGGTTCACTATTGCGTGGCCAACATGCCCGGCGCTGTTCCCCGGACTTCAACCATGGCGCTGACCAATGCCACCCTGCCCTACGCTGTGGAAATCGCGAACAAGGGATGGCGACTGGCCATGAAATGGAGCGATGAGATCGGGCTCGGAGCCAATGTCGTGGATGGCAAGGTAACCTATAAGGCGGTGGCGGAGGCATTCGATCTGGAGTACACCCCCATCGACGCGCTCCTGTAATCCTATCATATTCGCACATGATTTTAGATCCATCCGGAAATCCCTATTTCTGGACGGACACTAATATATATCCGGTTTCGGTTTCAGAGGGTTGTGAAACCTGTCAGGTCCGTTATCTCCCGTCCAATACCTTTCTGACCAGGAGGGCAAGATCGGACCTGACAATCGGTTTCATCAAAAACCCCTTGATACCGATCAATTCGGCTGTTTCCGGTGAAATTTTTGCTGTAGCCGGTACAGAGGATGATTTGAACCATCCCGAGATCGGCCTGATGGACGATGGTCCAAACCGGACCGCCGGTCAATTCCGTCATGGAATATCCAAGATAGTCAGCTCCAAATTGATTGACCGCGTTGACCGTTCCGTCGGTCCTGATGGTAAAGTAGCGGTCTTAGAAGTAGCTCGATCCATCCCAGCAGTGGGTACACATCCGTTCCTTGGGCAGCCCGATGGCAGCCACGAGGTCTTCGAGGGTCTGAT
>CAZWAE010000248.1:3317-5824 GCA_964631805.1 uncultured Desulfobacteraceae bacterium | reverse complement strand
TCGTGCTCGTAATCGAAGGGCAGCTTAGATGACCGAGACCATCTTTGACCATGATCGACAACAATATCAAATTCCCGTGATAATGAAGGATTGCCGTTAACCAACAGTCGTGATTCACACCCTATGCATGGCTGGGAAAGCGTAATTTTGGGTGGTACCATGAAAAATTCCGGTAAAATGGACAGACACGAAAGAAAACATATAAAACTCGGTGACCTTCTGATCAAGGCGGGGTTGATCGACGATAAAACCCTTGGGGAAGCGCTGGGTGTCCAGAAGGTTCAGCAAAAAAAGCTCGGCGAAGTGCTCATGGACATGGGTATTCTGGACGATGTGGACATCGGCAACGCCCTCGCCAGTCAACTGAAGATTCCCTTCCTCCGTCTTGAGAAAATAACCGTTCCGAGAGATATCATCGATTTGATCCCCCGGGAAATGGCCGACAAATACAAACTGGTGCCGCTGAAAAAGGTCAAAGAGGGGCTGGTGGTGGCCATCGCCAATCCCCTCGAGTTTTACGCCCAGGACGATCTGCGGTTCGTCACCCAAATGCCGATTATGATCGTGGTCTCTCCTCTGAGCGAAATCCTTGAAACGATCCGGAACCACTACCCGGAAAATTTGAGCGGGGACCTTCTTAGCGATGGGGTTATGGAGGATGTGGCCATGGAGGTGGTCCAGCGGAAGGACACCCCGGACAGGGGAGATCAGGACCTCATGAACCTGGCCGAACTGCCTCCGGTGGTACGGTTCACCAACGCCATTATTGCCGACGGCATCCGTTTGAAGGCCAGCGATATCCACATCGAGCCCCAGAAGACCAGGCTGATCATCCGATGCCGGGTGGACGGCATCATGCACGAAACCATGAAAACGGACAAGCATGTCCACGCCTCCGTGGTTTCCCGGATCAAGGTCATATCCAACCTGGACATCTCCATCCGAAGAAAACCCCAGGACGGCAAGGCCCAGGTGAAATACGGGGAAAACACTTTTGATCTCAGGGTGTCCACCATACCGACCTCATATGGAGAGAAAGTGACCATCCGCATCCTGAACCCGGCCACGGCAAAACTGAACCCGGAAGATATCGGCCTTGCCCCAAAGGATCTTGAAAACCTGCTGGATGCCATCCACCGGCCCCAGGGCACCATCCTTGTGACCGGCCCCACGGGCAGCGGAAAATCCTCTACGCTCTATGCCTGCCTGAACAAACTCAATACCCCCCTGGTCAATATCGTCACCGTGGAGGACCCGGTGGAGTTCGACGTGGAGGGGATCAACCAGGTGCAGATCAATCCCAGGGCCGGCATCACTTTCGCAGCCGGGCTGCGATCCATCCTGCGGCAGGACCCGGATATTGTCATGCTGGGGGAGATCCGGGACAAAGAGACCGCCGGCATCGCCTTCCAGGCGGCCCAGACCGGCCATCTGGTCCTCTCCACCATGCACACCAACGATGCCCCTTCGGCCGTCACCCGGCTTTTGGACCTTGGCATCGATGACTTTCAGATCTCGGCGGCCCTGGTGGCGGTTCTCGGCCAGCGGCTGGTCAGAAAGATCCACACGGAGTGTAAGGTCGCCGATAGACCGGGCCCGAAGGTTCTGGAACGCATACGCCCCTATACCGGAGTGAAAGGGCGGAACGTTTTCAAGGGGGCCGGTTGCAACACCTGCCAGGGTACGGGGTATGCCGGTCGTATGGGATTGTTCGAGCTGCTGATGGTTACCCCCGTTTTAAAGGAACGGATCACAACGGGCGTCTCCGCACAAGTGCTGAAAACCGCGGGTAAAAGGGAGGGTTTCCGAACCATGGCGGCAGACGGCATCGAAAAGGTATTGCAGGGAGTGACCACTTTCGAGGAGGTTTTCCGTGTGGCCCCCCCTGAATTCAGGACCGATTCCCGGACAGGGGAAACGACAGCCGCAGCGCCTGAACCCGGATCCGGTTCCGGAGCAGATCCCCGAAGGCTGCCGGCCGATGCTTTTCCTCCCGAAGAGATCTGGATGGGAGATGATAAAAAAGAGGAGCCGCCGGTCTTTACCGTGGATGAGACGCCCCCCCTTGCCGCTGAAAATGCCAAAGTCCTGGTGGTGGATGACAGTGAGATTACCCGAAAGGTGCTTTGCAACGCCCTGGAAACGGAACATTACACGGCCATCCAGGCAGACCAGGGGAAAAATGGGCTGAAGCGGGCGCTGAAGGATAAGCCCGACCTCATCGTTACCGATTTCCAGATGCCGGAGATGGACGGCATCGCGTTGATTAAAGCCCTGAAGTCCGACCCATCCACAGCCGGGATCCCCATCATCATGCTGACGGCGGTGGACGACGTGGCCTCCGAAGTTCAGGTCTTTGATGCAGGCGCCGACGATTACCTCACCAAACCGGTTAACCCCAAGCGGTTCCTGGCCCGGGTCAAACGGTTCGTTCGACAGCCGTAATTGGACCTTTCCAGTGAATAGTGAAAAGTAAATAGTGAATATTGAAAATTTGTGGTATCGCT
>CAZWAE010000248.1:0-3217 GCA_964631805.1 uncultured Desulfobacteraceae bacterium | reverse complement strand
TCTTCAATGTCCCAAGAGGATCTCCAATGAAATGTGCCTATCATCCCGATCAAGAGGCCGATACACTCTGCGCAAAGTGCAACACCCCCTTATGCGGCCGGTGCACCGGGAATACGTCGGAGGAGGGTGAAAACATTTGTGTACGGTGCGTCGCGGTGCTGGCGGCGGCGGATTTCGGACAAGATAAGAATCGGCGCCTGGAAGAGGCGGAGCAGCGGCGGCAGGCCTTGCGGGAGGAGAAAAAGCGGCGTTCCCGACGGAAACGGAACCTGGCATTAGCAGCAGTTTGTGCCGTCGTCATTGTCAATTTCATACTCTATGCAACCTTTAAAGTCACCTTGCCGGAATCGGAGAAATTTATTCCGGCTGAAATGCCTGAAACGGCCGTAATTGTAGTCGACGCCGCCGTCCAGGACTATGCCGAGGATCATAACGGCCGGTTTCCGGACAATCTGGAGATGCTTCTGGGCAAATACCTGATTCCGGAAGAGCTGAAAGCGGAAGATCTAGTGATGTTTCAGTACCGGAAAACCGCTGAACGGAATTATGAACTGCGGATTGTGGTGAAAGGCGAGGAGGAATCAGAAGAGATGGTGATCACGGAGAAAGGACCGGAGCCATGAGACGGATAAAGCCATACGCCCAACCCGGGAAAGGGACGGATGGGTTCTCATTTATCGAACTGTTGATGGCGATGATTATTGTGGGAGTCCTGGCCGGGATCTCGATACCCAATGTGCTGACCTACCGGAAACAGGCTGAATTCGCTGCCCTTAAAGCGGATCTCGATATTTTTATGGATGCCCAGGACGCCTATTTCACCGTGAACAACAAATTCTATCCGGACAGCGGCCGCATCAATATCCGATCCGGGGTTGCCTATGATATCCCCGAACTGGGCTTCAGCTTCCGGCAGGGACACAAACACCGATACCGGTTGTACGGGAGGAACGTCTCCAACCGGAGAAGAACCATCAATGAATTCTGGATCTATGTCTATGCCGATGAAGACTACAACGGCAACGGCCGGAATGACAGGTTCCGGTACTGGACCCGGATCCGGAACGGGCAGTTCCAGTACCAACGGCGGTTCCAGCAGTTTCGTTAGGGCCGAAAAGTGAAGATTGAAAAGTGAAGATTGAATAGTGAAAATTGAATATTCAATATTCATTGAGAGCGCGCGATGTTAATAAAAATCGGAACCCGGCTGCTTTTGGCAAGCCCTTTTTTTATTCTGGGTTGGCATTTGACGGCTACGGCCCGGGGCCAATTGTTTCTGTCGCTGCAGATCCTTTTGGGCATGATTTGTTTTGTGGCTGCCGCCGTCATCGTCGGACCAGCCATCGCCGGGCTCATAGCGCTGCCCTCGGCGCGGGTGTATGAGTCATCAGGTGCTTCCCGCCGACCGGCTTCCCGGGCGGTTTACGGGGTGGCTGAGATCAGACGAAATCAGGGACGCCCCGACGAGGCGATGGCCGAGTATGAAAAAATCTCAGAACGGTTTCCCCGGGAGGTCGAACCCTATGCCGGGATGATCGAAATCACTGCACTCGATTTCGGTGACCGGGACCGGGCTCTTTCCGTTTTCCGAAAAGGATTGGCTGCCCTTCAGAAAGAGGAAGACCGGGAGCGGTTGCGGGCGGTGTACAGAGAAAGCCTTGATGGGATGAAAAAGAGAGAGAAGAGGTGATTGGCCGGCTTCAACACCTGTTTGGCGAAGATAAAGCCCCGAAATACCCCTATAGCTGCAAAAAATGTCATCATTCAACCCCTTAGTTGCATAAATTTTATGTTTTCCTAAAAGGTGACTACCAGGAAACCCTTTGCTGAGGCCAGCTGATTCTGGTTTCTGGATGCTGGATATTTTCGATGCCACCATTTGAGCACTCTTGGTCATCCAGTATCCAGGATCAAGCATCCAGTATCTGTCCAATTACAGGAACCAGTCCAAGCAATACTGAATTCGGCGATAGAACTTATTTATGCAACGCTGGGGTCAACCCAGGCCGCCACGATGAAGTCCGTTGGTAGCGTTAGCTGATCCAGCACCCAGATACCAGAAACCGGGATCAGCAATGCCGGCAAAAGAAAGGAGGAGTTATGATTGCCTCTCCCTGCAGGGATTGTCCCAGGCTCGATCAACCCAAGGCGAACTGCATTCATGATTGCATCTTATTGCGGGAAATACAGGATATGCAGTGCTCAATCAAAGAGGATGTAATGACTTCCGGAATAGACGATAGAGAAGAAATCCGGTTTCTATTCAATCAATCGGTGGAAGAGTGTTAGAAATAGAACCGGGACGCCCCTCTAACACAGCCAATCAGCGCCATAGGAGATCGTAAACATGCCCGAATTTAATGAAGAGAATGCCGCCGATGAACAGTTGAAGAAATACGCCCTCGATCTTTCCCGGGTTTACCAGTCGGAAAAGGAGAAACGGGCCGCTTTGAAAGATGCCAATGTCCAGCTTGTAAGCTTTGCCCGGGACCTGAAAATGACGATAAGTGACCTGAAAACAGCCAACAAGGATCTGAAGGAAGCCTATCTCGATACCCTCAACCGGTTGGCGCTGGCAGCCGAATTGAAAGATGAGGATACCGGCGATCATATCAACCGTTTGAGCCGCTACAGCGAACTGATCGCGATAAAGCTGGGAATGCCGGAAAAATTCATCGAGAATCTCAAATTCGCCACCCCCATGCATGATGTGGGGAAAATCGGCATACCGGATAAAATTCTGCTGTGTCCCGGAAAACTCTCCTCCGACGAGTTCCGATTGATGAAGACCCATACCACCATCGGCGCAAAAATCCTGGGCGGCTCCAAGGCGGAGATATTGCAGGTCGCACGTCAGATCGCCCTGTACCACCATGAAAAATACAACGGCCAGGGCTACCCGGAAGGCCTCTCCGGAGACAATATCCCCCTGGAGGCGCGCATTGTCGGTCTGGCGGATGTGTTCGATGCACTTACCTCCAGGCGCCCCTACAAGGAACCCTATCCCGTTGAGGTGGCCAGCCAAATTATCGTGAAGGAACGCGGGGAGCACTTCGACCCCGATGTCGTCGATCATTTTATTGGGAACCTGGAAAAGATCATCCGAATCAAAACCGAGGTGGGGGGCGCCGAAGATGTCAGCGCCGAGGATTGTGTTTACAGCGAAAGGGATCTGGCTGCGCTGGCGTGAGCTTTGATGGTACAGGGATTCAAGTGG
>CAZWAE010000247.1:4736-5888 GCA_964631805.1 uncultured Desulfobacteraceae bacterium | reverse complement strand
CCGTCAAAGGGTCCGTCCGTCCGCCAGGGTGACCACGCGGTCCGCCAGTCCCGCTATGTCGTCGTTGTGGGTGACCAGAATCAGTGTGGTTCTTTGCTCCTTGTGGAACTCCATCAGCAGGTCGAGAATCGCCCGGCCGTTTTCCGAATCGAGATTACCCGTCGGTTCGTCGGCAAAAATGATCTTCGGCCTGTTGATCAGGGCTCTGCAGATGGCCGTTCGTTGTTTTTCACCGCCGGACAACTGGTGGGGATAGTTGCCGTGCCGTTGCTCCAGACCCACCCGGCGGAGCAGAGTTTCCGCTTTTTTGACGGCGTTTTCATCGGGGATCAATTCGGCGGGGAACATGACGTTTTCAAGGGTGGTAAGGGACGGCACCAGGTGAAACGATTGGAATACGAATCCGATGGCCCGGTTGCGGATTTTGGCCAGGTCATCCTCCGTCCGGTCCGTGATATCCTCCCCCCCTATCAGAATCCTGCCGGAGGTGGGCCGGTCCAGGCCCGACAGGAGGCTCAGAAGGGTTGTTTTCCCGCTGCCGCTACTTCCCCGGATCACCAGAAACTCGCCCTCCGGGACCCCAAGGGAGACCCGGTCGAGCACATTCACCTCTCCTTTGCCGATGGTATAGGTTTTGGTGATCTCTTTGGCTTCAATAATATCCATTTATAGTTTGGCTATACCGGCTGGGTTTCAGGATCCAGGATCTTGTGGGCGATCCCCATTTTGCGGGCCAGGTTCAAAAATGTCTTGGGCAGCGGAATCTCCCGGTCCATCATCAGGATTCCCACCTCTTTTGCACGGGTCAGCATCTGCTGGCTGTTGATCCCTTCCAAGTCGTCGCACAGGAACTGAACCCGCAGGGCGTCGGAGAGCGCGATATTCATTTTGCCGAAATTTTTGGCAATGCCGTTGATCTCCTTTTCGATGACCGCAGCATTCTCCCTGGCGAAGGTGGCAAAGGGTTCCTCATCGTTGGGTGTGGCGAAAAGATCATTGATCACGATGCCCGCCAGCCGGCCGGCATATTCGGCACCTTGTTCAGGATATGCGGCGGACAGGTGAGACTTCAGCTCTTTGTAAAAAACCATCTTGATGATGTGGACACCATCTCTCAATATGGGAATCAGCTTGCTTTCAGTTGACATTGCC
>CAZWAE010000247.1:0-4636 GCA_964631805.1 uncultured Desulfobacteraceae bacterium | reverse complement strand
GTCGTATCGAAGTTTCACCCGCCGGCCTACAAGGCATACGGTGGTCATCTCCCTGTAAATGTCAAGGTCATGGAGGGGACGGGCCACAAACCGGTTCCCTTCATCCGTCCTCCCGTAAATCACGCCGTACGCCGGCTCGTCATTTCTGGCATACACAATCGTATAGGTCTCGATGACACCCCTGCCGGTTGCCCGGTCTGTTGCGGAGACCGGGTCATCTCCTGCCAGAAATGTTTCCCGATCCTTCATGTCGTGCCGGGCTAGGCTTGTCTCACTGGGACGGGTGCCATATATCCCCACGGCATGTTTGTGCATGAACCACCCCAAGCTGGTCACCATTCCAGTTGTGAATTTCCCTTTCGAAAGCGCCCGGGCAAGGGTTGCGATGGCGTGCAGGCTGTAGTTGTTTCCCGGGCCGCCAAAAAAACCAAGCCCCCCGGTGAGGGTCAACGGACGCGGTTCATTTTTTTCAATGCCCAGCATTCGGCAAGCCATAGCTACGGCACAGGGAAAGCAACTGTACAGATCAAAGCATTCGATCTCATCTATGGTCAGACCGCTTCTTTTTAAGGCGGTTGTAACGGCTGACTTCATGGGGGGGGCTTGCGGTAAAATTTGATTTCTCGATCATAAATCGCTGGCGATCCTGAGCATACGCCCCGGCCCGGAAATAGACGGTGTTGCCCTGTTTTCCTTGAAACCTGCGGGCTTTTTGTTCAGTCATGAGGATGATGGCTGCCCCCATGTCAACGGAGATCATGGAATTCATCCGTTTGGTGTAGGGAAATGTGATTCTGCGGTTTGTTGCGGAAGGGGTGACGATCTCCGCGGCTGAAAGGGGGAGACGGTGCCATGCATAGGGGTGATTTGATGCCACCTGACTGAAACCGCTCCAAAGCCTGCCGATCTCATTTAAATAATCATCGAGAGGAAGGCCGCTGTCCGCCCAAAGTGCGTTTTCAAATAACGGAAAACCCTGGATGGGCAGGCTGATGCCGTGCCGTTTTTCGATAACCGTGGCACCGATCATATCGTCCCGATCCAGCTCACTGGAGAGCCCGCTGAAAAGAGCGTTTTCCCCGACGGCATCTTTAGGATTTCGCGGGTAATAGGTTTCAGCCCCTGCGATGAGAACGCTGTCCAATTCACCTCTGGCAATCATTCCCGCCGCCCTGTTGACAAGGCTCTGGGGAGCGTTTCCCCCAATTCCGGATACGATTTTCAACCGTGGAAAAGCCTGGATTTTGTCAGCCAGCAGGTGGGCGGCACTTTCATAATGATGGCTTAACACCCTGACGACCATCACACCATCAACGGCTTCCAGGGCCTGCTTTGAACCGATGGTTTCAGCCGCCTTCCGGCTGGCCTCCCACATGAGATCCAAGGGGCCGACGATTTCATCCCCTTGGTCTTTACTCTGAGTAACCTGACCCCACCCGGCAACAACGACCTGTTTTTCCATGAACGGTCAAATACAACACCGATTTTGAATTATCAAGATTTTGATAAGAAAAGGCGTGGGTAAAGACGGTCAAGCGAGATTGTAAGACGATTAAATTTAGGAATAATATCTTGCGCCCAAACCGGTCAGCGGATATGAATAGATCATTTCCGAAGGGGCGATAGAGAAGATATGAAAAAACTGATACTTGTTTTCATCCTGCTGATGCTCACCGCTGCCGGGGCGGGATACTACTTCTATAGCCGTATTACCTACCAACCGACCTGGTATGCCGATGACCGGCCCGATAAACCCGTCCGGTTTGAGGGCGATGCGATGGCGTTGGAAAAAAAGATCGTGGAGGATCTGAAAAAAGGTAAAAAAGTACAACTGGGTATGGATCAGCTTGTCCTTCTTGCGGCTACGGAACTTGAATCCCAAGCAGGATTCGAATTTGATAAAGTGGTGAGAGGCTACCGGGTGACCATGGCCCCTCCGGACGTTGAAGTGGAGATGATGGTGGATACGGGGCGACTGCCTTTGGGAAGTTTGCCGCAGGATGCCCGGGCGGCGGTTGAAAAGGTCCTCAAAGCGGTACCGGCAGATGCGATGAAGGCGCTTTATGTGAGAAGCCGATTGACACCGGCGGTGGAAAACGGTGCCCTCCGTCTGGGCGCCACTTCGGGCATCTCCATCGGAAAAATCGATCTTCCCCTTGAAAAACTGGAAGAGATTCTGGGAGAAAAAGCGGAAATCCCCCTTTCACGACTGCCCGCAGGTGGTTTTAAGCTATTGGATAATGCGGTGCTGCTGCTCCCTAAAAACTAGGGATCGGCGGATTTTGTACTTCTCTTCCTTTTCCGCGAGTCCTTACATTTGTTGGGACAGGAGCGCAGCCTGACGGCCGGCAACCGATGCCGATTGTGTCAAAAGGGTTTTAACCCTGAACATCGCGAGTGACAGTTTCGAGGTAAATCCCAGAACGGGCACTTCGATGGGCAGGGGGGCACCATATGAATCCACCGTCTCGCGGTTCAGCCGGCCACCGGAAACATAAAATACGGCATGGGTGGTCATCATGGGTAAAAATTCGCTTTGGATCGAAACGGACAATTTTACGGCCCCTCCCGAACCGCTCTCCCTCGAAATGATCTCTCCAATTTTGATGCTGCCGGCATAAACATCCTTTTGATAGATCTGGGGGGGGTGGCTGAACATGACGGAATAAAGATCCGGGACCTTCTGGCTCATGCATCCGGATAATGCGGCCATCAAAACCAAACCCGCCAGCATCCGCAATAAACTGCGTCTCATGTGACCTCTCTTCTCTTCAATTTTAAATGGAGTTGACATGCCGCCTACCTTAAAAGAACGATTTCTCCACTCTCTTCCTGTGAAGCCACGTGCACCATGGGGCTGCATCGGGTAATACCCCTTATGACCGTACTGAAGGCGTGATTGGGCGTATTGTTGACCTCACTCAGGTGCGCCAGGATCACATGGGATAGCCCGTCGTGCTGAATCGATTCCAGCAGTTCCCTCGAAGCGTCATTGGAAAGATGGCCGGTCCGACCGCTGACCCGCTGTTTCAATGGCCATGGATAGGGTCCGTATTCCAGCATTTCAGGATCGTGATTGGCTTCCAGAATGAGCAGCGAACAGGTGCTCAGATGTGCTTTCACTACGTTTGAGGCGATTCCGAGATCGGTGGCGATCCCGATTTTTTTTCCGTTGCAGGATACCGTAAAACCCGCGGGATCGTTGGCATCATGGGATATGGAAAATGGATGAAAGATGAAGCGGTTCAACCGAAACGGTGTGCCGCACTCAAAATAGCGGCGCTCATACAGTTTGCCGAGTTGTTTTTCTGCAGCGGCTTCCGTTTTAGGATTGATGTAAACCGGAAGTTTGAACCTTCTGGAGAGTACGCCGACGCCCTTGATGTGATCGCTGTGTTCATGGGTGATCAAAATCGCATGAAGCTTTTCCGGGTCCAATCCTCTTGACGCCATCCGCCGCTGTATCTCGATACCCGACAGGCCTGCATCCACGAGTACGGCTGTGTTCCCGTCGGAGATATAGGTGGCGTTACCCTTGCTGCCGCTGGCCAGCACACAGACCATAAGAGACCGTGGGGATTGTTTTTCGGGAAATGGCTCGCCGATGGGATTGGTTGTCGCCATGTTGCTGCCTTTTTTTCAATGAGTGGAGAGACATGCCTGATCCTTAAGATGACAGAGGACTCCATAGCACCACTTGTGTCTGTTTTCAACCCAACCGCAACATATTGTTCTTAAAAGAGGACATTGGCGTATATTCTGGATATCGGCCACTAAAGTTTCTCCCTGTTTTTAAGGTTGATGCTGCAAAAAAAAGATCATGAAAAAGGGATTCTCTTGGTGTGCCGTTAATTTATTCTTGACAAGGAGGCGCAAAACTATACAATTATATTAAACGGTTATGGCGTTGCTATCAAGCTTGGCCGATATCACCCGCAAGGAGTGGAAAAATGGATAAAGAAAACCTGAAAATTCTATCCGATGAGACCGGTAAATGCGTCGTTCACATGCCCGATTGCCGATTCCCCGGAGTTGTCATACAGGGCGACCGGCTCCACGAATTATATTCAGATGCGATGAAGATTGTGAGTATGCTGGAGTCCTCGTCCGAAAAGGATTCATTCCTCAAAGCCATCGGTCTGGCGGAGCAATTGGAGTCGCTCCTGGATCATTATGAGGCGACGCTGAAAAACAATTATTTTAAAATGCCCTATGCAAGGGACAGGGAAAACACCTCTTCGAAATTTCGCCATTCTGACAAAGAGGATTAAAAAAAAGAATTGCCCTGGAGGGAAAAAAACACTCCAGGTTCGCGAATTTCCCTGTCTAATTCTTAACCATAAGAATTTCTTGACAATTTCATCTTATTTTACTATATTCAGCTTTTATATATATCTATGGAGGAGAATCTCATGAACAAGTTGGAACTGATAGAGATGCTGAAAAATGAAAAAGGCCTTTCAAAAAATGAAGCTTCGGCGGTGTTAAACCTTTTTTTTGATGAAATGTCCGCCGCCCTTGCTATCGGAGACAGGGTCGAGATTCGCGGGTTGTGCTCATTTTATATTAAGGAGTACGATTCCTATATCGGCAGGAACCCCAAGACCGGGGAAAAAGTCAAAATCAAACCCAAAAA
>CAZWAE010000246.1:0-5900 GCA_964631805.1 uncultured Desulfobacteraceae bacterium | reverse complement strand
CATACCAGAAAGAGTTGGATCGCTTTTTCAATATCCTTAACCGCACCGACGTCCCTAAACGAGTGGTTACAAAGGCCGCCCTAGCAAAAGCCAGAATGAAACTGAAATACCAAGCTTTCATCGAACTCAACCAAAGGCTCATTGGATTTTTCGAAAATCACTTCACCGTCAAAACCTGGTATGGATTTCGCCTGTTGGCCGTCGATGGATCCACTGTTCGTCTTCCCCATACAAAGGATATCAAAAAACATTTCGGATGCTGGAAAGTCCGTCAGGGAAGACCATCTCCAATGGCACGGCTATCCCAGCTATTCGATCCACTCAACAAAATAACGGTTGATGCCATCATAAGCCCCAAAAAGATCGGTGAGCGCGAACTTGCCGCCGATCACTTCCTGAACCTGATGCCAAACGATCTGGTGCTCATGGACAGAGGATATCCGGCTTGGTGGCTGTTTGCATTGGTTCTATCCATGGATGCCCACTTCTGCGCACGGATATCAAATAAGTGGAAAATCGTCCGTTCCTTTGTGGCCTCCGGGGAAGAGGAGCGGACCATCCTTTTACCGGTGTCGACCACATCGAGAAACACAGCTCAGCAGATGGGATTGGATCTCAGGCCTCTGAAACTTCGGCTCATCCGCATCGATAAAGGTGACAAAACCTTGGTCTTGATCACGTCGTTAACCGATGTCCAAAAATACTCCCATTGCGTTTTCTACGACTTGTATCACAGTCGCTGGCCGGTGGAAGAAGACTACAAGGTGATTAAATGCCGCATCGAGCTGGAAAATTTCTCCGGAAAATCGGCTTTGTCAGTCTACCAGGACTTCCACGCCAAAGTGTTGATGAAAAATATCGTAGCACTTTTTGCACTGCCAGTTAACGAAATACTGGCTGCTGATACGGTCTCAAATCTTAAATACCAATACCAGGTGAATTTCTCACAAGCCCTGGCTACCGGTAAAAATCTGATCCCACTGCTATTTCAAAGATCCAAAAAGAAAATCAGGCTCATCGTTGAAGCATTGTTCGAGTTGCTGAATAAAACTGTCGAACCGATACGACCCGGACGGCAATACCCCCGACAGCATCGGGTATCGTCCAGAAAATACTATACGTGCTATAAACCGATCACTTAAGTTAACGACATTGAATCACTATTAGTGAATAAGGTGTGAAGATGAATGGCGGAACAGGAAATTTTGCTTGGTATGAGCCCAGTTTCAGGACGAAACAGCCATTCAACAGGTTTTTCATAACACATTGAATTATAATGCGCAAACAGCTCATCCGGCTGGTAAAAAAGTCACCCTCAACAAAGCAGTGGATTTGAAACCCATTTTTCGAATCGGTGTGGGCGATACGGATATTTTAACAAGTTGTTCTGAAGTATTTCCCGTATTATCTACGACATAATCGAGCATTGACATATTCAAGTACAAGGTATAACTATTTGATAATACAAAATTCACTGGCCTACATGCCAACCTCTTCGATTTAGACCAAGCCACAGCGATCCTTTTTTAACTACCATCAACCAGGGAGGAGTGCCATGATCAGAATTATACTGGCCATTATTTTTATTGTTCTGGCAATATTCATCCCAAGACTGGTTCCGTTGGGAAAAACCAGAATCACCGTCGATGATGAGGGAAAAACAATTAAAGAAGAGGCGGTATCGCCGATGCTGAGATATGTAAGCCTTGTCAGGCTGTTTGCCGGTGCCGTTGCCCTTTTTCTGATTTTTTCAACATCATATGTGATTATCGATGCCGACAACATCGGCCATTTGAAACGGATTTACCTGGGAAAACCGATGCGGTCCGGCCAGATCATCGCTTATGGCGGCCAGAACGGACCGCAGGCGGAAATTTTAGCGCCGGGTTTTCATTTTCGGTTTCTCCTGAACGTTTTGTATGACGTGGAGGAAACCCGCTTAGTAGAGGTTAAGGATGGCAGCTACGGGTTCATCGTCGCCAAGGGGGGCAGTCCGCTGAGGCCCGGCCAGTATCTGGCAGATGCCTGGCCAGAGGAGAAATACCGGGATATGCTCGATGCGGAGTTTTTTTTGAAAAACGGTGGCCAGAAAGGACCGCAGCTGACTGTTTTGTCGCCGGGAAAATATCGGATAAACCGCTATTTGTTCAGTGTCAAGTTAGAGAAAGCGACGGACGTACCGGCCGGTTTCATCGGGGTTATTAAATCAAATGTTCAGGAAAACATAGAATGGGAATCCGCGGATGTGCCGCACGAATTGGCCGGATCCCTGGCCGTTCCGCTGGTTAAAAAGGGCTCGGTGGGTATTTGGGATTCTCCGCTCCCGCCCGGCCGATACTACCTGAACAAGGTCGCCTACAATGTCACCCAGGTCGACACCCGGGTTCAGACCTGGAATTACAAAGGCGGGTACACCCGTCGGTATATAGACCTCAGGGTCACCCAGGACGGCAGAATTGAACAGAAGGAACGCTCCGAACCCGTCCGCATCCCCGATCATGCGGCGGATTCAGCCATATTTACCCGAATGGAGGGATGGCTGGTCCCCCAGGAACTGCGTATCCAGGTTCAGGTTGAGCCCAAGGACGCCCCCTTTCTCGTGGCTTCCGTGGGAAACGTTGCAGCCGCGGAAGACAAGGTGGTGACCCCTTCCATCAGATCAGTGGTCCGGAATATCTGTGCTGCTGAACATGTACTGAGCTTGATCGATGCAAAAAGGGCCAGCGTCGAACAAAAAATTGAGGAAGCGGTCATTCCGGAAGGTAAAAAGGCCGGGGTTACCATAAAGGATGTGCGCCTGGTCGATTCGGTGGTGCCCCCGGAACTGCTGGTGGCCAGGCTCCGCGAACAGCTCGCCATGCAGTTGCAGGAAACGTTTAAACGTGAAAAGGAAGCCCAGGATCAACGGATCCAAACCCAGAAAGCCCGTGCGACGGCAGACCAGCAGCCGGAGCTTGTGGCCGCCGAAATCCGGGTAAAAATTGCGGAGAGGGATAAGCTGGCCTCAAAGCTTGAAGGTGAGGGCGAGAAACTCAAGCTGACGGAAATCGCAAAAGGACAGAAGGTTCAGGCGGAAGTCCTGGGCAGGGAAAAGGTAATGCAGTTGGCTGTTCTGGAAAAAGTGCTCCGGGCCGCTGTTGAAAATGCCGACATCGTGAAGGTCCCCCATACATTGGTGGCCGGCAAAACGAGCGGGCTTGAGGGGGCAGCCGCTATCCTTGGGGCCAGCAACATCGCGGCTGGAATCGGCAGAGGGCAGGAATCCCCGGAGGAGGCTCAAAAAGCGAAATAGAGTTACCCTTCAAGTGACAGAAGAAGGGGTTGCTCTATAGCCGTGACAATCCATGCAAGGAATCTTGCGGCTTCGGCACCGTCGATGATGCGGTGGTCATAGGAAAGGGAAAGGGGCAGCATCATTCGGGGTTCAAATCGGTCGTTCTGCAGGACCGGCTCGGTCCTCCCGCGTGAAACGCCGAGGATGGCCACTTCCGGAGAATTGACGATGGGGGTGAACGCAGTGCCGCCGATACCGCCCAGGTTGGAAATGGTAAAATTTCCCCCCCGCATCTCCTCTATGGACAATTTCCGGGTGCGGGCCCGGTCTGCCAGTCGGGTCAATTCACTGGAGAGGGTGATCAGGTTTTTCCGGTCCACATCGCAGACCACCGGAACCAGCAATCCTCGGTCGGTGTCCACAGCTACACCGATGTTGACATATTTTTTGTAGATGATCTCTTCTTTTTTCAGATCGATACTGCTGTTGAATTTCGGGAATGCCTTCAATGCAGCCGCAACGATTTTGAGCAGGATGGACGTCACCGTCAGTTTCCCGCCTGCGGCCTCCACCCGATGGGCGTGGGTATTCCGGAACTGTTCCATGTGGCTGATGTCCGCCCGGTCAAACTGGGTCACCTGCGGGACTGTTGCCCATACAGCGCTGAGATGAGTGGCCGTTTTACGGCGCACCATGCTCATGGGTTGTCGTTCCACTTCTCCCCATCGCGAGAAATCCGGCAACGGTTCGGCCACAGCCATGAATCCATAACCGGCTGCCTTCGATTGGCTTAAATCCCGGAATGGATGTGATCTGGCATATGCCTTGACGTCATCACGCGAGATCCTTCCTCCGGGTCCGCTCCCCTGGACCTGCCGGATATCGATGCCGATTTCCCGTGAGAACCGGCGCACTGAGGGTGCAGCCGGCACGGGCGGCAGGGACGGACCGCCCTCTGCGGGTTGGGAACGATCGATGCCCGGTTCCGGAGTCTCTGCATCTGGCTGTTTCATCGACGATTCCTGACCCGTCGGAGAAGGGGGCTCCGGCGGCACCTCTCTTTTTTTATCATCACGGTCGGCAGAAACCGGTTCAATTGCCAAAATTTCACCACCAACCAGAATCTCTTCCCCCACCGTTATATAGATCTTTTCCACTTTTCCGGGAAGATCCGAAGGGACTTCCACAACGGCCTTGTCCGTCTCGATCTCCACCACCGGCTGCCCGGCTTCGATGATATCCCCGACTTTGACCAGTATGCTTACGACCACACCGGAAGTGATGTTTTCACCCAGTTCGGGCAAGATCATTTTGGTGGACATGAAGATTCCTCTCTGTTTACTGATGAAAGCTATTCGCTTTTAGCACTTAGTCGCTATTTGCTCCATCCGGAAATCATCGATTTGCGGATGGATACTAACTGACTACGGGATTCGGTTTGTCCGGATCGATGTCCATCTTCCGTATCGCCTCCTCCACGATTTTTTTGTCAATCCGCCCCTGGTTGGACAGGCCGAACAGGGCGGCAAGGGTAATATACCGTTCATCTACTTCAAAGAATGCGCGCAGGTGCCTGCGGCCGTCGCTTCTGCCAAAACCGTCTGTTCCCAATGGGATCAGAGGCCCTGGCAGCCACCGGGAGATCGATTCGGGCAATGCCTTGACATAATCGGTTGCCGCCACAAACGTACTGCCGGTAGATTTTTCGAAAACGGATGCAATATAGGGTTCTCGGGGTTTCTCCGTGGGGTGGAGCATATTCCACCGGTCCGCTTCGAGGGCGTTCATGTGCAACTCTTTATAGCTGGTGACGCTCCAGACATTTGTGGGGATACCGTAGGATTTCTCCAGCAGGGCCGCCGCCTCTATCACCTTGTTGAGGATGGCACCGCTTCCCATGAGTTGCACTGCAGCCGGTGTATCACCGATGCCAGAGGGTTTCAGCAGGTAGATCCCTTTAATAATGCCCTCTTCAACCCCCATGAGCATGGGCGGCTGGCGGTAGCTCTCGTTGGCCACTGTGACATAGTACAATTCATCTTTCTGCAGCCCGTACATGCGGTGAATACCCCGGCGGATGATTACCGCCAGTTCATAGGCATATGCGGGGTCATAGGCTTTCAGGTTCGGATAGGGGAACGCCAGCAGATGGCTGTTGCCGTCCTGGTGCTGGAGGCCCTCGCCGGCAAGGGTGGTCCTTCCCGAAGTTGCACCGATAAGAAAACCTTTGGCCCGCATGTCGGCGGCGGCCCACACCAGATCCCCGATGCGCTGCAATCCGAACATGGAGTAATATACAAAAAAAGGGATGGCATTGATGCCGTGGGTGGCTGAGGCTGTGCCCGCAGCAATAAAGGTGGACATGGAGCCGGCTTCGGTGATCCCCTCTTCAAAAATCTGCCCATCCTTCGCTTCCCTGTAGTAGAGAAGGTTTTCCCGGTCCACCGGCTCGTAGAGCTGCCCGACATGGGAATAGATCCCCACCTGTCTGAAAAGGGCTTCCATTCCAAATGTTCGGGATTCGTCGGGAATGATGGGGACGATGTGCTTGCCGACCTCTCCGTCCCTCAACAGTTTTGATAAAAGCCTTACGAAAACCATGGTGGTGGAGACTTCGCGTTCCCGG
>CAZWAE010000245.1:0-5910 GCA_964631805.1 uncultured Desulfobacteraceae bacterium | reverse complement strand
TCTCCCTTCATGGCAGGACCGAAGCACAGGTTGTCCGATTTGCACCGGGCCTCCCCCCGGTCCCCCGACTGCCAGCGGCCGATGAGTCCGGGTTCCCGGATCAGGGGCCTGCACATGGAGATGTAATCCGCCAGCCCCTCTTCGACAAGGCTTTCGGCCACGTTTAATGAGCGCATGCCGCCCACGAGGATCAGCGGAATATCGATGGCATCTTTGAAGGCCCGGGCATCCGCCCTGAAATAAGCCTCCTTTTCCGCTTTGTTAATACCAGGCCGGCTGGGGGACAGTTTTCCGCCGGTGAGCAACCCACCGCTGAGTTCGATGGCATCCAGACCCGCATCGGCCAGAAGGGTTCCGGCGGCCACGGCATCTTCTATGGTAAGCCCGTTGTCCGCATAATCCTGCCCGTTCATCTTGATCAGAACCGGGTAAGATGCCCCCACCGCCTGCCTGACGGCATGGAGCACTTCCAGATGAATCCGTGCCCGGCGGTTGACATCGCCTCCGTATTCGTCCGTACGGCGGTTAAAAATGGGAGAGAGGAACTGGCTGAGCAAGTAGCCGTGGGCCGCATGGATCTGGACCCCGTCAAAACCCGCATCCCGGGCCCGCCGCGCTGCATCGGCGTATTTTTGGGATAATTCACCGACCTCCGTCCGGGTAATCTCATGTCGCGGTGATTTGGCCAGTCCTTCAAAATCGGAGGCGACCCATGGCGGCAGGCCGGTAAGCTGCTTGGCCGCAAAATTGCCGGCATGGGCCAGTTGCGCCACGATAACACCACCGCTATCGTGAACAGCGGTGGTGAGGTCCCGCAAACCTTCAACCAGTTCATCCCTGTAGATACCGAGCTGCCAGGGTCCGGCTTTTCCCTCCGGGCTCACATAGGTGTGCCCGCTGATGATCAGGCCCACGCCCCCTTTGGCCAATGCCGTCATGGTGTCGATCAAGCGCGGGGTCACCGATCCGTCATCGGCGGCCATCCCTTCCCAGGTGGCGGACCGGACAAAACGATTCGCCAACTCCAACCCGTTGATGCTGCTTTTTTCAAATAATTTGCCCATATGATTTGTCCTTCCATTTTAAGATATTCCGTTACGGAAATTATCTCGTGCCCATCCCTAACAGTCAAGAGGACAAAATGTGTCCGCTTCATAAAGGAACACTATCTTGAGTCTGCAGTAGGACAGCATACACCGGCAAATGGCGACCGCAGCCATGCGATCCAGCGCCGGATAACAGACTGTCCCGCAACAGGTGCCTGAACACAAGGGACCGGGTTCACGACGCTTTCCGCCTGTTCGATATCCATGAACTCTTCCCGCAAATCGCGGTACTCCATGTACATGAAAAGCCGTTGGGCCATATCTCCGTTCCGATAGTCATCAAGGATATTCTGAGTGTTTTCCATTGGGTTCTCCTTTCGTTCCTTTTGGTTGATGAAGGCTCAATTAAACGAACGTTCGTGCTTATAAATGGGTAAAAAAAGAGGACTTCAATTTCATCCTCTCTGCACCTCTAAGCCGTGGTGCTATAGTCTTTAAGCAGACGATCCAGTGCGGATCGCTGTCGCATGCCGGTTTCTCTGTCACGGAGCAGTTTGTAATAAAGATGGACGCCCAGCAGCAGCGAATAGAGATCGAAAGCAAACTGTCCGCAGTCGGTATCCTCCCGGAAATCCCCCGCTTTTATAGCCGATTTGGCAATGCGGCTCAGGCAGTCCAGCCAGAACTCCTGCTGGCGGATCAAGGCATCCCTGACATTACCGGGCCGGTCGCTGAAGTCGCTGCTGGCGGAGACGAAAATGCAGCCACCGGTCAGGGTCGATCCCCACCGGACCCAATTTTTCACCAGCGCCTTGATTCTTGGGATACCGGCCTGGACCTTGAGGGAAGGCGCCACGACATTCTCCCAGAAGATTTCGGCGGCATGGTTGATGATACAGACCTGGAGGTTTTCCTTGGATTGGAAATGGGCAAAAAGGCCGCTCTTGGACAGATGGGTCGCCTTGGCCAGGGAGCCGATGGTCACGCACTCCAGTCCCAACCGGCTGGCCATGTCCAGACCGGTCTCGAGAATCGTCGATTTGGTGTCTTCGCCTTTGGTCATGAATTAAAAATAGTACGACCGTTCGTACTTGTCAAGATTTTTTTACGCCCTTCGGATGTGCAAATGATGGCCGGTCAAAACACAGAATACCGGTTGGCAAAAAGGGGCATGGAGCCGGTATCAGGATGATTACGAACCGCTTTTCCCAGAGACCTCTTTGAAAAGCTGGCGGTGGCGTTCGTTGTGCGGATCGGCTTCAAGGGCAAGTTTGCCCCAGTGGACCGCCATGCCCCATTCTTCCAGTTGTCGATAATTTTCCGCAATCCCATACAGCAGGTTCTTTTTGGGCACCCGGCGCTGGGCATCCGGCACCCGCAGCACCTTTTCGAAATCTTCAATGGCCAGGACATGCTCTTTCCGTACCGTGTAGCAGCTCCCGCGCCCGATGAGGCTCTCCTCATCCCACTGATTGACGGCCAGCGCCCGGGTGAAATGCATGATGGCATCGTCGATGCGCCCTTCGACTTCGGCGATCTTGCCCAGGTAGAAGTAAGGGTTGTCGCCATCTGGATGGCGGTAGCCCGGATCATCGTCGATGACACGCTCAAAGGCATCTATGGCTGCCATCCCATCCGGCTTTTTGAAAAATTCGCGTCCACGTTCGAACCACTCGGTGATGGTTTCCGGTTCCGGTTTGGATGATTGGGTCATGGCGTTCCCCTTTGGATGATTGAAATTACAATTTATATCTCCCGATCCGATCGTTGTGCAGGCTGCCCAGATATAGATAACCGCCATATTCCCGGGCGGAGGTGATCTCCATCAGGTGTTTTCCCGTGGGGTCGTGCAGGCTCCGGGCAATGTTCCCCTGCTCATCCATGGCTAGGACCAGACCATAAGGCTTTGGTTTTGGCCAGAGGGTTTTTGGCAGTTTGGACATTTGTGCCTTCAAAAAAGGATAGGGATGGAGCCGGTCCACCGTTTCATTCCGAACCGTAAAAAGCGCTAACCAGAAGACCCCCTTGCGGTTGCTTGAAATATTATCGGGAAATCCCGGCAGATTATCGATAAAGATCTCGCTTTTCCCCGCCTTGGGTCCCTTCAACCAGAACCGCAGGATCCTGTAGCGATAGGTTTCATTGATCAAAACAAAATCTTCCCTCTGCGACAGGGCCACTCCGTTGGCAAAGTATAAGTCTTTGAGCAGAACCCGAATCCTGCCGGAAGATCGATCATAGGCCAGGAACCGGCCGTGGGGTTTTGACTCCAGAAGATCATAAAGATACTCCTTTTGCCCGAACCTTGCGCTGGCATCGGTAAAATAGATCGTCCCGTCGCTGGAAATATCCAGGGCGTCGGTGAACTTGAAAGGAACGCCTTCCGCCGAGTTAGCGAGAACTTCAATCTTTCCCAGGGGATCGATGGAGAGCAGGCCGTGGGTGGCGTCACACACAATCAGGTTTTGGTTCTCGTCAAATTGGATGCCCAGGGGACGACCCTTGGTATCGGCAAAGGCCTCCAGCTTGCCGTCCGAAAGAAGGCGCATGATCTTACCCTCCATCGTACCGCCATAGACGCGACCCTGGCTGTCCACGGCCACCTCTTCCGGACCATGGATTTCGCCCAACGCCAGCAGCTCGGACTTCTGCAACAGGTGGTTCGGTGCCAGCACACCCGACAGCTCCGGCGCTTTGGGGGGAGTGTATGCCGCCGGATCGACGGGGGCCGGTTGGAGAAGAAATATAATGACCGGAATTGCCAGGAGTCCGGCTATCCCCACAATTATTTTTTTCATGAAGGACCCTCCATTAATAAAAACCCACATAACCCTAAAAAAGGTCACCGAAAATAGAGCCCGGAACTCCTTCCACCTTCTTTTGGTTATAGTTCCGAAGAAAATGGATCAACAGTCTATTGTTCGCCGCGGCACCCATACTCTGGACCGACCGCTGGCAACAACCTCTTCCCGAACGATCGCCTCCGCGTCGAGCAGTACTTGCTGTTTATCCTCTATAATTTCAACAATGGTAACAGTTGCCGTCACCGTATCACCAATATGCACCGGTTTATAGAAATTGAGTTCCTGGCCCATGTAGGCGCAACCCGGTCCCGGCAGTTTTGTCCCGACCAGCGTCGACCACAAACTGGTGGTCAGCATGCCATGAACGAGTCGCTCTTTAAATCGCGTTTGCCCGGCAAATTCCGCGTTGAGATGCAGCGGGTTGGTATCTCCCGAAACCGATGCAAACATCAGCACGTCGGCGTCTGTCATGGTTTTGGCAAAGACCGCCCGCATTCCCACGGACAGATCTTCGAGATAATAGCCGTGTAGTTGTTCATAAACTGAATCATTCATTTTGAATCCTCGTTGACGTTTCAGATTCTTTTCGACAGTTTTTCATGCAGATCATTTAACCGCACAAAAAACTCATTTCGTATTTGTTCAACATAAAGCGCCTCCCCAAAAAGAATTAGCGCCGTGTCTTTATGCTTGAACCGTTCCGGTTCCACCTGCAGGATATAAGAATTCACCTGTCTTTTCCAGAACCACTCCGCACAACAGAACTGGTCATACTCCGAATCAATGGCCGCGATCCCTTTCAACTCCTCCAACAGTGTTCCGGCCAAAGGGCTGTTTTCCACACAGAAGGTAATGTAGGCGATTCTGTATGTCACTATTGTCGAGGTGTCTTTTATCGCCAGCGGTTCACCGGTTGATGGAAGTTGATCCACCCGGGTATCGTTTCATAAGTTTTTATCTTTTCAAATCCGGCTTGCCGGAACCCTATGGCAATCGGGCCGCCAGGGAATACATCGTATCCTTTCTGTTTGATCACAAATTTTCTTCACATCCCTTCCCGTCTCCCAAATTTTCTCTTATGTTTTTACTTTTTATGATGAAAATTTTGCGTCGGCAATAATACACAACATTTCATACATAATAGTCGCTGCGACGAGAGCCGTGTTGCCTGATGAATCAAAAGGAGGGGAGACTTCCACGATATCTGCGCCGATGAGATTCAAACCTCTCAGCCCACGGATCATTTTCTGCGCCTCAATGGGCAGAATACCGCCTATTTCCGGAGTTCCGGTGCCGGGTGCAAATGCCGGATCAATGCCATCAATATCAAATGAGACATACGTTTTTTTATCTCCAACAGTTTTCCTTGCTTCATCAATAACATTTTCAACACCAATTTTAGAAAATTCCTCGATATAAATCACACGAATTCCATGTTGTCGTCCAAATTCCCAGCATTCATCAGAGTTCGCAGCACCTCTGATTCCTATTTGGATTGTTCTATCAGGGTCAAGCAATCCTTCCTCAATGGCTCTTCTGAATGGTGTCCCATGACTATACTTGGAGTTCATTTCCTCATCGCAGCAGTCGGTGTGAGCATCAATATGCACCAATCCGAGGGATGACTCTTTTGCCAGCGCTCTCATAATCGGGAGTGTTATAGAGTGATCTCCACCGGCACTTATCGGAATGACTGAGTTGTGGTAAAGCCGGCCAATAAAATTTGTAATATCAGCATGACTTGATTCGACATCAAATACCCTGTCAAAGTGTACATCACCAATATCGCCCACTCTGCAGAGCGCATAGGGATTGATACGTGTTACATGGTGAATTTTTCTCATCATGCTTGACATATCTCTGATTTGCCGCGGTCCCTGCCTTGCTCCGGAGCGGGCTTCAACGGCTCCGTCATATGGAATCCCAAGAAGGGCGATATCAAGTTTATTCAGGTCGGTGATATAGGGTGTTCTCATAAACGTCGGTATCCCGCAATATCGCGGTTCATTCATAGCGCTATATGGATTATCCGTCATTTTAAAACCTTTCCCTGCATTGGC
>CAZWAE010000244.1:0-5945 GCA_964631805.1 uncultured Desulfobacteraceae bacterium | reverse complement strand
GTTTCGAGCTATGTGGGCGGCGATATTGTGGCCGGGGTGATGGGGTCCGGGTTGTATCGGTCGGAAGAATTGACCCTCTTTATGGATATTGGCACCAATGCGGAGATTGTCATCGGGAACCGGGATTGGATGGCATGTGCGGCCTGCTCCGCCGGCCCCGCCTTCGAAGGTGGCGGGATTACATTCGGAATGCGCGCCACCAAGGGTGCCATAGAGGATTTCTCCATCGATCCGGTCTCACTGGAGCCGATGAACATCACCATAGGCAGGGTCCGGCCAAAGGGGATTTGCGGGTCCGGTTTGATAACGGCTGTGGCGACCCTTTTCGAGATGGGCATTATCGATAATCTCGGAAAATTCAGGCGAGACCTCAAAACGGACCGCATCCGGGAGGGAAATGGTGCCTTCGAATACGTGCTGGCCTGGCAGAAGGACTCCCAAATCGACCGGGATGTTATATTGAGCGAAATCGATATCGAGAACCTGATCCGGGCAAAAGGGGCTATCTATTCCGGATATATCACCCTTCTTGCCGAGGTGGGCCTGACCATCGATGATGTCGACCAGATTATATTGGCCGGCGGATTCGGCAGCTATGTGGACCTGGAGAAAGCCATGGTGATCGGCCTGTTGCCCGAGATCGACCCGGATCGCATCACTTTTGTGGGCAATGGATCTCTTCTGGGTGCCAAAATGTCTTCTCTTACGAACCAGATAAGGAGGGATGTAGCAGAGGTGACGAAAAAGATGACCAATTTCGAGCTTTCAGAGACGACGTCATTCATGGACCATTACGTGGCAGCGCTTTTCCTGCCGCATACTGATCTTGACCGGTTTCCCAGGCTCAAAAACAGAATCGACGCCCAAAGGGGAGCGGTCGGATGATCATTTGTATCGGGGACGACTCCAACGACTGCCGGGAGTCCCGAAGGACCGCTTGACACGAATAAATCCTGTGGTTACAATTTTAACATCACTGTAACGCAGAACTATGTTATAATCGAACACAGGTATCATCAGGTTTGCGTTCCTATTGCAGCATGACGTGTGATCGATAGCCACCACAACCGGTTAATCTTTATCACCACTGCATCCGTTTCGTTTCATCCGACAATTCAACGAATCCAATCCTCGTATTGGATCATCCATCAATTCAACCAGAGTAAGGAGGACAAGATGGCCGCTCAAAAAATACTGGTGCCGTATAATTTCATGCCCTACGATCAGAAAGCTCTGGATTTTGTTGTCAAAAACTTCCTGAGCCAGGATGGGGCGGAAATAACCCTTTTCAAAAGTTATGCGCCCATACCGGATTACAATATGCAGGCGTCTCCGGTAATGGCGAAACTCAAGAGCAACTTGAGCATCATGACCACACAGATCAAAGAGATGGAGGATGGCCTGAACGACGTACGGGACGGATTGATTCAAAGCGGATTTAGTGAGGATCAGGTAAAGATCGTTTACAGGGCCAAGAAGAAAAAGGATATAGCGGCAGAGATTATCGCCCTTTCCCTGGAACAGCATTTTCAGTTGATCGTTATCAACCACAAGCCGGGGAAGGTATCTCACTTTTTTACCGGGAATGTCTTCAACAAAATCATCACCACGTTGAAAGATGTGACAGTTTGCGTTATCACCTAACGGAATGACAACAGGAGGAATCCAATGGGTATCGAAGATAAAATTGATATTGACGTATTTAAGGTGGTCACCCGGGCGGTTGCCGAATCGGACGATCTGCTTGTGATGGCGAACCATCTGTCGCAGCTGCTGACCGGTGCTATGGATATCAAGGGCTGCACGATTTTTGCGTTGAACCCGGGCTCCAAAGAACTCGAAGCCATCGGAAGCTTCGGGCTCAGCATCTCCTATATTTCCAAAGGCCCGGTCATGGACGGTAAGAGCGTTGGGGCGGTAATGGGAGGAGAACCGGTGGTGGTTCGGGATGTCGCCGAATCGGACTGTTTGCAGTACCCGGAAGATGCCAAGAAAGAGGGCATCGGCGCCATTGTATCCGTGCCGATATTGCTCTACGGCGGGTCCATCGGGGCTCTACGGCTGTATCACAAAGAGGCGTGGGACATTTCAGAAAGAGATCTGGATTCTCTGATTCTCTTGGGAGAAATTATCGGTCTTGCCATGACCTACACTCGAATGCTCAATACGCTTCAGGGGATAAAAGGAACCCTGGAAGATTTGCATCCCGTGTGGCTTCAACCGGGAGGAGAGTGATGGGACTGTCGCCGGGGGATTTTCTCATTTTTTACTTCCAGTCACTTTTTATGATTTCTGCCAGGGTGACCGAATCGAGAATATTATAAAATGCCTTTGATGCCTTTTCCCAAACCCTTCGGGTTCGGCATCTTCCGGTCAGGTTGCAGGCTTTGGCGTTCTCAAGGCAGGGGACGACCCATGGCTCACTTTCGAGGAGCCTGACAATTTCACCGATGGTGACTTCTTTCAGAGGTTTTGCCAGCATGTGCCCGCCTTTGGGACCCCGGACACTTTTAATATATTTGGCTTTTTTTAACGGTATGATGAGTTGTTCCAGGTATTTGACAGAAATGTCCTGGCGCTTTGCAATGTCATATATCGGCACCGGTCCCTGGTCGACATGCTGGGCAAGATCCACCATCATTTTGGTACCGTAGCGGCTTCGTGTGGACAGCTTCATAATCGTCTGCGCGCTAAGGGTTGTACCGTATGAAAAAATACAGTCGGTATGGGAAGTAATCTAATCAAGAGAACCGACGCTGTACGTTTCATCCGGAGAAAAATTCAGTGTGCTGCTGATGCCGCCGGACAGGACCGATTGAATGCCGCTGATCAGTTCGCAGGCTTTGATGCATGCGGGTAGCTGAAGTTTCTGGTTGCAGCGTTTGCATGGACTTTCCAAAAGAACACCGGAATCGAAATCGAACCTGGTTCCCACATTTTGATTTCTCATGATATCCATCCTTTATTAGAGGGTTGCTGCGCCAATTCCCACCAACATGATCTATACTAATTTAATATATAATGTATCCGTTTTTCTAATCCATGTCAATTATTAATTTTTTCTGGCATATGGGGTCGCACCTGCCGTGTCAATCATGCCGAAACCGGTTGACGAGGTGGGGCTTCTGTATCATCATAGTAGATGGCGCGGATGGCGCAGGACAGTCACAGGACAGTCAGCCGGGAGTGAAAGCCCGGTGCGGTTCACCGGCCGTCCAACGAAATCTATCAGAATAATATGCCAAACGGAGTTGTTCGATGAAAATTTACACGTGGATCTTCTGGATACTGCTGCTGGTGATTCCCTCTTCCGGATCGGGTGCCGAATTGAAGTACGCCCTGAACATCCAAATTGATGCCCGGCAGCAGGAAATTAAAGGTGCCGCGACCCTTATTTCCGACGAAAACAGAACCGTCAGTCTATCCAGCAAGGGTCTTTCAGGTCTCCAAGTGGACGGTCATGCTGTGGACACCAATGGTGATGACCATTTCATCCTGAGGCTGGTAGGCGGTAGAAAGTCTCTGATATCCTACAAGGTTTCTTTGGACGGTTCTACACAGAACATCGTTAACCAACGTCATATATTGCTCATGAACGGCTGGTATCCCCAGCCGGATATGCTGACTGAATATGTCCTCTCCGTGACCCTCCCCTCCGGTTTTACGGCTGTTTCCGAAGCGGACAGGGTGTCTGTCACGCACCATGATGATCAGCAAACCTATCTGTTTGAGTTTCGGCACCCCCTGAATGCGCTCCACCTCGTGGCATCTACCGAGTTTGTGGTGACAAAAGCGAAGCACCGTGATGTCGACATCGAAACCTATTTTTTTAAGGAAGATGCCGATCTTGCAAAGACCTATATCGAATACGCCCAAAAGTACATTGCCATGTATGAAGAGATGCTGACGGCCTATCCCTACCGCCGGTTTGCAATTGTGGAAAATATCTTTCCCAGCGGGTCCGCTATGCCCACTATGACACTTTTGGGGCGTCAGATTATCCGGCTGCCGTTTATCGTTAAAACCTCCCTGGGACACGAGATCCTACACCAATGGTTCGGTACTTCGGTATACGTGGATCGGGCCCATGGCAACTGGTCAGAGGGGTTGACCACCTACCTTTCGGATCATCTGTACGCAGATTTGGAAAATCGGGGCCAGGCTTATCGGAAGCAGATCCTGATCAATTATGAAGCCTACGTGGATAAAACCAGTGCCATACCGGCCGGGGATTTTACCGCCCGGCGCAACAAGACGGAAAGTGCTATCGGGTATGGGAAAATCGCCATGCTTTTTCACGGATTGAAGGAGCGGTACGGCGAGGAGCGTTTTTTGACCGCCCTAAGGGAATTCATCCGAAGAAACCGCTTCAGGGAAGCATCCTGGCACGACATTCAGCGTGCCTTTGAAAGGACGACCGGAGAGAAGCTTTACGCTTACTTTGACGCCGGATTGAACCGGACCGGCATCGCTGACATCGCTGTTGTCGATCCCCTGGTTGAGGTGGTGATGGGACAAACCCATCTGACCTTTGGGTTATCGCTGAAGAATATACCCCACCCGCTGAGAATTCCGGTGACGATATATTCCGCCAGCGGGAAAAGCCATCGGTTAGTCGAGGTGGACACGACTAAAGAGGAGGTGCGGCTTCTTTTGGATGAACCGCCGACCCGTGTCGCAATTGATGAGGAATATTCGATGATGAGAACCCTGCATGAAGATGAACGTCCGCCGGTGTTGGCCGATATTATGGGCTCCGAACATCCGACGGTTGTTGTGACATCCGCAAAAAAAGTACTTTATCGGGATTTTATGCGCGCTCTGGGCGTAGAGCACGCCACATTTATCACCCCGGATGAAATGAGTTTCGGGAAGATTAAAAAAGAGACGCTGGTGATTGCCGGTTATGACAACCCGGTGGCAAACATGCTCCTTGGCGGGGGAAAAATCCCAGAAGAGGGAGTGCGCCTAAAAATGCATGCGAATCCATTTAACTCCGCAAAGCGGGTGTTATTGGTTCACCTTCGCAACCGAGAACAGTTAAAAGCGGTTGCGCGGAAGCTGTCTCATTATGGTAATTATTCGGAATTGGCCTTTTCCGACGGCGAGATGAGTCTCAAAGAGATTGACCATACCCCGGATGGGATTCCAGTTGTGGTGAGGCCTGAAACCATTGCGGTGAAACCGGAAAAAATGTCCACTCTGGATGAGATTCTGGATCATCTGCTTACCTATCGCATTATTTTCGTAGGAGAGCAGCATGACAAACACGCCCATCACAACAATCAGCTTCGGATTATAAAGAAACTGGTTGACAGCGGTGTCCGTTTTGGTGTCGGAATGGAGATGTTCCAGAAGCCCTATCAGAAGTCCATCGATGCCTACATGGCCGGTAAGATCGATGAGAGCAGCTTTCTCAAACAGTCGGAATACTACCTTAAATGGCGCTATGATTACAATCTTTACAAACCCCTTGTTGACTATCTGAAACAAAACCGGATCCCCTTGGTCGCCCTCAACATAGAGGGGAATCTCTCCAGGAAAGTTGCCCGTGAAGGGATCGAGAACCTGTCGGATAGGGAGAAAAAGCTCCTGCCGGTCCAACTTGATTTTACGGATGGTGACTACCGGGACGATCTGCGCGCTGTGTTTTCATTGCACGGGCAGCAGACGGAATTGAAGAAATTCGATCACTTCCTTCAGGCACAAGTGCTTTGGGATGAGGGTATGGCAGAAACGGCGTACAGGTTTCTGTCCGACCATCCGGGAAAAAGCCTTGTGATTCTCGCCGGCAATGGGCACATTCGAAAAAGATACGGGATTCCCGCGCGTTTGTCCAGAAGAACCCGTGAGCCTTCTGTTGTGGTACTTCAAGATGATGAGATATCTCCCGGTATGGCAGATTATGTACTGCTGACATCAGAGTTGAAGGGAGAAAAATCACC
>CAZWAE010000243.1:0-5961 GCA_964631805.1 uncultured Desulfobacteraceae bacterium | reverse complement strand
TGGGAGGGTCCATCCAAAACCGTTTGGTAAGCACGGAAAAGGGATTCGTGAAATTGCATCATTTTCGGTATCCTGTCTTCGACTTCATCCGCTCCTGACTTGATGATCGAAGGCAGAAAGGGGTTGGCCATGCAGCCGCGTCCCAGCATCCAGCGGTTTACCCAGTCAAATTGTCGTGACAGGCGTAAGAAGTCCGATTTTGCTTTGATATCGCCGTTGTAAACCACCGGGTGGTCGATCAAATCCACGCACCGCTCGAAAGCCCCCAAATCAACCACGCCGTCATAGCGCTGGACTCCGGTTCTGGGATGGATCATCACTTCCGAGATTGGATATTGATTCAAAATCGGAATGAGCTTGAAAATCTCCTCCGCTTTCTCCCATCCGAGTCGTATTTTGATGGAGAACGTTCCCCGGACGCGCGGCATCACAAAATCCAGAAACCGGTGGATCCGATCCGGATGCGGCAGCAACCCAGAACCGCGCTTTTTTCGGGTCACTGTGGGGTAGGGACAACCCAGGTTCCAGTTAACTGCCGCGTATCCCATATCTGAAAAACAGTTGGAGAGACGGATGAAATCTTCGGCGGATTTGCTCAGGATTTGGGGAACCACCGGCAGTCCGGCGTTGTTTTCGGGCAGGAGATCTTTGACATACTTGGGCCTGATCACGGCATCCCGTTTGCTGGCAATGAAGGGGGCGATCGCCAGATCGAATCCTTCAAAGTGGTCGGCGAAGGTGTTTCTGAAAATATAATCTGTAAACCCCTTCATTGGGGCCATGTAAAGCTGAGGTGTCTGTTTTGACGGCATTCGTTTTGACCTATTCAAAGAGAACGTTTCTGTGCCGATTCGTATGTTTCCACGCATGTTTACGTGGTTTTCAACCTTATATTGTGTGTTTTGAACGGTCTATTAACCTTAATTGTGCAAAGATGCCATGAAAAAATCCTAAATACGCAAATAAGTCTTGCCAAGCCCCGATGAGTGGGATATACCCCTGTCGCTGTCGGAAAAATTGGTGTCCGTTGTACGCAGGATTCCTGCCTCCCCGCAAAAATGCGGCATGTACCCCAATATTTGAGTTTATTACCCGAAAAAGCCCCCGATCGACGTCAATAAAGTCAAAATTGCATTTGTTGTTGTGAAGCGATGTGACGCTTTAAGTGCCAACTTGTTTGCGGGCGGGAAAAAGTATTACCCATTTAATTAACAACCCAAACGGAAGAGAAGGATAGATGGAAGAATCAAAAAGAAAACTGCTTGACCTGAAACTGCACAGATTGTTTGCCCAGGAAAATGAGCTAAAAGAGAAAAAAATGCCGGTAAGCATTCTGGCCGGCCGAACAAAAATCATCCGTCGCCGCAAAGGCAAACCTGATTTTCGTGTCGCCTGAGATGACTTCTAAACTACTGATAAAAAACTTAAAACTTGAAAATGGCCTACGACTTGAGTTTTTTGATAAGTCCACAAAATTGGCCGCAGATAGATGGCAGGTTGTCATGCTGGCACGCATTGAGGTGATGGTGGAAGATGTCGACTTGACGGATCACCTCACGGGAAAACCGTCTCGCGATGCCATTGTCGAAATGATTGGGAACAAGGCGGTATTCGAAAAAAGAGTGGAGCGCAATTTCGTTGACAAAAAAGAAAAAGATAACATCCTGAGAGGAATGGTAGCGGCGTTTATAGACTCATCCAAACCTTATCTCAGTTTACCCGATTTCCCGATCCGCTGCATAATGAAATCCTACCGGGAAACAAAAAACGCCCATAAAACAATTCATGTTTAAGCCCGGTTTCAATTCTCAAGATGAGATGGCGGAGCAGGCGTTTTGGTTTTTATTTCAAAATGGCCGGCTTCTCATCCAATCCACGGACCGGGGTTATCGAATTCCCGAAGCAGACGACGTGGCACCCCTTCTTATAGAAGTTCACCGGAAAGAGGTCCTGGGTAAGATGAAGGGACGACTATGCTGTGCCGCCGATCTTCAGCCGGAGGAACCGATTCCGGGTGGGTTTCAAGCGATCGATATCAGGGCACTGTTTGGCGGAATGAGTGCTCAATGGGTTGAAATAGCCGGTCTGGCAAACCAGATCATGGACTGGGACCGAACCCATCGTTACTGCGGAAAATGCGGAAACCCCACCGAAAACAAAGCCGATGAACGGGCCAAAATCTGCAGGCAATGCGGACTTGTGAATTATCCCCGTCTCTGTCCTGCCGTTATCGTTGCTGTTTTGAAAGGGGACCGGATCCTGCTTGCCCGCAACAAACGGTTCCGACTCCCCTTTTACAGCGTTCTCGCAGGATTTGTCGAGCCCGGAGAAACGTTGGAGGAGTGCGTAAAACGGGAGGTTTTCGAAGAGGTCGGCATCTCTATTGAAAATCTCCGGTATTTCGGCAGCCAGCCATGGCCCTTTCCCAATTCTTTGATGATCGGTTTTGTAGCGGCGTATGCCGGAGGCGAGATTACCGTGGACAACGCTGAGATCGATGAAGCCTCTTGGTTTTCCAGGGATGCGCTTCCCCGGATCCCTCCCAAAATCAGCATCGCCAGAAGATTGATCGACTCTGTTCTTGCACTCTAAGGACCTCTATCGAAACGGTATCCCATTGCTTTGTAATCTTCCCTTTCGGCTCCGGAAAACGAGAGTCGGTAGTTCCTGCGAACGGACGTACCATCTTGTCTTAACTGTTAATTTGTGCTACCAACGCAGAACTTTCAGAGGGAGGTAAGATGTCCGGGCTTCAGGAAATTCTGGTTATTGTGGTTCTGGTGCTGCTTGTTTTTTTTATTCCGCGGATGCTGCCAAGAAAATCGGGGGCGGGAAATAAATCGTCCGGCATCGAAATGTCCGGCAAAATGCGGATGGGTCTGGCGGCCTCGGCTGTCTATCTGACAATCGGCTCCGGTATCCTCCAGCCCTGGAAAAAGGATGTAGCCCTGTTTGTCTATGCCGGTATCGTTCCGGTAGCCATGGGATGGCTGTTGGTATGGGTATACCGCGGGATAAAGAAAAAATAGGCATTCATGCCTTTTCGGCAGTCCCCGCAATCCCTTCCGGTTTTTGCTGATATCCAAACATCAACCATGTAAAGATCAGAATAAATGGTAGATTGATCAGGCCTGTGGCAATGAACCCTCCTGCAAACCCCGTCCATTCGAGAACGGGGCCAAGGCCAATGGAGCCGGTCATCATACCGAAATAGATGCTGCTGTTGTATCCTCCCATTGCCAATCCCCTGAAATGCGGCGAAGCGGTTTCTGAGATGAGGGCCCCGACGGCGGTGAAAGCGACAGCCATGCTCACCCCCAGGCCCAGTGCGGGGAAAAGGAATTGAAGGAAATGTGTTGCGGATGAAAATCCCATGATGGACAGGGTCACGAATAATGTGCCGGAGAGCACCAGATATTTCCGTTGCCTGACACGATCGCTGAAGGCACCGAAGGGAATGCGGAAAAGCGCGTTGGAAAGCGCCTGAATAAAAAAAATCAATCCGATCTCTCCGACGGAAAGGCCCTGTCCCCTGGCGTGCAAGGGCATGAAGGTGAAAAACATGCCCGAGACGATACTGGCGCCGAAAGTGAAAGCCCAGCACCCCACCAATGGGCGATTGCTCATGATTTCGCCCAAATTCTCCCGCCATATCCCGCGTCCCTCCCGGTTAACGCTGCTACGCCTCTGGTAGGGGAGAAATCGTTTAACCGCCCATAAATTTACGGCCAACAGGCATGCGGCAATTAAAAAAACCGATTTCAGACCCAGCCGTTGTCCCAGAGCACCCCCTGCGGCGGGTCCCAGTCCGAGTCCGCAGAAAATGGCCGTCGTGTACCAGCCGTATGCACGGCCCAGATGGGTTGGCGGCGTCACCTCCGCCACCCAGGACATCATGGTGGGGCCAAAGGCGGCAAGACCGGTACCCAGCAGTAGATAGATTCCCGCCAGTTGGGCAAAGGAGGACCCGAAAAAAAGAAGCGACATGCCGGCGCAAAGGATAATGGATCCTGAAAGCGCCACCGGTTTGCGCCCGAAGCGGTCGGACAACATCCCCGATGGCAGGGAAAGCATCCCTGCCATCAGGTAAAAGGCGGCGTTGATGATGCCGACCTGGGTTGTGGTCACACCGAAATCCAACGCGTAAAGGGGAACCACCGGCAGACGCATGGATACAGTGAAATAGGAACCGAATGTCACCAGGCAGCAGATGGTGAGCAACCCTTTAAAGGGTATGACCGTATCATTGGAATCGTCCTTAATCATCATTGGGTTTCTTTCGGAATGCGGAACCTTTTCTCCGGTGTGGTCGAATTAAAAATCTTGCCGGGCTGCGCCAAAAAGCCGCAGCAACTGCCCGGTTCTTCTAACAGCGAATGGGTGTGCGATCAAGGAGGGAATCGGTAAAAAAGTTGATATTGTCGATTCCGGAAGTCTCCCCGGATAACGGCCCCTCATTTGACGAATGAAGAAACCGGTCCCATTTTTCATGAATCATCACAAATCATACGGAGACAATAGGGAATCAATATCAAATCATGGTGAATAAGAAAAAAATTACAGATTCGGAATTGGAACGGACACTTGGGGCCATAAAGGATTCGGTCCGAAAACTGGCCGAGCACGCTCCGGTCGGCAACCACGGTTTCCCCGAGTACTATCCCAGCGTCCAGGGCACTCGGATGCTCAATCATATGGACACATGGCTTCTGGACGAGGAACAAAAGGGAGTACTGAACCGGGATGGATGGAGCGTTTTTTATCTACATGCCTCGGCCTATCTTTGCGACATCGGTTGGGGCATGGAAAACGGCGGGCCCATAGACCTGAAAGACGTAAGGATCGACGCGGAAATCTCCGCTGCAACTGATGTCATCATGGCGGCATCCAGTAAACGATTGCTTGAAAATTGGCGGGAACTTGGAATCGGCACCAAGGATCAGGCCGAGATCATTGCCGGGATCTGTCACCCCGGATCCAATGATTTGCGCACCGCCGATGGGAATCCGGAAGACGGTCACCCGGAAACATCCCTGATGTCGGCTTGTATTCGATTCGCCAAGGTGCTGGACCTTGAAGCTCCGGCAACGGCAATGGCGGTGTGGCAGCAGTTGCGACCCCCAAATGGTTTAAGCCCGGCCGAACTGGCGAGCCATTTTGACGTTATCGAGACAGGTGCCCACCCCTATTTGTCCGGCACCATCCGGATCAAGATAAAATGCCGTCATCCGGAGGTTCACAGGGCCTTGAAGCATCATGAACGAGCGGTACAATCCCTGCTCGGAGAGATCAATCAACGGGTATCCCCCCGGTTTCTGCACTCGGATGTGATTTATGAAATCGAACCCGATGGCTATGCACCGGTGGATATGAAGTTCGCCGTTGATTCATCCGCTGCACTGCAGCTCTTTATGGGCAATCGCCTCTATTCGGACAAACGCGTTTTTTTAAGAGAACTGATCCAGAACGCTGCCGACGCCTGCCGTCTTAGAATGTTGACCGAAGGTGATTACAAGCCTGAGATATCCATCTCCTTCAATAAGGACATCAGTATCATCACTGTTCGTGACAACGGTATCGGCATGAGCAGGCAGTGGATCGAAAAATATTTTCTGTCCATCGGTATCTCCTTTTACCGTTCCGGGGAGGTCCGGTCCATAAAACGGAATCCGCGGCTCGATGTCGGTTTTATCAGCCAATTCGGGATCGGATTTCTGTCCAGTTTCATCGTGGCGGAACGGATTGTCATCAAAACCAAGAAAACGGGAAGCAAAGGGCTGGTGATCACCATCACCGACTTGAAGGACTATTTCGATGTCAGACCGCTGGAAAGATCTGAAAAATCCGGCACCGAAGTGATCCTGCATCTCAAGCAACGCAAAGGTTTATACAGCCGCAGCATGGAATATCCCGGGTATCTCAGAACCCATATCCGATATCTCGGCATCCCGGTGAACCTTG
>CAZWAE010000242.1:0-5987 GCA_964631805.1 uncultured Desulfobacteraceae bacterium | reverse complement strand
AAAGGGGTATAAAATGATCAATACCGACCTGGTGATAACCTATCTTGCCAATATTGTTAAGATCGCCCAGTTGGATGGTAAACTGCATCCCGGCGAACAGGATGCCATCGGTAAAATCTGTAAGGACTTACAGGCGGAGGAGAACCACTTGGCCCAGGCGCTTAAAAAGGTGGCCGAAGAGGGGCACCAGATGACGCCGGTCGGACGATTTTCGGATAAGATCCGCAACCTGGAGGATATGCTTTTAGTGGCCATGATCGACGGCGAACTGACGCCTCCGGAAAAAAAAGAGATGCTGGCCTTCGTAAAACAGGTCAACCTCACTCAAAATCAGATCAAAGCCATCATGACGGAGACCAAGTTAAAAATCAGTCTGAGGCAAACCACTCTGAATTGTTCAAAATGCGGTGTCATTCTGCCACCGGATGCTAAATTCTGTACATCCTGCGGCCAGAAGGTTTGAGCATGATCCCATCAGATAAGGAGTTAAAATGGACCTGACCGATAACACGATTTCCCACGTATATGACCGACTGCCGGCAATAAAACACGAAACCGGTTTCACGCTCATCGAACTGATGATCGTCATCGCCATTATCGGCATACTGGCGGCCATTGCCGTTCCGAATTTTATGTCGTATAGACAAAAAGGATACGATGCAACGGCCAACGCGGATATCAAGAACGCCTATACCGCGGCCCAGTCCTACTTTACTGACTACCAAGCCGGTTCGGTCACCCCTGCTATCCTTCAGTCTTACGGGTATCAATCCTCAACCAACGTAACGCTCTCCGTGGTTTCCGGAACCGAATCCACCTTGTCGCTGACGGCATTTCATGGCAGTGGTACCAAAACGTACACCCTCAATGCAACTGGCGTCATCAGTTTTTAGGGATGGCACTTTGAATGGATAGAAGTCGAGATTATATCGATCTTTGTACCAGTGCCCGTGAAATTCAAAAATGCTGGGAACCGTCCCATGGCGATTTTTATGTGGATGCCGATGACCAAATATGCTGCTGGCTGTGTCAGGATTCCAAGGTATCCAAGATCAAAAAAGGGTTTAAAATCTCCACCACCGGCAATCTCATTCAACTACTTAAATCCGTCTGGCTGCCGCGCCAGGACCAGCTGATTGAAATGGCTCAGATCGCCGGCAGAACCTACGACAGTGTGACGCTCGAATTTTTCAATTGGACCAAGGCCGGATATGGCAATGAACAGGTTGAACCCGGAAAGCAATTCTTCTCTTTGGAACAGCTCTGGCTGGCCTTTCTCATGCACCAAAAATTCAATAAATGGAGGGTGGGATGCGACTGGGTCGATGAATCCGGTCCGGACGGATGAATTCTCTGGGAAAATGTGAGGGCTCGCGCAAAAATAATTTCACATTTTTGGCGCCCATCCATCCCGTCTGGCGGCGTTGCGAAAACTCGAAATATCCCGATATATCTTACGTTTTCGCGCCTTGCCAGCCGGGCGCCTGAACACCTAATTCTGCGAACTTATTTTTGAGCGAACCCTAAGTGAAGGGAAAGCACACATCGGATAGCCAGGCATTCTTTTAGGTTCAGATCCGTATTTTGAAAACGGACGAATTCGCTTCGAAAGGAGCCCAGCGGATCCGTCATACAGCAGAGGAAATATCGTGACCAAACGGCAAAAGGAACACAAAATTGAGGCGCATTTCCTTCTCAGGGGTTGCATACTCCATGCCCTCTATGAAAACTTCAAGGTGTTCCCTTATGCCACCATGGAGCCCCTTACCATCGAAGAGGCGTGCGGGACAGACGCCGCTACGCTGAACTGGAATCTGGTCTACCTGGAAAAAAGCGGATGGGTGGAACTGGGCAAATCCATCGATACCCCCCCATACATTGCGTGCTCGATAACCATCTCGGCAAGCGGGATCGATCTTGTCGAAAATGAGGTTGATTTTAACGCTCGGTTTACGATCCCATCTTAACCAAGCGGTCCGTTGATGGAAAGGGGCGTCAGGGGAACCCGGATTAGCCATAGGATCGGGCCTTTGAGATGTTTACCTCCAACCCCACCGGGCAATGGTCGGATCCATAGATCTCGTTGTCAATATAGGCGCTATCGATCCATCCATTTTCAATCATGTTCCGGGTAACGAAAAAATAATCGATACGCCATCCGGCGTTTCGCTCCCTTGCCCTGAACCGATAAGACCACCAGGAGTAGCGGACGGCGTCTGGGTGAAAATGCCGGAAACTGTCCACATATCCACCTTGCAGGATCTTGTCCAGCGCTTCTCTTTCAATTTTCAAAAACCCGGATCTCTTCTCGTTGGCTTTCGGGTTTTTCAGGTCGATCTCATGGTGCGCAGTGTTGTAATCCCCTGCTACTATCACGGCCTTCCCGATTTTTTTATATTCCTCGGCATAAGCAAAAAAATCGGTGTAAAAATCCATTTTGTACCGCAGCCTCTCATCGTTCATCTGGCCATTGGGAAAATAAACGTTAAACAAAACAAAATCACCAAAATCCATTTCAATGATCCGCCCCTCGTTGTCATATACCGGTTTGCCAATGCCGTACCTCACCACCTTCGGTTCCACTCTCGAATAAACGGCAACACCGCTGTAGCCTTTTTTCACCGTTGAAAACGCCCAATAGGATGTATATCCTTCCATCTCTTCCATTTCCGGCGTGAGCTTGATCTCCTGCAGCTTGGTTTCCTGGAGTGCCACAATATCCGCATCCAGTTTGGCAAGTGACTCCTTGAAATTCTTCTTCATCACCGCGTTCATCCCATTGACGTTCCATGAAACAAGCCTGATTTTTTTCGGCTTCATTGAATCTCCCTAACTGTGCGTTTTCCTATGTCCAGCCCGATTACCCGTTTAACCCAACCTGTGCCCGAACCCTCAACTCACAACTCACAACCCGCAACTCTTAACCCACAACCCGCAACTCTTAACCCACAACCCGCAACTCTTAACCCACAACCCATTAACCATCTTACCTGGACCTGCCGACACCGATTTTATTGCACAAATCCGTCACAGGGCATTTGCTGCAATACGGAGATACCGGCCGGCAGATCACCTGGCCGAATGCCACTAATATCTCATTATATATGATCCAGTATTTTCGAGGCAGCTTTTTCCTCAGTGCAAATTCCGTTTTATCGGGGGTTTTGGTATGAACGTAACCCAACCGGTTGCTAATTCGGTGGACATGTGTGTCCACACAGATGGCGTCCTTTTTAAACCCTTCCACCAGTACAAGGTTGGCGGTTTTGCGGCCGACACCGGGAAGTTTAAGCAGTTCATCAATGCTGTCAGGTACGTTTCCGTCAAATTGTTCAAGGAGAATCCGGCTGATCTCCCTTAGTCTGGTGGCTTTGGTAGGGTAAAAGCCCACCGGATAGATGAGCTGCCGGATGGTCTCTTCATCCAGTTTCACCAGTGCTTCGGGTGTCCGCGCCTTTTTAAAAATACGTCGGGCGGCAGCCGTGGTTACTTCATCTTTTGTTCGCAAAGACAGGATCGTAGAGACAAGAATTTCAAAGGGAGACGCACCGCTGATCGAGATCAGTGTAATGCTGGGGGCATTCCAACCCTGATACTGTTCTTTCAGGACGGACATAAAACGGTGGATATCAAAACGGATCTTTTTCATCTCCCGGTTTAACCTCTTTCAATAAATTCACATGTGATGCCCGGCATGCCGGATAAACCGGTGCCGAAGCCGGTGACGGACCCACATCAATCCCAGCCGTCCCCTTAAATTGAACAATGGCAGCGCAATGGGAAGGAGCCTTTCGGTCACAGGTGTCAGGTAGCAGATGCGAATCAAGGCATGATACAATTCCGCAGTATCGATCGCCTTGAAAAAAAGATCTGCCCCACTTCGGTCAAGTTGCCAGCGCAGGGCAATTTTGCGGGCCGCCTCCTGCCCCTCCCGCAAGGACACGCGGACAACAAAAGGTCCTGTGGGATCATACGGTACGGCGGAACGGTTGGAAAGGGCTGACACGGCTTCTGCGGCAAGCTGCCTGCGCCAACCCCGGATCGCCAACCTTCCGGAAACGTCGGGTTTGCTGATGGGGAAAGTGTGGATACCACCGATGGCATGCTCTGCCTGTCGGCATGCGATGGGGCATCCCGAAAAAAACAGGGGGCGGATTTGATACGGTGACAGGGAGGCTGAAAACAGCTGCACTTCGGTCAGCGGTGCACCGTTTACTTCCAGGCGTCCAATTCGCGAGGTCAGGGTGTGGGCCAAAAATCCCCCGGTTCCGGAAGCGGCATGCATTCCCAGAAACATAGCGGCATCAGCGCTTCCGGGATCACCAATCCCCGGTATGGGACCTTGCCGATATCCCTGTACGAGGCGGGCTCTCGGATCGATCTTCTCCGGCAACAGATTGTATCCGGTGCGGTGAAAATCCTTTACTGTCACCTGTTCGACACCTGACTGGAAAAGAGCACTGACAACCGCATGAACATCACGGGTCATTCCCAGACAGGCTTCGGGCCACCCGGCATCCATAAATGCCGACGCCTGGTAACACCGGCAACGGGAACTGCCTTCGATATCGCTGATGATCAGAATATGCTTTGGCGGACCGGACATCTATTCCACCTGAACTTTTGCTATGGCGGAAAGACGTGCCATTACGGGTGGATGTGAATAATGGAGAAACACATAAAAGGGATGGGGATAAAGATTTGAGAGGTTCTGAACCGAAAGCGTTTTCAAAGCACCGGCCATGGACTCCCGGTCGCGGGTGGTGGTAACGGCGAACCGATCCGCTTCATATTCATTTTTACGGGACAGCATGTTCAGCAGGATTCCCGTGAAAAAGGCCACAGGTGCATACAACATGCTGAAAAAAACGATCCCTGCATAGACCGATTTTCCCTCGACGTAAAACGCCTCGAACAAGGATGGTTCCGAAATAAATACAGACAGCAGCAAAAACATAACCCCGGTCTGGATTGTACTGAGCACCAGCATCTTCAGGATGTGCTTTTTCCGATAGTGGCCCATCTCATGGCCGAGAACAGCGGTCACCTCTCCCACCGAGTGCTGGGCGACGAGGGTGTCGAAGAGAACGATGCGCTTGTGCTTCCCGAATCCGGTAAAAAAGGCGTTGGACTTTGAACTTCTGCGTGAGCCATCCATCACGAAAACATTCTCCAGGGGGAAATCGATGCTGCTTGCATATGCGATAATGGACTTTTTAAGATCGCCCTCCTCAATGGGGGAAAACTTGTTGAAAATAGGCAGAATCCAGGTGGGGGCCACAAACTGAACACCCATCAGGTAAAGCGTTACGATCACCCAGCAGATCCACCAGGCATTCCCCCCTGCCGTTCCGAAGAACCATAAAATCCCTGCCAGCAGGGGGCCGCCCAGAAGAATGGTCAGCCCCATCCCCTTGAACAGATCCGCAATAAAGGTTTTGGGGTCCGTTTTGTTAAACCCGAAACGTTCCTCAATCACAAAAGTGTCATAGATGCCAAAAGGCAATGTCAGGATGAATTTTAAAAAAAGCAGCACCCCGATGTAGAGAAGCCCGCTGAGAACCGGTCCCACCTGCAATGAGACGACCCATCGGTCCAGCAGATAAAATCCCTTGCCAAACCAGAAAACCAGCAACAACAGCACGCTGAACAATGAAACAATCCGATTAAAACGGGTGGTCACTTTCAAATAAGCCTGGGATTGGGCATACCGTTCCGGGTCGTAGACATCCTTGAAAACGCCGGGAAGATCACCTCTGAGCACCTTGAGATTGAGAAAGTCGGCCGCGGCACTAATGACAGCATCCGCAACAATGGCGACCAATATGATGATGGCAATACTATTCATTTCCTGTTAATCGCTATGATGAAGATCTCAGAAACATGGTATCTTATCCCATCTTCTTCATAATTCAATCATATTTTTTTGGTGATCGAACCATTTTTAAAATGATCCGGTTGTGCTATAATAGATACTTGGCTCTCAC
>CAZWAE010000241.1:0-6011 GCA_964631805.1 uncultured Desulfobacteraceae bacterium | reverse complement strand
GCAACAACGATACGCCGTTTTACAAACCCGACATCAACATCGTGATTTTCGATCCACACCGAGCCGGCCACGAGACCGCCTATCACCCCGGGGAAACCAATATGCTCATGGCCGATATCGCCATAATCAACAAGGTGGACAGCGCCGAACCCGAGGCGGTGGAGGCGGTGCGCCGCACCATCGCGGAAAACAACCCGAAAGCCAAGATCGTGCTGGCCGATTCCGAGGTGCTGGCCGAAGATGCAGGCCGGATCAAGGGCAAGCGCGTGCTTGTGGTGGAGGACGGCCCCACCCTCACCCATGGCGAGATGACATACGGTGCCGGTGTTATCGCGGCCCAGCGGTTCGGAGCGGCGGAAATGGTGGATCCGCGACCCTATCTGGTGGGAACCCTCAAGGAGACCTTTGCAAGCTATCCCGCCATCGGCACCCTGCTGCCGGCCATGGGCTACAGTGCAAAGCAGGTGCACGACCTGGAGGCCACCATCAACGCCACCGACTGTGATCTGGTGCTGGCGGCCACTCCCATCGATCTGACCCAGCTGGTGAAGATCGACAAGCCCTGTCTGCGCATCCGCTACGAGTACAAGGACAACAGCCGGCCCGCCCTGGAAGCGTTGATTGGTGAAATGCTCGGGGCGGACTCGTAACATGGGATCTAACCGGAAAACGAAACCGATCCTGATGGTGGCGTTGGGGGGCAACGCCCTGATTCGAAAGGGTCAGGAGGGCACCATCCAACAGCAGTTTGCCAACCTGAAAGTGCCTATCGCCCAGATTGCGCACCTCACGGCCGACTACCGGGTCATTATCACCCACGGTAATGGTCCCCAGGTCGGCAATCTGCTGCTGCAGCAGGAGTGTTGCGATGAGGTGCCCAAACTCCCCCTGGAGATCCTGGTGGCCCAGACCGAGGGGCAGATCGGCTACATGATCGAATCCACCCTGGATGGAGAGCTGATGGCCCTGGGGATCCCATTCAAACCCCTGGTGAGCCTGATCACCTATGTAGTGGTGGATAAGAACGACCCGGCCTTTCAGAATCCCACCAAACCCATCGGCCCCGCGTTTTCAGCGGAGACGGCTGCCGCGGTGGCGTACCCCACCGCTGCAACTGCCAAAGGATACCGCCGGGTGGTGGCCTCCCCCCGTCCGGTCACCATCGTGGAGAAAAGGGAGATCAAACGGCTGATCGAGATGGGGTTTGTAGTGATCTGTTGCGGCGGCGGCGGCATCCCGGTGATACGGGAGGGCAGGGCTTTTCACGGGGTGGATGCGGTAATCGACAAGGACAGGGCCAGCGCTTGCCTGGCCCGGGAGGTGGGGGTGGATATTTTCGTCATCGCCACCGACGTGGAGGGGGTGATGCTCGATTTCGGTACGCCCAGGCAGCGTCTGGTGAAATCGCTCACCGCTGATGAGGCGTCTTGTTACATCCGGGAGGGTCAGTTTCCGCCCGGCACGATGCAGCCTAAGATCGATGCGGCTTTGGAATTTGTCGGTCAATCCGGCAACCGCGCCCTCATCACCTCCATCGCCGACATAGAGGCAGCCCTCAAAGGGCAGGCCGGTACCGAGTTCCTGCCATGAATGATAAATGACTCATGGGCGCTCTTCCCACATGACCACCGTCCAGCCCATCTGTTCCCGGTCGATCCGGAGTTGGGTAAAGGCAAGCCGGATCGTCTGGGAGTATAGGCGAATCGATACCTCCACCTTCCCATCTTCCGGTTTCTCCGTGATCCGGGTCAGCGCATCTGTGATTTTTTCCCTTTCCTCGGGGGGAAACACCCTGTGGACCGGCCGATTGAGCATATTGGCTTCGGAGAAATTCAACAGATTGAGGGCCATGGGGTTCGTATCCAGAATCCTTCCATCTCCGTCGACCACCAGTACGCCAAGGCCGATACTCTCAAGGATCGCTTTTTTAAAATGCAGGGACTCAATCAGCGCCATCGATTCACGCCTGGGATAGAGGTTGCCCAGATCAAAGATCCGCTGATCCCGGTCTCCGGGAACGGGACAGGCTTCGAGTTTTTCCATAAAACCATCGAAAAGGGTTCTCATCTTGTTCAGGGGGCCTTTGGCGATACAATAATCGGCTCCGATCCTGTCCATGTCATCCAATTGTTCCAGGATCAAACCGGAAACGGCAATGATCGGAAAGGGATGTGCAGGGAACTTTTTCCGGGTACAACGGATCAGCTGCCAACCGTCGATTTTGGGCATCACCATGTCCACGAACATCAAATCGAGATGCAGGCCGGCAAGGGCCTCAAGCCCCTCTTTGCCGTTGTAAGCCTTAACGACATCATATCCTCTTTTCGTCAACAGTTCCGTCATGAATTCGACAAAGAAAAAATCCCTGTCCACAACCAGTGCTTTTTTAGCCATTATATCCCCTTGCTGCCGACTCTGCCTATTCGATACAAACCCTTCTGATTTCATCCATATCGGTAAACCCCTGGAATACCTTCTGGATGCCGTCCTGTTTCAGTGTTGCCATCCCGTCTAAAAACGCCTGGGCAAAAAGGTCATCGGTGGAGGCTTCCGCCTTGATCAAACTCTTGGTCGCCTTTGTGCCTTCCATGAGTTCGTGAATTCCCATTCTCCCCTTGTAGCCGGAACCGGAACATTGTTCGCATCCCGACCCGCGGCTTAGTGTCATGTCGGAGTTGTAGGTGATTCCGGTTTTTTTGAATTGTTCAGGATCGTAATCGTTCACGATTTCGTCAAATTCCGATTCGGATGGCGAGTATGTCTCGCTGCACCCCTTGCAGACCCTGCGCACCAGGCGCTGGGCAAGCACCGCCAGAAAAGCGTCCGAAAAATTGAGTGGATTGAGTCCCATGTCCAGGAGACGGGTAATCGTCTCAGGTGCGCTGTTGGTATGAAGCGTAGAAAAGACCAGGTGGCCCGTCAGGGAAGCCTCGACGCCGATAGATGCGGTTTCCTTGTCCCGCATCTCGCCGATCATGATCACATCCGGGTCCAGGCGGAGGAACCCGCGCATGATTCGGGAAAAATCGAGACCGATGATCGGTTTTGCCTCCACCTGCCGCAATCCGGGCTGGGTAATCTCCACGGGATCTTCAGCCGTCCATATTTTGATTTCGGGTTTGTTGATATGGCCAAGGGCCGAGTGGAGGGTGGTCGTTTTTCCCGATCCCGTAGGTCCGACCACCAGTATCAGTCCGTAGGGCTGAATAATGACCTTTTTCAGAATGGTCAGGTTCCGCTCATTCAGCCCCATATCCGATAGTTTCATCGCTCCGGCTTTAGCCAGGATTCTTAGAACGGCGTCCTCGTGTCCCCCTGCTGTGGGCATAGTGGAAATCCTGAGTTCGAAGGGGGGGATTCCCTTGCGTTTTATTTTGATCTTTCCGTCCTGGGGCAGGCGTCGTTCGGCGATATCGAGGTTGGCGATAATTTTCAGTCTCGATAGAATCCCGGGTGCCATGATGTTGGGCACCTGTATATATTCCTGACAAACACCGTCCATCCGAAAACGAATACCGGTGCTTTTGCTGACGGGCGAAGGTTCGATATGGATATCCGATACGTTTTTTCTGAAAGCGGTAATGAGCACCTGGTCCACGAACTTTACCACCTGACTGGAGGATTCGTCGATGGATTCCAGTTCCTCCTCAACCTCATCCTCCTCCTCGAATTCAACATCCGGAATGATGGTATCAAGGCTGTCCATCGAGGTGTCGAGTGTTTCTTCTGCTTTTGAGGAGAAGAAAAGCTTGATAAATTTAATGATATCTTCCCGGATGCCGATGCAGAAATTGATTTTACCGGTGGCCATCAACGCCTTGATATGGTCGGTTTTCCGCAGGTCGTTGGGGTCGTCGACCAGCACCTCCACACCCTCCTTGCCCCAGCTCAAAGGGACCCAGGTGTAGTGGATCAAAAATGCTTTTTTCAGCCGGCCGATCAGTTCTACAGGAATCGGAAATTCAGGATCGAAACTTTTAAACGGGCATTGGTAGTAGAAGGAAAGGGATTTACCCACCTCCTCCTTTTTAATTTTAAAATGGTCGATCAGGGCTTTCTCGACGCTGGTTTTACCCTTTTTGGACATGGCCAGCGCTTTTTGCAATTGATCGGACGTGACGATCTCTTCGTTGAGCAGGTAGCTGAATTTGGAATCGGACGGTTTTCCGGAAAGGGCGGCACTTATTTTTTCTTTTATTTTCAGGTTTTTGGGATCCAGCTGGTACGCAGTCTCAAAGAGTTTGGTGGCCTCGTTTTCTCCGTTTCGAAGCTCCAGTTCCAGACCGAGTCTGAACTGGATCTCGGCATCGTCGATGCGGTCGATATCGTGTTTTTTAATCATCACCCTTGCCCGCTCGACGACCTCACTGATGGGGGTTGTTTCAAGCAGGCAGCCGATGGACTTCATGATGATATCCACATGATCATAATCAAATTTCTTCCGGTCGAACTCAAGGACTTTTTCATATTCGGCAGCCGCTTCCTCCCACAGGCCAAGTTCACGGAAGGCGGCGGCACTGTCCAGATGTTCCACCACTCCGCCCTGGGATGAAACGGTTTGCTTGATCATCAGGATTTCCTGGGAACTGAGTCTGGGGGAGGAGTTCTCCTCTCTTTTATAGATCTCATCCCTTATGCGATGGGTTTTATCGCTGATGAGTTCGGTGTCATCGGCAGCGGACTCGACACCGGAGTCGATCAACGCCTCATAAACCGAAAGCGCCTCATTCAGCATCCCCATGGAGTAATACATTTCAGCTTCTTTTATTTTTCCTTGTACGTCCATTGCGTCGTCACGGCCATGTCGGGTTGGATAGGGTGGAAAACACTGCAAGTCAGTCCCATTTGTCAACGATCACCCCTGATCACGGAGCGGAGGATTCCATGGAACAGGCCCGATTCGAAACCGGGGATGCCCCAGTCCATCCGTTTCTCAGGTTACCAATGGATTTATCGGCCTTAGGTGGCAAGACTTGAGCTTTTTTAATCCTCGGGTTTGTGATATTTAATTTAATCGATACAGGTATTCTTGACGGTGAATCATTGAAACAGGAGGAGATCGGTATGACGGATCTGGAGTGGATCAGTGATAATCTTAAAATTATTGAATCCTTAAAAAAGATTCCGGCCTTGCGGTCGTTGGCGGAACCCGACCTGGAGGAATTGCTAAGGCTCAGCGAAATCAGGAATTACCTTCCGGGAGATTTGATCCTGGAAGAGGGAAGTTATGACGGTTGGATCTATTATCTGATTTCCGGTAAAATCAAGATTGAAAAACGGTCCAGGGTTTTGATGGAACTGCAGCGTGTGGGCGATGTATTCGGGGAGATGGGATTTTTGGAGGGAAAAGCCAGTTCCGCTTCGGTGATCGCCGTGGACAAGGTGCAATGCATGGCCATCAACGTCTCAGACGTGAGCCGGTTTCCCGACAAGGGCCGTTTTGCATTGCGGTATATCATTTATAGGGAGTTTGCCGAAAACCTGGCGAGCCGTTTGCGATCCACAACCGAGGAGGTGCTCGATCTCAGAAAGAGGCTGGAAAAGGCGGAGCAGCATCAAAAATAATAGAAAAGGTTTTATGCCATGGCGTTTAAGGGACATCTTGAAACCGTTTCTCTGGCGGGGATACTGCAACTTCTGTGCAACGAGAATAAAACGGGAATTTTAAGGATTTCCAGAGATGGCACGGAATACCAGATCTTTTTTCTCGAGGGGAATATCCTCTATGCCATTCGATCGTTCAAAGCCGCCCGTCTGGGTCAGTTGTTAATAGAAGATGGGGTGACTTCCAAATCGGTCATAGAGGCCTGCGTAAAGAAAGCGTCCGCCGGAAAGCAGTCCATCGGGAAGGTCCTGGTGGATGATGGACACATCACCTTCGATATCCTGGAAAGGTACATTTACAAGCAGATATTGGAGATCTTCTGCCATGCATTCCAATGGAAGACAGGCGAGTTCAGCTATATTGACCAGGAGTACAACCTGAGATGGCTCGTGGTGGTCAGGCTGAA
>CAZWAE010000240.1:0-6053 GCA_964631805.1 uncultured Desulfobacteraceae bacterium | reverse complement strand
AATATATCATCTCCTTCATACTGCTGGCGGATATCGTTTTTCTGATCTCTCTTAAGGACCGGTTCAATCCCAAGGTTTTCCAGCTTGTGGTGTGGTCCATCGGGTTCACGATCGGCTCGGAACTGGCGTTTACTTTTTACATCAGCAATTACGGCTTTTCAAATCTCGTCGGGCACTATTTTAAAATCGCCTCTTTCTACCTTATTTACAGGGCGATCGTCGTGACGGGGATCAGCGATCCCTATAATCTTATTTTCAGGGAGCTTGTCGCGAGCAGAAGCAGGATTGAGAAGGCCAGGGAGGCGGCAGATTTAATGAGCCGCGCCAAGAGCGAATTCCTGGCCAATATGTCCCATGAATTGCGAACCCCCCTGAATGCCATCATCGGTTTTTCGGAGGTGTTGCATGCAAAATACTTCGGCGATCTCAATGCCAAACAGACCCGGTATGTCAAAGATATCCATGAAGCGGGGAAACATCTTCTGGCCCTGATCAATGACATCCTGGATCTGTCCAAAGTTGAAGCCGGAAAGATGGACCTTGATCTCAAAAAAGTCGAAATCAAGGCACTCTTGGAGAACAGTCTGTTCATGATCAAGGAGAAGTGCATGAACCATAGAATTGCCCTTAATGTGGAGTTGCCCGACAAGCTGTCCCAATTTGTATTCCAAGGGGATGAGCAGAAGTTGAAGCAAATCCTTTTCAACCTGCTGTCCAATGCGGCGAAATTTACGCCGGACCACGGAAAGATCTGCGTGACCGCCGATTTGATGCGGGATGACGGGCAAAAGGGAGGCGAAGCGAAAGATGGAGGAGAGGAGGATGTGCCATCTATCGTCGTCAGTGTTGCAGACACCGGGATCGGCATTGCCCCCGGGGATCTGGCGCGGGTTTTTAATGAGTTTGAGCAGTTGGAACATTCCGATGACCGAAAGTGTGAAGGGACCGGCCTGGGTCTGGCCCTGACCCGCCGCCTGGTCGAATTGCACGGGGGAAAAATCCATGTGGACAGCGAAGGGGAGGGAAAGGGGAGTATCTTTTCATTTACCCTTCCGGTACCGGCCCCGGAGGCGGAAAACCGTACGGTGTGACATGCGGTCAACAGGGGGGCATACTCCGATATGGCAGATGGCCGGTCGTCAAAAGAAAGGAGTCGTCGTATGCTGAAAAATCACAGAATTCTCATTGTCGACGATGAGGACCGTAACCGGCGGGTATTGGAGGCGATGTTGATTTCCATCGGCTATGAGGTCGGGTTCGCTGAAAATGGGGAAGAAGCGATCGCCAGAGTGAAAGCGATGCAGCCGGACGTGATTCTGATGGATGTCATGATGCCGGGAATGGATGGATATGAAGTGACGCGGAGATTGAAGGAACGGGATGATACCCGGATCATTCCCATTATAATGGTCACCGCCCTGACAGCGGTGGAAGATCGTGTCCGGGCGCTGGATGCCGGGGCCGACGATTTTCTGAGCAAGCCTGTGGATCGAACGGAATTGAGAGCCAGGGTGCAATCCTCTTTGAAAATCAAGGCCTACAACGATCATATGCAAAATTACCAGAAAGAACTGAAGCATGAGGTCCGGAAGAAAACCGGGCAGCTCCAACGGGCATTTGACAGGATCAAAGCGGCTTCTCTGGACACCGTTCACCGGCTTTCCAGGGCGGCTGAGTACAAGGACGAAGACACCGGCGCCCATATTTTAAGAATGAGCAATTATTCAGCCGCCGTGGCCCGCAAACTGGGGTTGAGTATGAAAAGCGTTGAATCGATTCTATACGCCGCCCCCCTGCATGATATCGGAAAAATCGGTACCCCGGATCGAATACTTTTAAAACCCGGAAAACTGGAACCGGAAGAGTGGAAGCTCATGAAACAGCATGCGGTGAACGGCGGTAAAATTCTGGAAGGTTCCGATGCGGGGTTTATCAAATTAGGCGAAGTGATTGCCCTGACCCACCATGAAAGGTGGGACGGCAGCGGATATCCCGGTGGCCTCGCCGGTCGAAAGATCCCATTGGTCGGGCGCATTGTGGCGGTTTCCGATGTCTTCGACGCGTTGACCACCAAGCGTCCGTACAAGGATCCTTTTTCACTGGAAAGGTCGTTTCTTATCCTCAAGGAGGGCCGCGGCAGTCATTTTGATCCCGAGGTGGTCGACGCCTTTTTTGCCGTTGAAGATGAGATTTTATCCATCAAGGAAAAATACAAGGATGACGGCACGAGCATATTGTACAAGCTGGCGGGGTGATAAAAACCCTAAATGAACAGGAATCATCAAACGATGAACGGAAACAAGCGGGGCCCTCCTCCCACCATAATGATCGTTGATGATGAAGAAAGAAACCGGCGCCTGGCGGAGGCCATGTTGCTTCCCCTCGGGTACAAAACGGTTCTGGCCGGAGATGGTGCCGAAGCGCTGGAAAAGGTCGATACCACGCCGCCCGACGTCATCCTGCTGGATATCATGATGCCGAAGATGGATGGTTATGAAACCGTAAGCCACCTGAAAGCCGATGATGTGACCCGGATCATCCCGGTTGTGATGGTGACGGCTCTGGACCATACGAAGGACAGGGTCAAAGCCCTTCGTGCCGGGGCGGATGATTTTCTGAGCAAACCCATCGACAAAACGGAATTGCAGGCGAGGGTCAAATCCCTGGTAAAGGTGAAAGCCTACCACGATCATATGCGCGCACACCGGCAAACACTGGAAGAGCAGAACCGGGTATTGCGTGAAAACCAGCGCCTTCGGGAAGATATCGATCTCATCATGCGCCATGACCTGAAAGCGCCTTTAAACGGTATTATCAATCTGCCCCGCATGATCCATTCCGGGGGGACTCTTTCTGAAAAACAGAACGGGTACCTCAAAAAAATCGTTCAGCAGGGCTACAAGATGCTGGGCATGATCAATCTTTCACTGGATCTGTATAAAATGGAGCACGATATGTATCGACTGGCGCCGGTACCGGTAGACATTCTGCCGATTATCGACGAAATCCTGGATGAAAATATAGGTCTGATCCAATCGAAGGGGGTGCCGGTAGTCTGCATTTTAGACGGCGGCCCCATCGGCAATGGAACGGAATTCATCCTTTCAGGTGAACGGCTGCTGTTCTATTCAATGTTGGCCAATACCCTTAAAAATGCCCTGGAGGCGTCTTTTCAAGGCGAAACCATCTCCATCGCTTTTAAGAGGGGAAGGATCAACACGATTTCCATTCACAACCAGCGCGCCGTACCGGCAGATATTCGCGACCGCTTTTTTGAAAAATACGTGACCGCCGGCAAACGCGGGGGGACGGGTCTTGGCACCTATTCCGCCGGATTGATCGCAAAATCCCAGGGAGGCGCCGTTGAGCTTAAAACCTCTGAGATGGATGGCACCACGGTGATGTTCTCTTTTCCGGATCCGGAGGTGGTGCGGGAATCCAAAGGAAGAGGAACCCGATGAACAGGAAACAGGGGTGTATCCGGGCAAGGAGAGAGCAGATGCGCGTTCTGGTTGCCGAAGACGATCCCGTTTCACGCACGGTGCTGACCGAAAACCTAACGAACTGGGGCTACGATGTAAAGACCGCTGAAGATGGGGCAGACGCCTGGCAGGTGCTAAAAGGGCATGAACCGCCCAAAATGGCGATTCTGGATTGGATGATGCCGAAAATGACCGGTGTAGAGGTCTGCCGGCGGGTGCGACAGCAGATCGGCGACAGATCCTCCTACATCCTAATGCTGACCGCCAAAAGTGAAACCCGGGATGTGGTGGACGCATTTGAGGCCGGTGCGGACGACTATCTGCACAAGCCGTTCTCAGCCGCTGAATTGCGGGCCCGCGTGAGTGTCGGGCTGCGATTTATCTCCATCCGCGCACAAATGGCCAGGCGCGCGCAAAAAGCCGAAGCCGACTACCGCAGCATTTTCGAAAATGCCACCGAGGGTATTTTCCAGACCACACTTGAAGGGAGCTACCTCATCGCCAACCCGGCTCTGGCCGAAATATACGGATACCCATCCCCCCGGGTCCTGATGAATGCGATTACCGACCTGAAAACACAACTGTATCTGGACCCGCGGCGGCGAGACGAATTCAAGCGTCTGATAGACAGGGACCGGCGTGTCAGTGCGTTTGAATCGGAGATACGGCGCCCGGACGGCACTACCGCCTGGATCTCGGAAAATACCCGGGCGGTATGCAATGACGCCGGCGAGACCCTCTATTATGAGGGAACGGTGACCGACGTCACACAGCGTAAAGCAGCGGAAAGAGAAGTAGAAAAATACCAGCTGCACCTAGAAGAGCTGGTGGAAAAACGAACCGAAGAGTTCAACCGGGCGAACCAGCAATTGCAGAAGGCCATGAAAGAGGTTGAAACCGCCAACCGCGCCAAAAGCGAGTTTTTAGCCAATATGAGTCATGAACTGCGCACCCCCATGAACGCCATTATCGGGTTTTCGGAAGTTCTTGAGAAGAAGATGTTCGGGGACCTGACCCCCCGACAGGAAAAATATACAAAGAATATTCTCGCCAGCGGCCGGCACCTTCTGAGCCTGATCAACGACATCCTGGATATCTCCAAGGTGGAAGCCGGAAAGATGGATCTGGATCTGTCTCCCGTGGACATCAAGGAGCTTCTGGAGCGAAGTCTGATCATTATCAAAGAGACGGCAATAAATAATGGGATCAGCGTGGATCTCAGGGTTTCCGATCTGCTGGCAGACCGGAAGATTGTAGTAGATGAGAGAAAGTTGAAACAGGTGGTATTCAATCTCCTTTCCAATGCGGCCAAATTTACACACACCGGCGGCAATGTGCGCATCAGCGCACGGATTGACGATTGCCGGCTGAGACGTAAGGATTTGGAAAGAAGGCCGGATTCCCATCGGTTTCTGAAGGCCGACGATCGAGCTTCACACGTCAACCTTCAATGTGTCGAGGTCTGTGTCGCCGATTCAGGGATCGGTATTGCACCCGAGGATCTGGAACGGGTGTTTATGGAATTTGAGCAGTTGGAGTCTTCCGCAGGCCACAAATTTGAAGGGACCGGTTTGGGTCTGTCATTGGCGGAAAGGCTGGTGGCATTGCACGGTGGGCGCATTTGGGTGGAAAGTGAAGGAGAGGGCAGGGGAAGCAACTTTTTCTTCCGGATACCTGCGGTGGAGAGACCTTGAAAATGATCGGGATGATGTCACCCGGGGGAGACATTTTTAAACAAAATATCATTGGATGGCACCCACGGCAGATAGTGATAAACAGGTCGTATTGATTGTTGAAGACGAAGAGATCAGTGTCGATATCCTTTCGGATGCGCTGGGGGATGTCTACGACATCCGCATTGCCATGGATGGCCCGACGGCGCTTGATAAAGTTGCCGCAGAGCCTCCGGACCTGATTCTGCTCGATATCATGATGCCCGGGATAGACGGGTATGAGGTTTGCCGCAGACTCAAATCTCATGCGTTGACCCGGGAGATCCCGATCATATTCGTGACATCAAAAACAGAGGTTGAAGACGAATTTACCGGATTCGCTTTGGGCGCCGCAGATTACATCGCCAAACCCATTAACCCGACCATTGTTCTCGCCAGGGTCGCCACCCATTTGGAGCTTAAAGCGGCCAGGGAAGAACTCAAACGCCAAAATGACATCCTCAGAGAAAATGCCGGGCTAAAGCAGAAGATGTTGAACGGATAGCCGGCACCCATTGAAGGCGCCCCTAGTTTCCCCAAATCTTTCCATAGGGTTCGCGCGACAATAAATTTGCATATTGCTCTACCTCCGGATGGTTTTGGAAAATTGGTGCTTGATTCGGCGGTTTGGTGTATCCTTATCCCATCAGCTTGAATTTTCAATATAGCCTTCGAAATACATGAGGGTGCCTCATGAATCATTCGAAAAGTAGCCGTTAACGACGTCCTTGCAAGGGTGTGTTCGTTGGTGCCGGCGGCGAATGCCGTGGCCGAACCGGAACTGGCCCCGATCTTCAGGGTACTGGTGCCGACGCTCTGCACCACGAAGGCGACCACCGTACCGTCGCTGTCGGCCTCG